>CAXTBU010000024.1:0-13200 GCA_964242885.1 uncultured Actinomycetales bacterium
GCCCGGTGAGCGGACCGGTGAGGTTCGCCGCGGTCGGGCTGGACCACGCGCACGTCTTCGGCCAGATCGCCGGCCTGGTCGCCGAGGGCGGCGAGTTCGTCGGCATGGCCAGTGACGACCCGGGCGCGGCCGTGTTCACCGCCGCGCGGTCACGCTGGCCGGACGTCCCCGCCGTCGACGACGCCCGGCGGCTGCTCGAGGACCCGACGATCGACCTGGTGGTCACAGCGGCGGTGCCCGACCGCCGGGCGGCGATCGCGGTCGCCGCGCTGCTGGCCGGCAAGGACGTCGTCGCGGACAAGCCGGGCTGCACGACCGCGGGGCAGCTGGCCGAGATCCGGGCCGCCGTCGCCGACAGCGGCCGGTTCTGGTCGGTCACGTTCTCCGAGCGGTTCGAGGTCCGCTGTGTGACCCGCGCCGGCGAGCTGGTCCGTGCCGGGCGGATCGGCCGCGTGGTGCAGACCCTCGGGCTGGGGCCGCACCGGGTCGGGTCGCACCTGTCCGGCGGCAGCGGCCGGCCGGACTGGTTCTTCCAGCGGGAGCGCTACGGCGGCATCCTCACCGACATCGCCTCCCACCAGATCGACCAGTTCCTGTGGTTCACCGGCTCCGCGCGCGGCGAGGTGGTGGCCAGCACGGTCGGGAACTTCGCCAACCCGGACACGCCGGGCCTGCAGGACTTCGGCGAGGTCCTGCTGCGCAGCGACTCCGCACAGGGGTACATCCGCTGCGACTGGTACACCCCCGACGGGCTGCCCACCTGGGGGGACGGCCGGCTGATCGTGCTGGGCACCGAGGGCTACCTGGAGATGCGCAAGTACGTCGACATCGCCGGCCGGCCCGGCGGGGACCACCTGTTCTGCGTCGACCACAACGGCACCGAGCACGTCGACGCCGCCGACGCGCCGCTGACCTACTACGCGGACCTGGTCCGCGACGTGCGGGAGCGCACCGAGACCGCCTGCCCGCAGGAGCACACGTTCGAGACGATGCGGCTGGCCCTGCTCGCGCAGGAGACGGCCGCGGTGAGAGGGGACGCCACGTGAGCGGGACAGCGGGAGCGGACGGCCGGCTGAAGGTGGCGATCGTCGGCAACGGCGGCATCGCGCCGCGGCACGCCGAGGCGTACGCGGCGACGGGGACCACCGAGCTGGTCGGCGTCGCCGACATCGTCCCGGACCGGGCGGAGGTGTTCGGCGCGAGGTACGGCACCCCGAACCGGTACGACGGTGTCGAGGCGCTGCTGGCCGCACAGAGTCCGGACCTGGTGTCGATCGCGACCCCGCCGGGGACCCACACCGAGCTGGCACTGGCCGTCCTGGCCGCCGGGCACTCGGTCCTGCTGGAGAAGCCGCCGTGCCTGAGCCTGGCGGAGATGGACCTGATCGCGGCCGCGGAGGCGGACAGCGCGGGCGAGGTCTACGTCGTCGTCCAGCACCGGCACGGGTCCGGGGCCCGCCGGGCCAAGCGGCTGATCGACGCGGGCGCGCTCGGCCGCCCGCAGGTCGCCCTCTGCGAGACGCTCTGGTTCCGGCCGGACTCCTACTTCGACCCGGACTGGCGCGGGACGTGGTCCGGCGAGGGCGGCGGTCCCACGCTGGGCCACGGGATCCACCAGATCGACCTGCTCCTGCACCTGCTCGGGGACTGGACCTCGATCAGCGCCCTCGCGACCCGGGTCGCCCGGCCGGTGGAGTTCGAGGACGTGTCGGTGGCCGCCGTCACCTTCGCCAGCGGCGCCGTCGGCTCCGTCGTCAACAGCCTGCTGTCCCCGCGTGAGCTCAGCCGCCTGCGGTTCGACCTCACCGGCGGAACGCTGGAGGTCGACCACGTGTACGGCTACCGCGACAGCGACTGGTCGTTCACGCCGGCACCGGACGCCGCGACGGCGGGCACCTTCGGCATCGACCCCGGCGTCCGCAACGGGTCCGGCGGCCCCGGCGGGGCAGCCGGCGCCGGCGGTGACGCGGCGGCGAGCGACCCGTGGGCGGCCTCGGCGGGCGTGGACGTGCCGAGCAACCACGGCGCACAGATCAGCCGGTTGGTGGCGGACATGCTCGCGGGGCGGCGGCACGAGACGACGCTGGCGAGCACCCGTCCGACGATGTCGTTCGTGACCGCGCTCTACGCCTCGGCGCTGCTGGCCCGGCCGGTCGCGCAGAGCGAGCTGGTGCCCGCCAACCCCTTCTACGCCAGCCTGTCCGGACGGCTGCCACTGGACGAGGTGGCGGCGCGGATGACCCCGGCCGGCGGTGGGCGGGTGCCTTTGGTGCCGGTGGGTGCGGGCGCGCCGGCCGCTCGGTGAGCACTGCACCGCGCGGCCGGCAGTCCGCCATGCGGATCGCCCTCGGCCACGTGGACGAGTACGACGACACCGTCGCCGCCTTCGCCCACCAGCTCGGCCTGACCGGGGTGCAGCTGCACGCGCCGTCGAGCCTGCCGGGCGAGCAGGGCTTCTGGACAGTCGAGGAGCTGCGGGCCCTGCGAGAGCGGTGCACCGCCGACGACCTGGTGATCGAGGGCCTGGAGAACGTGCCCACCGCGCACTTCTGGAAGGTCCAGCGGGGGCTGCCGGGCCGGGACGAGCAGATCGAGAACTACCAGCGGACCATCCGGAACATGGCGGCCACCGGGTACGACCTGCTCGGCTACACCTTCAGCCCGACCGCCGTGTGGCGCACCGACATGGCGGTCCGCGGCCGCGGCGGTGCGCTGGTGACGGCGTTCGACCTCGCCGAGGTCGGCGGTGGCAACGCGCTGGCGGCCTACAAGCTCAGCTTCGCGGCACCGGTCGGCGAGCCGCTCGGCGCCGACAAGATGTGGGCCAACCACCAGTACTTCCTCGACGCCGTGCTCCCGGTCGCCGAGCAGGCCGGCGTCCGCCTGTCGCTGCACCCGGACGACCCGCCGGTCGACGTCCCGCTGGACCGGGTGACCCGCATCTTCACCTCCCCCGCGGCGATCGCCCGCGGCGCCGAGCAGGCTGGCGGGAGTCCGTCCTGGGGGCTGACCCTGTGCGTCGGTACCATCTCGTCGATGGCCGGCCAGGACGGGGTCGACGAGGTCATCGACGCGCACGTACCGGCCGGGCGGGTCCCCGTCGTGCACCTGCGCGACGTGCAGGGCACCGTCCCGGCCTTCACCGAGTGCTTCCTGGGCGAGGGGAACGTGTCCGTGGTCGGTGTCCTGCGGCACCTGTACGAGGCGGGGTTCGACGGCTTCGTCATCGACGACCACGTTCCCTCGATGGTCGGCGACGGCGACACCTGGCGGGACACCTCGCCGGGCGCCTACTGCAGCCGCGGCCGGGCCAACTCGATCGGCTACCTCCGCGGGATCCTCGACACCATCTCGGCGCCCGCGTGACCGACGAGAACGGGATGGGCTCCGCTCCGGATGCCAGCGACGAGCTGCTCGAGCGGCTGCGGCGGCACCGCGTCGTGGGGATCGTCCGCCACGCCGACCCGGCGGTCGCCGCCGAGGTCGCCCGTGCGCTGCTGCGCGGTGGCCTGGCGTGTGTGGAGATCACCTGGACGGTGCCGCGGGCGACCGAGGTCCTCGCCGAGCTGGCCGCGGAGTTCGGCGACCGGTACATCGGCGCCGGCACCGTCGTCCGACCCGAGCAGGTCGACGCCGTGGCCGATGCCGGCGCCCGGTACGTCGTCACCCCGGCGGTCCGTCCCGCGGTGGTCGCCCGGTGTGCGGAACGCGGCATCCCCACGCTGACGGGCATCATGACGCCCACCGACCTGTACGCCGCCATCGACCTCGGGGTGCGGGCGGTCAAGGTCTTCCCGGCGGGAACGCTGGGACCGGGCCACCTGGCGGCGCTGAAGGAGATCGCGCCGGAGGTCGCCTACGTGCCGACCGGCGGGGTCGACGCCTCGTCGGCGCGCGAGTGGCTGGAGCGGGGCGCCACGGCCGTGGCGATCGCGTCGGCGTTCACCGCCGCGTGGGCGCGCGGTGGCGCGGAGGAGGTCAGCCGGGCCGCGGCCGACGTGCTCGCCGCGGTCGGCAGCCCGCCGGCATGACCGGGCCCGACGGCAGACCCGGGCCCACCGGGACCGGCAGCGCCCCCGACGTGCTGACGCTGGGGGAGACCCTCGTGTCCTTCCAGGGCGAGCCCGGCCCACTGGTCACCGCCCGCACGCTGACCAAGTCGATCGCCGGCGCGGAGACCAACGTCGCGGTCGGCCTCAGCCGGGCCGGGCTGCGGGTCGCCGCCGTCACCAGGGTCGGCGACGACCCGTTCGGCGCCGAGGTGCTGCGGACCCTGCGCGCGGAGTCGGTGGACACCCGGGGCGTCGTGGTCGACCCGGCGCGACCGACCGCCCTGATGGTGAAGGAGCGGCCGACCGCCGTCACCGCCAACGTCTGGTACTACCGCGCGGGCTCGGCGGCCGCCGCGTTGTCCCCGGACGACGTCGATCGTGCGCTGGAGACGCTCGGGATGCCCCGGCACGTACACCTGACCGGGATCACCCTCGCGCTCGGCGACGGACCGCGAGCGGCGGTCACCCACCTGCTCTCCCGCGCCCGGGCGGCGGGGTCCTCGGTCAGCTTCGACGCCAACCACCGCAAGCGGCTCTGGGACGCCGACGCGTTCCTCGCCGCGTGCCGGCCGGTGGCCGAGCAGGTCGACGACCTGCTGTGCAGCGACGAGGAGGCCGCCCTGCTGACCGGCTGCGCCGATCCCGAGCACGCGTTGGCCGCCCTGGCCGGCTGGGGGCCCCGGCGGGTCGTCGTCCGGCTCGGGGCGGACGGCTCGATCGCCCGCGCCGCCGACGGGCCGGTGGTCACCGCCGCCGCCGAGGCAGCCGGGCCCGTCGTCGACGTGGTCGGCGCCGGGGATGCCCACACGACCGGCTACCTGGCGGAGATCCTGGCCGGCGCGGAGCTCGACGTGGCGCTGGCGACCGGCTCCTGGGCGGCCGGGCACGTCGTCGCCGGCGTCGGTGACTGGGAGAACCTGCCGTCCCCGGGCGCCTGGCACGCCCGCCGGTCCGGCCGCCGGGCCGTCGACCGGTGACGGGGCAGCCGTGACTCTGACGGCTGACGGCTGACGGCTGACGGCTGACGGCGGGTGGCTGGGGCTGGAACCGCTTCCATCGGACGGCCGGTAGCGTGCGCGAGGTGGTCGACGCAGCCGGCAGCACCCAGACCCCGTCCGCCCCCGCGCCCATCGCGCCCCAGAGTGCGCAGAACGCCGCGGAGCGTCGGCTCCCGTACTGGGAGGACGTCGCGCCCGGGCACGGCCGGCGGGCGCCGCGGGCCGACGGCCGGTCGAGCGTGCCACGGCACACCCTCAACGGCACCTGGCGGTTCCGGCTCTCGCCGTCGGTCGCCACCGCGCTGCCGGAGCGGCGCCTCGCCGACCCGGACCTGGACGACTCCGGGTCCGGCGGGGACTGGCAGGACCTGCCGGTGCCGTCGAGCTGGCCGATGCACCTGGGGTTCGACGGCCGCAGCGACCCCGCGTACACCAACGTCGTCTACCCCTTCCCGGTCGACCCGCCGTTCGTGCCCGACGAGAACCCGACCGGTGACCACCGCCTCGCCTTCGAGCTCCCGCGGGACTGGGCCGACCGGACGCCCACGGTCCTGCGCTTCGACGGTGTCGAGTCCTGCTTCAAGGTCTGGCTGAACGGTCACGAGCTGGGGTGGGGCACCGGCAGTCGGTTGCCGACCGAGTTCGACGTGGCGCACGTGCTCCGCGCCGGGCGCAACGTGCTCGCGGTCCGGGTCCACCAGTGGTCGGCGGCCAGCTACCTGGAGGACCAGGACCAGTGGTGGCTGCCGGGGATCTTCCGCGACGTCGCGCTGCTGCGCCGCCCGTCCGGCAGCATCGAGGACCACTGGGTGCACGCCGACTTCGAGGGCGCTCCTGGCACTGCCGGCGGGGCCGGCGGGGCTGGCAGCCCCGGCACCGGTGTGCTGAAGGTCGAGGTCGCCCTGACCCCGGGCGCCGACGGCCCGGTCACCCTGTCCGTCCCCGAGCTCGGCCTGCGCGACGTCCCCGTGGACGAGCCGATCCGCGTCGAGGGCGTCCAGCCGTGGCACCCCGAGTCGCCCCGGCTCTACCAGGCCACGCTGCGGGCGCCGGGTGAGAGCATCGCTCTGCACATCGGCTTCCGGACCGTGCGGATCACCGCCGGTCTGCTGACCGTCAACGGCGAGGTCGTCCGGTTCCGCGGCGTCAACCGCCACGAGTTCACCCCGGATCTGGGCCGGGTAGTCCCGCTCGACGTCGTCCGGAGCGAGCTGCTGCTGATGAAACAGCACAACATCAACGCGATCCGGACCAGCCACTACCCGCCGGCGCCCGGCGTGCTCGAGCTCTGCGACGAGCTGGGCTTCTGGGTCGTCGACGAGAACGACATGGAGACGCACGGCTTCCTGTTCGGCGGCTGGGCCGGCAACCCCAGCGACGACCCCGCATGGCGTCCGGCGTGCCTGGACCGGGTGCGCCGCATGGTCGAGCGGGACAAGAACCACCCGTCGGTCATCCTGTGGTCGCTGGGCAACGAGGCCGGGACCGGGTCGAACCACGCGGCGATGACCGAGTGGATCCACAGCCGGGACCCGGGCCGGCCGGTGCACTACGAGGGCGACTACGACGGTGCCTACGCCGACGTCTTCACCCGCATGTACGCGTCGGTGGAGGACTGCGCGGAGATCGCCCGGCGCGAGGAGTCTGCCCAGGTCGTCGAGGACGGCCGCCCCCGCGGCCGGGGCGGCGCCGTCGGCACCCGCGACAAGCCCTTCTTCCAGTGCGAGTACGCGCACGCGATGGGCAACGGCCCGGGTGGGCTGCGCGACTACGAGGACCTGTTCGACGCCCACGAGCGGCTGCAGGGCGGCTTCATCTGGGAGTGGCTGGACCACGGCATCCGCCGGACCACGCCGGACGGCCGGCCGTACTGGGCGTACGGCGGGGACTTCGGCGAGCCGCTGCACGACGGGAACTTCATCACCGACGGCCTGGTGTTCCCCGACCGCACACCGTCGCCGGGCCTGGTCGAGGTCAAGGCGGTGTTCGCGCCGGTCCGCATCGGGCCCGGCAGCGAGCGCGGGACGGTCCGGATCACCAACCGCTACGCCGTCACCTCGCTGGCGCACCTGCGATTCGCGCTGTCCGTCGACGACGAGCAGGGCTCACATCCGATGGGGGAGCTCGAGCTGCCCGACGTACCGGCGGGCACCAGCGTCGACGTGGCCCTGCCCGAGCTGCCACCCGGTTCCGGCGAGACGCTGGCGACCGTGCGAGCGGTGCTCGCGGCTGACACGGCCTGGGCGCCGGACGGCCACGTGGTCGCGGGCGGCCAGGTGCCGCTGCGACCCGCTGCGCCGCTGCCGGCGGCGCCCGGCGGCGCGCGCGTCCGCAGCGACCGGGACGGCATCCACCTCGGTGACGCGGTCTTCGCCCACGGCACCGGCCGGCTCGTGCGGCTCGGCGAGCTGGAGCTGACCGGGCCCCGGCTGGACCTGTGGCGCGCTCCGACCGACAACGACGGCGGTGGCTGGGCACCGGCCGAGCTCGCCCGGGTCTGGCGGGCGGCCGGCCTGCACCGGCTGGAGCACCGGACGATCGGCATCGACGTCGTCGACGACACCGAGCTGGTGGTCCGCACCCGGGTGGCTGCGGCCGCGCAGTCCAGAGCGGTGCTCGCCACCTACCGGTGGGCTGCGACGGACACCGAGCGCGGTGTGTCCGGCCCCCTGGGGCTCACCGTCGAGATCGTCCCCGAGGGCGACTGGCCGTTCGTGCTGCCCCGCGTCGGCCTGCGGCTCGGCGTGCCGTCGTGGGCCGATGCGGTCACCTGGTTCGGCCTCGGCCCGGGTGAGGCGTACGCGGACACCCGCAGCGGGGTCCGGCTCGCCAGGTTCTCCAGCACGGTGGACAAGATGCAGACGCCGTACGTCTTCCCGCAGGAGAACGGTCAGCGGCTGGACACCAGGTGGGCCACGCTCCGGTCGGGAGCGGCGGGCCGGGGACTGCGGATCGCGGCCGACCCGGCCGTCGGGTTCACCGCCCGCCGCTGGACCCCGGAGCAGCTGGATGCCGCCCTCCACGGCACCGATCTGCAGCCGGGACCGGATGTGGTGGTCAACCTCGACCTGGCGCAGAACGGCATCGGCACCGCGTCCTGCGGACCGGGTGTCCGCTCGGCGTACGAGTTGTACGCCGAGCCCGCGACGATGCGCGTGGTGTTCACCGAGTTGGTCGGCGAAGAGTGAGCCTAGGCGGGGTAGTGGACGCCGAGCGCGTCCAGTGCCTGCTGGAGTATCCCGGCGACCGCGACTGAGTCGTCCAGCGGCATGACAGTGCTCTCGGTCGCGCCGGCGCGGACGCACTCCTCCACGTGGCGCAGCTGGGGCACGTACCCGTTGCCCTCCAGCTCGACGCGGAACGTCTCCGGGTCAGCGCCCTCGCGGCGCAGGGTCATCGACGTCGGAGTGTGGAACTGCTCGTCGACGTCGATCCGGCCGGCGCTCCCGGCGACGGACGCGGTGACCGCGAGCGGAGCCAGCAGCGACGACGCCACCAGCGCGGAGGTCCCACCGGGGTAGCGCAGCAGCATCGACGCCTCGGCGTCGACCCCGTCCGGGGACAGAGCACCGCTCGCCGCCAGCGAGTCCGGCGACCCCAGCAGCATCTGGACGAAGTTGACCGGGTAGATGCCCAGGTCCAGCAGCGATCCGCCGCCGAGCGCCGGGTCCCACATCCGCGACGCCGCGTCGTACTCCGAGACGAACCCGAAGGCGGCCGTCACCAGCCGCACCTGCCCGATCGCGCCGTCGGCGACCAGCGACCGCAGCCGGGTGACCAGCGGGTTGAACCGCATCCACACCGCCTCCATGAGGAACGCGCCGTTGTCCCGGGCCACCGCGACCAGCTCGGCGGTGTCGGCCGGGGTGAGGGTCATCGCCTTCTCGCACAGCACCGCCTTGCCCGCCTGCAGGGCGGTGATCGCCGGGGCCAGGTGCTGGGCGTGCGGTGTCGCGACGTAGACGACGTCCACCCGCGGGTCGGCGACGAGTTCCTCGACCGATCCGTAGCCGGTCGCGGAACCGTCGCCGTAGGAGTCGGCGAACTCCCTCGCCCGGTCGGCGTCGCGGCTGCTCGCCGCGACCAGCCGATCGGCCCCGACCAGCCGCAGGTCCTCCGCGACGGTCCGGGCGATCCCGCCGGTGGCGACGAACCCCCAGCCAAGGCCGCCGTCCCCGGGCACCGCGGCGCTCACTGGCCGGCTCCGTAGAGCCGGTCGCCGGCATCACCCAGGCCGGGCACGATGAACCCCTGCTCGTTCAGCTTCTCGTCCACGGATGCGGTGACCACGGTCAGCGGGACCTCCAGCTCGTCGGTGAGGGTGCGCAGTACGGCGAGGCCTTCCGGCGCTGCGAGCAGGGTCACGGCGGTGACGTCGCTGGCGCCCCGGTCGACCAGGAACTGGACCGCCGCCGCCAGCGTGCCGCCGGTGGCCAGCATCGGGTCGACGACGTAGCACTGGCGGCCGGTCAGGTCCGCCGGCAGGCGCTCGGCGTAGGTCGACGCCTGCAGGGTCGTCTCGTCGCGGATCATCCCGAGGAAGCCGACCTGCGCGGTGGGCAGCAGGCGCAGCATCCCGTCGAGCATCCCCAGACCGGCTCGCAGGATCGGCACCACCAGTGGCTTCGGTCCGGCCAGACGGAGCCCGACGGTCGGACCCACCGGGGTGGTCACCGTCGCGGGGGCGGTGCGGATGTCCCGCGTCGCCTCGTAGGCGAGCAGCGTGACCAGCTCGTCGACGAGCCGGCGGAAGGTCGTCGTGTCGGTCGAGGACGCCCGCAGCGTCGTCAGCTTGTGCGCCACCAGCGGGTGCTCGACGACCAGCAGGCGCATGGGCGCAAGGTAGCCGACACGGCGGCCGGGACCGCGGTGCCGACGACCCCGGTCGATCCGCCCGCCGGACGCCGCCGGCGTGTTCCGGTCGTCCGGGTTCTCTGCCACGATGCCGGGGTCCGCCCACCGACCAGGCCGTCCCGAGAACGGGCCGACGAGACCGAGGAGACAGCGATGCCCGGCGATCCCCAGGACGCGGTGGAGTTGCCGGACCGCCCCCGTGCCCGCGACAGCGCGTGGCAGGAGGAGGACCTCGAGGAGCTCGACCCCGCCGACGACGAGAGCACCGGTCCCGCGGTCGACGGCGGGACCACTGCCGTCGTGGTGGTCGACGAGGACGAGGACGACGAGGACGAAGACGAGGAAGACGAGGAAGACGAGGAGATCGACGGCGAGGACGAGGTCGACTTCGCCGTGGTCGCCTACCGCGACAGCGGGCGTTGGCGGGTCGAGCCGCTGCCCACCGACGCCGTCGGCACGTGGGACGGGTTCCGCACAACCGTCGCCGGCCGGTCGGGCGAGACCGGAGTCATCGGCATCGCCAGCCTCGACGACTCCGCGCTGGTCGTCCTGCGCCTCACCGGGGCAGGCGAGCAGATCCTGCTCTCCGACATCGAGACGGCGGACTACCTGGTCTTCTCCGACGACCTGGTCGAGCACCTGCGCCGGACCGACCCCGCGGTCGACGAGCTCGTGGAGAACACCGACTTCGGCGACGCCGAGGACCCGGTCCCGGTCGGCGAGCTCGGCCTGCTCCGGGACCTCGGTGTCGCCGCGGACGACATGCGCGACCTGTGCGAGGACCTCGGCGGCGAGCCCGAGGACCTGCTGGAGGAGATCGGTGAGGCGCTGGGTCTCGGCCGGGCGCTCGGTGACGCGGTGGACGCCGCGGTCGCCGCCGCCCGCTGAGGCCGACCCGCTGAGTGCCGGCTCGACGGGCGCGGGCCCGTCCCTGGCGGGCGGCCGCACTGTCTGGGAGCCGGCGATGCGCCGTGCGCTGGACGAGGCGCACGCCGCCCTGCGAACGGGTGACGTCCCTGTCGGCGCTGTCGTCCTCGGCCCGGACGGCGCCGTCGTGGCGACCGGGCGCAACGCGCGGGAGGCCACCGGGGACCCGACCGCCCACGCGGAGGTCGTGGCGATCCGCTCGGCCGTCGGGGTCGTCGGCGACGGCTGGCGTCTTGCCGGCTGCACGCTGGTGGTCACCCTCGAGCCGTGCCCGATGTGCGCCGGCGCGGTCGTCGCCGCCCGCCTGTCCCGGCTGGTGTTCGGCGCGCACGACGACAAGGCCGGCGCCGTCGGCTCGGTGTGGGACGTGGTGCGGGACCGGCGGGTGGTCGCGCGGCCCGAGGTGGTCACCGGTGTGCTGGCCGGCGAGTGCGGGCAGCTGCTCGCGGAGTTCTTCGGCAGCCGGCGCGCTCGGTAGGCTGTCCGGCGGTGGCGTGTCCGAGCGGCCTAAGGAGCACGTCTCGAAAACGTGTGAGGCTAACCCCTCCGTGGGTTCAAATCCCACCGCCACCGCCACGACGACGGCCCGCCCGGGGAACCGGCGGGCCGTCGTCCCGCGGCCACAGGAGCGGGCCGGTTCCGGGTCGGCGTCAGTCCGGGAGTCGGATCCGGTCGATCGCGGCGATCCGCTCCCGCCAGCGCGTCAGCGGCACCGAGGTGGTCCCGGAGAACTCCCGGACCGTCTCGACGCTGCCGTCCGCGGCGAACGTGTAGCGCATCGCCTCCCCGGGTGAGCCGTAGCCGGAGCGCTCGGTGATGCGCAGGGTCGCCGCGTCCTCGATCGCCAGCGGTGTCGCCTTGGCCGCCGGGTCGGCCTGGTCCGGGTGCAGGGCGAACAGGCGCTCGCCGAGCAGCGCGACCTCGGTGACCCCCCACAGCGTCGCGAACTGCCCGGTGAACCGGGCCGGGTCGATGCCGTCGGGAACGGGTGGGGTGTCCAGCGCCGGATCGGTCGCCAGCGCGAGCACCGAGAAGAACGCGCCGGCGAGCTCGTCCGCCGGACCGTCGACGGCGTTGGTCAGCACCGACACCGCCAGGCGGTCCTCGGGGTCGAACAGCGACCGGGTGATGTGGCCCGGGTAGCCGCCGCCGTGTCCCCACAGCTTCCGGTCGCGGATGGTCCTGAGCATGAGGCCCAGGCCGTAGCCGCCGTCGTCGACCGCCCACTCCTGGCGGCGCATCGACCGCTTGGCGTCGTCGGAGAGCAGCCTGTCGTCGCCGGGCAGGTGGGCGCTGAAGTACGCGGTCAGGTCCTCGGCGGTGGCGTAGAAGCCGGTCGCGGCCGCGAGGTCGCGGGTGTCCACGTGGTCCACCGGAACCCGCTCGCCCAGGGCGAGGGCGCTGTACCCGGTCGCGTAGTCCGGGGCGCGGGCCGGGTCGAGCTCCGGCCCGGTGTCGAGCAGGCCGAGCCGGTCGACGATGTGCTCGCTCACGTAGGCGTTGTAGGGCTGGCCGGACGCGGCCTCGACGACCAGGCCGAGCAGCCCGAACCCGATGTTGGAGTACTTGAAGTCCCGGTCGGCCGCGAAGACGGCCGCGTCGTCGGCCGCGATCGCCAGCAGGCGCTCGCGGTCCGGGAACGGGAGGCCGAGCACCCAGTGGTCCCCGTCGAGGCCGTCCCGGATGACGCCGCCACCGTGGGAGAGCAGCTGTCGCAGTGTCCGACGGCCGATCTCCGGTGCGGTGTCGGTCAGTTCCGGCACCCAGCGGGCGACCGTGTCGTCCAGTCGGAGAGCACCGCTCTCCACCAGTTGGAGCACCGCCACCGCGGTGAAGGTCTTGGAGTGGCTGGCGATCCGGAACAGGTGCCGTCTCGTCAGGGTGGTCGGCTCAGCCACGTCCGCGAGCCCGTACGCCCCGGACAGGACGAGCTCGCCGTCGGCACGGACCGCTGCCTGCACCCCCGGCACCTGCAGCACCCCGGTCCGGTGGGCGAGCCAGCCGCCGTACCAGGAGACCACGGAGGACAGGGCGGCGGGGCTGAGGGCGGGCACCTCGGCACGCTAACGCGGCACGCACCCATCGCAGGTCTCGCACCGAAAAGGCGAGCGGGTCGGTTCGGCCGGTGGGTACCGTCCGGGCCAGCGGTGGACGGTGCCGCTTCGCCAGCGACGGAAGGGGGTGCGGCCGTGGTGGTCTCGCGCGCTCGTTCCCTCCTCTCCGGTCGCCGCCTCCCCAGCTGAGCTGGGCCTCGGGACGCGACCGGACTCCTCCTGCCCCTGGAGTCGCTCCCGTGTCCCCTGACCAGCACCCGTTCGACATCGACCCGACAGATCCCGGCGCCGCACTCGGCGACCTGACCACGGCCG
>CAXTBU010000024.1:13300-19996 GCA_964242885.1 uncultured Actinomycetales bacterium
CCGGCGCCGCACTCGGCGACCTGACCACGGCCGTCGCCGCACTCGGCGACCTGACCACGGCCGTCGCCGCACTGGGCGGCCCCCCGCAGACCGCGGCCGCCCTGGCCGCATCCCTGGGCGCAGCGCCGGCCGGGGCCGTCCCGGCGCGGGTCGCGCGCGTCGACCGCGGCCGCGCGCTCGTCCTCCCGGTCGGCTGTCCCGACCGCCCGCACCCCGTCGAACCCGCCGGGACGCTGGCCGTCGGGCAGTGGTGTGTCGCGTCCGGGTTGCGCGGCGGGGGTCCCGGCACCGTCGACGCCGCCGTGCCCGCCCGCACCGCGCTGGTCCGGCACGCCAGCGGGGCCCGTTCCGCAGCGCAGGTGCTGGCCGCCGACGTGGACACCGTCGGGCTCACCGCGGCCGTCGACCAGCGGGTCCCCGCCCGGCTGATCGAGCGGCTGCTGGCCCTGGTCTGGGACAGCGGCGCCCGCCCGGTGGTCGTGCTGACCAAGACCGACCTGGTCGACCCCGCCGCCGTCCGGTCGATGCGGCGCGACGTCGCCGAGGTCGCGCTCGGCGTCGACGTGCTGGCGGTCTCCGCCCGGACCGGCGACGGGTTCGACGAGGTGGCCGAACTCGTCGCGGCCGGCTCGACGCTGGCGCTGCTCGGCAGCTCCGGCGCCGGCAAGTCCTCGTTGGCGAACCTGCTGCTCGCCGGCGGCCCTGTTCCGGACGGGCCACTCCGGACGGGCGAGGTCCGGGAGGCCGATGCGCGCGGTCGGCACACGACGACCTGGCGGGAACTGGTCGCGGTGCCCGGCGGCGGGGCCCTGGTCGACACCCCCGGCCTGCGCAGCGTCGGGATGTGGACGTCAGGCGACGGGGTCGACACCGTCTTCGCCGACGTGGTCGAGCTCGTCGGCACCTGCCGGTTCGCCGACTGCCGTCACGAGGGCGAACCGGGCTGCGCGGTGACCGCCGCCGTCGCGGCGGGTGAGCTCAGCGCGGAGCGTGTGCAGGGGTGGCGGGTGCTGCAGCGCGAGGCGGCGTGGTCGGCGTCGCGCAACGACGCCCGGCTGCGCTCGGAGATGCGCCAGCAGTGGAAGCAACGCTCACGCGATGCGAGGGGCCGGATCCGGCCATGAGCACGGCCGGTCAACGGGAGGGGGTCAGCCGCCCGCGAACGGGGGCAGGACGTCGACGACCGAGCCGGCGGGCACCGGCGTCGCCGGCCGGCCGGACACCGTCGCGACCAGGTAGGAGCAGGCCGGCAGGGCGGCGACGAGGCCCGGGTGCCGGGCGGTGGCCTGCTCGAGCAGCTCGGCCAGCGTCGTGCCGGCCGCCACCTGCACCGTCTCCTCGGCGACCCCGGCGGCTTCCTCGGCGGCGGCGAAGTAGCGGACCAGCACCGTGCCGGCCGGTGCGTCAGCCACCGATCGCGCTCATCGGCCGGGTGGGCTGGACGAAGCCGGCGGACGCGATCCCGCCGGCGTCGCCGACCTCGTCGTCGATCCCGTGGCCGGCCGGCTTGGCCCACATCGTGGCGCGCCAGGCGTCGGCGATCTCCGCGTCGGCGGCACCGGACCGCAGCAGCGCACGCAGGTCGGTCTCGGTGTGCGAGAACAGGCAGCTGCGCAACTGCCCGTCCGCGGTCAGCCGGGTGCGGTCGCACGCGCCGCAGAACGACGCCGTCACCGACGCCACGATCCCGACCCGGCCCTGCAGGCGGCCGTCGGCCGAGGTCACGACGAAGCGCTCGGCGGGCGCGGACCCGCGGGGCACCTCGTCGGCCTCGACGCTGAACTCGCGGGCGAGTCGCTCGTGGATCTCGGCGGCGGTGACCATCGTCGACCGGGTCCAGCCGTGCCCGGCGTCCAGCGGCATCTGCTCGATGAAGCGGAGCTCGTAGCCGGCGGCCAGGCAGAACCGCAGCAGCTCCGGCGCCTCCTCGTCGTTGACCCCGCGCATGAGGACGGCGTTGACCTTGACCGGGCTGAGGCCGGCGTCGGCCGCAGCCGCCAGCCCGGCCAGCGTGTCGTCGAGCCGGTCCCGGCGGGCCAGGGCGCGGAACGTGTCCGGCCGCAGGGTGTCCAGCGAGACGTTGACCCGGTCCAGCCCGGCGGCCGCCAGGGCGGATGCGGTGCGGGCCAGGCCGAGGCCGTTGGTGGTCATCGCGATCCGCGGGCGGGGCTCGAGCGCGGCGATGCCGGCCACGATCTCGACCAGGTCGCGGCGCAACAGGGGCTCGCCGCCGGTCAGCCGGACCTGCCGGACGCCGAGGGAGGTGACGGCGACCCGCGCCAGCCGGACGAGCTCGCCCGCGCTCAGCAGGTCGTCCCGGGCCAGCCAGTCCACGCCCTCGGCCGGCATGCAGTAGGTGCAGCGCAGGTTGCAGCGGTCGGTCACCGACAGCCGGAGGTCGGCGGCGACCCGCCCGAACCGGTCCACCAGGCCGGTCGCGGCGGGCCGCGGGAGCAGGCCCGGGACCGGCACGGCGGAGGGGGCGGACCCGACCGGACGGACCTGGTCGGCTGGGCGGCTCGCCGGGAGCGGGAGGAACACCGGAGCCGACACGGGCACAGGGTAGGTCCGGCGGCGCGGCCCGGTCAGTTCTCGACGCTCGGCAGGGTGCAGTCGGCGGGGAACACGGCGGAGCGGGTCGTGACCGGCACCGACGTCGGGAACTTGGGCGCGAGGTTGCGGAACCGCGGCCCGAGCACCAGCTCGACCGACGGGTCGTCCTTGGTGATCTTCTGGAACGTCGCCCCCGGGACCTGCGCCAGCACCAGGGCCACCGAGGGCAGGCGGGGGTCGGCCGCACGGACCTTGGCGACGCCGGTGAACTCCTCGCGGTCGTTCCCGGCGGCCCCCGTCTGGAACCCCCTGTTCTGCAGGGTCGAGGAGGTCGCGGACGCGAGCCCGGGGCGCCCGCCCGGCGCGTTGAACACGGTGACCCGGACCTGGTTGAGGCGTACGACGGCAGCGGCGCCCCTCGGAGCGGTGGTCACCAGGGCTGGTGTGCAGCGTCCGGGAGGCGACAGCTGCGGCGGCTCCAGCAGCTTGCGCACCCCGTACCAGCTCGTACCGACGAGCAGGCCCAGCAGCACCAGCAGCGTCAGGGGGGTACGGAGGCGGAAGGCCCGCCGGGACCGGTGCTCGATCTGCTGGTTGCTCATCGGCCCCCCGTCCGCCCGGTCGCCGCGCCGCTGCCGGCCGCGCCCGGGCAGGTCCCCGTCCGCGGCGTCGGGTGCGCGGCGCCGATCCGGCCCGACAGCGCGCCACTCTGCCCGACGGGCACCCGGGTGGCCCGGCGCACCGCCGCAGCCGGCGTCGGTCGGCCTCCGGCCGGGGGACGAGCCGGCCACCGGTACGCCGTGCCGGCATCCCCGTCGGGCGACCGGTGCCGGCGGGCAGCCCCGGGCTGGCGAGCAGCGGGGGAGCGGCGGGTGCCGGACCACCCGCACCCGTCCACACCCGCACCCGTCCCCGAGTGCACCGAGAGCGGTTGACGCGGGAACTGGGAGCGATGCTCCGATGAGTTGCCGATGCTCTCGGTTGCTCGCAGACTGGCCGGATGGCCACCACCCCACGATCTGCCCGCGCCGCTGTTGCCGAGCCGGACGCGAGCCCTGCTCCTTCCCGCCGCCGGACGGCGAAGGCGACCGCCGGGGAGACGGCCCCCGCCAAGCGGGCCGCGCGCAAGAGCGCTGCCCCGGTCGATGACGAGGTCGCGACGGCGGGCACGGCGACCGGCCGCGCGGCCCGGTCGGCCGCGAAGGCGTCCACCGGCACCCCGGCCGCGACCACCGGGCCGGCGGCGAAGAGGGCGGCTGCGGCTCCGGACGCGCCGGAGGGCGCCGCCGCCACCGGCTCTCCGCGCCAGCGGGTCCGGGCGGAGACGCTGGACCGGATCCTGTCCATCGCCCACGACCGCCTCGTGGCCGGGGGCGCCGACGCCCTGTCCCTGCGCTCGGTCGCCCGCGAGCTGGGCATGGTGTCCTCGGCGGTCTACCGCTACGTCGCCAGCCGGGAGGACCTGCTGCGCCTGCTCGCCGGACGGGCCGGCGCCGAGCTCGGTGCGGCGGTCGAGGCCGCAGCCAGGAACAGGCGGGGCGACGCCGCGCGTCGGCTGACGACGGTCGCCCGCGCAGTCCGCACGTGGGCGCTGGAGCACCCGGGTGACTTCGGCCTGCTGTACGGACGGGTCGGCACGACGGCCGCCGCGGAGGGCGCGACCGGGAGCCCGGCGGAGCCCGGGTCAGGTGCTCTCGGTCTGCCGGCGGCGCTGCTGCGGCTGTACGCCGAGGACGAGGCCGCCGCTGCGGGCCGCCAGAGTCCGGCCGTGCGCCGCGAGCTGGCGAGCCTGGCCGGCGCGCTCGGCGTCGAGGCCGGACCCGCGGTCACCGCGCGTGCACTGCTCGCGTGGTCGACGATCGCCGGCGCTGTCGCGGTCGAGGTCTCCGGACAGCTGACCGGGGTGGTCGCGAACCCGGCCGCCCTCTTCGACGTCCAGGTCGAGCAGCTCGCTGCCGCCACCGGGCTGGCCGGCTGACCGTCGGCCCGCTCGCGGCCCGGCGGCTGGCGGAGGATGCGGGATTCGAACCCGCGAGGGAGTTGCCCCCCAACACGCTTTCCAAGCGTGCGCCATAGGCCACTAGGCGAATCCTCCTGCGCCCGGCAGATTACCCGGCGGCCGGTGGCACTCCGCCCGGCGGTTCCCCCGCCGCAGTGCCCGTCGTAGTCTCGGCAGCAGCCCCCCGCGTGGCGGCACCCTGCTCAACTCCCCCAGGGCCGGAAGGCAGCAAGGGTCGGTGGGCTCTGTCGGGTGCGCGGGGGGTCCCCTGCTGTCCGGGCCGGGTCCCTGCTGTCCGGGCCGGCTTGTCGGGACCGGGGTCCGTGCTGTCCGGGCCGGGTGTCGGGACCCGCCGTTAGGGTCGGCGCGGTGGACGCCCCCCTGGCCCTGTACCGCCGGTACCGGCCGGGCACGTTCGCCGAGGTGGTCGGCCAGGACCAGGTCACCGTGCCGCTGGGCCGCGCGCTGGACGCCAACCGGGTCAACCACGCCTACCTGTTCTCCGGACCCCGCGGGTGCGGCAAGACCACCAGTGCGCGCATCCTCGCCCGGTCGCTGAACTGCGAGCTGGGCCCGACGTCCACGCCCTGCGGGATCTGCCGAAGCTGCCGCGAGCTCGCCCCGGGGGGACCGGGCAGCGTGGACGTCATCGAGATCGACGCGGCCAGCCACGGCGGCGTCGACGACGCCCGAGACCTGCGGGAGCGCGCGTTCTTCAGCCCCGTCGCGTCCCGCTACAAGGTGTACGTCGTCGACGAGGCGCACATGGTCAGCTCTGCTGGCTTCAACGCGCTGCTCAAGGTCGTCGAGGAGCCGCCGGAGCACCTGAAGTTCGTCTTCGCGACCACCGAGCCGGAGAAGGTGATCGGCACCATCCGGTCGCGGACCCACCACTACCCGTTCCGGTTGATCCCGCCCCGGACGATGGCCGCGCACCTGGCCTCGATCGCGGAGCGGGAGGGCATCCCGATCGCGCCGGCCGTGCTCCCCCTCGTCGTGCGCGCGGGGGGTGGATCTGCGCGCGACGCGCTGTCGGTGCTGGACCAGCTGATCGGCGGGGCCGGCGCGGGCGGCGTGACCTACGACGACGCGATCGCGCTGCTCGGCTACACCTCCGATGCGTTGCTGGACCGGGTCGTCGATGCGCTGGCCGCCTACGACGGACGCGAGGTGTTCGCGGCTGTCGAGCAGGTGATCGAGGCCGGACAGGACCCGCGCCGGTTCGTGGAGGACCTGCTGCGGCGGATGCGCGACCTCGTCGTCCTCGGTGTCGTGCCGGACGCCGGGCGTGCGGAGCTGCTGGACGTGCCGCCGGAGACGGTGGACGCCCTCGCCCTGCAGTCGGTGGCGATGGGGCAGGCCGCCGCGCTGCGGGCCGCCGAACTGCTCGACGCCGGGGTCACCGAGATCCGCGGGGCGACCGCGCCGCGCCTGCACCTGGAGCTGTTGCTGGCCCGCCTGCTGCTGCCCGCGGCCTCGTCCGGTGAGGCGTCGTTCGGGGCGCGGCTGGAACGGCTGGAGCGGCGACTCGCATCGCCGGTCCCGGACGCCGCTCCCGAGCCGTCGCCGGCCGCGCCGCCGGTGACCGCCCGGCGGGCCCGGCGGGCCCCGGATGCCGCCGCCCCGGATGCGCCGGCCCTGGATGCGCCGGCCCCGGTGCCGGCCCCGGTGCCGGCCGCGGCGGCCCCCGTTGTCGCTGCCCCGCCGGACGCTGCCCCGGTTGTCGTTGCCCCGCCGGTGGGCCCGGCCGCCGGGTCCGTGACAGCCCCGGGGGAGGCCGCGCCGACCGACCGGGAACGCCCCGGCCAGGTGACGCTGGCCGACGTCCGGCGGCTGTGGCCGGAGCTGCTCGAGTCGCTGCGGACCTCGTCCCGGTTCACCTGGATGGCCCTGCAGGGGTCGCAGATCGTCGGCCTCGAGCGGGACCTGTTGACGATCGCCGTCGGCAGCGAGGGCGTGCGGACCAACCTGCAGCGCGGCGGCCGCGACGCCGCGGTCCGCGAGGCGCTCCGCGCGCTGTTCGCTCTCGACGTCCGCGTCGACGTCGTCGTCGGCCCCAACGCCCCCGGTGGTCCCGCCAGCGCCGGTGCCGCGGACCCGGGCTCCCCGGAGACCGCCCGGCCGGCGCGGGACAGCCGCCCGGA
>CAXTBU010000024.1:20096-26432 GCA_964242885.1 uncultured Actinomycetales bacterium
CGCCCGGACACTGCTCCGCCGCCCGGTGCTGTCGCCGCTCCGCCGGCGGCACCTGCCGCTGCGCCGACCCGGTCGCCGAGCACCGGCCCGCCTCCGCGCCGCTCGGCCGTTCGTGCGCCAACGACCGCAGCCGCCGCGGCCGAGGGGTCCGGTGGCGTCGTGTGGCCGGAACCGGCAGCGCCCGGCGGCCACCGCGCGGGACCGGCGGGCTCGGTCCCGGCAGAGCCGGGAGCACACGAATCGGCCCACGACCCCGGTCCTGCCCGGGGGACCGTCGCCGAGCGCCTGCGGGCCCAGGCCGCCGAGGCGGGCTCGCCGGACGACGCGGTGGACCCGGCTGACGTCGACCTGGACGGGCGCGACCTGTCCACCACCGAGCTGCTCGCCCGAGAGTTCGGCGCGGAGGTCATCGAGGAGCGGCCCCGCGCCGACTGACCACCCGTTCCCCCAGCGCGCCTCGACCGCGCGCGGTCGCGGACGCGCCCTACGGTTGGCCCGTGACCTCGCAGCCGCCCTCCGCACCCGACGACGATCGCGACCCAGGGACGGCCGAGCCGTCCGGCGCGGACGACCCGTTCGCCGCGCTGGGCGGCCTGTTCGGCCCGGGTGGGCTCGGGTCCATGCAGGACCTGCTCGCCCAGGCCCAGCAGATGCAGTCGGACCTCGCCGAGACCCAGCAGCGCCTCGCCGACACCCACGTCTCCGGCACCTCCGGTGGCGGACTGGTCCGGGCGACGGTGACCGGGGACCGGGAACTGGTCGGGCTGGTCATCGACCCGTCCGTCGTCGACCCGGCGGACGCCGAGACCCTCGCGGACCTCGTCGTCGCGGCGGTCCGGGCGGCCAACGAGCACGCACGGACCGTCGGCGAGCAGGCGATGGCCGCCCAGCTACCCGACCTGTCCGGCGTCGACCTCGGGGCCCTCGGTGGGCTCGGCGGCCTGGGCGGCCCCGGCGTTCCGAGTGGTGCCGGCGCTCCGGGTGGTGCCGTCGGCCCGGGTGGTGCCGTCGGCCCGGGTGCGGACTTCGGCCCCAGCGTCCCCGGCGGCGCGGCGACCGCGTCGATCCCGCCGCTGGTCCCCGACGACCCGGACGACGCGTACACCGACCCCGAACCCGGCAGCGACCCGGGCCGGCGGGGACCGCATGTATGAGGGCGTCGTCCAGGACCTGATCGACGAGCTCGGCCGGTTGCCGGGCGTCGGGCCCAAGAGCGCCCAGCGGATCGCGTTCCACCTGCTGGCGGCCGACCCCGAGGACGTCGCCCGCCTGGCGTCGGTCCTGACGATCGTGAAGGCGAAGGTCCGCTTCTGCACGACCTGCTTCAACGTGGCGGAGGAGCCGACCTGCCGGATCTGTCGGGATCCCCGGCGGGACCCGTCGGTGATCTGTGTCGTCGAGGAGCCGAAGGACATCGTCGCCGTCGAGCGGACGCGGGAGTACCGCGGCCGTTACCACGTGCTCGGCGGGGCCATCAACCCGATCGAGGGCGTCGGGCCGGACGACCTGAAGATCCGCGAGCTGCTCACCCGGTTGGCCGACGGCGCGGTCACCGAGATCATCCTGGCCACCGACCCGAACCTGGAGGGCGAGGCGACCGCGACCTACCTGGCGCGGGTCCTGGGTCCCATCGGCCTGCGGGTCTCCAGGTTGGCCAGCGGGCTGCCGGTGGGCGGCGACCTGGAGTACGCCGACGAGGTGACCCTCGGCCGCGCCTTCTCCGGCCGGCGCGTCCTCGCCAGCTGACCGACCCGCGCGCTGGCGTACCCGGAACGGCCAGTCGGCGGCCGAACCAGTCCGGACGGCGGCGTTCGCAGTACGCCAGTGCACGGTCGGACGCGGAATGCCCCGGCGCCGCCCGGGCGTTCCCCGGGCGGAAGGCCGGCCCCGCGACGGGTGCCGGCAGTCGAGGGAAGGACTCGCCCGATGCCCACGCGCACCGCACGCACCGCCTGGAACGGCACCCTGGAGGAGGGCTCCGGCCAGGTCGAGCTCAGCAGCTCGAAGGTCGGCACGTACACCGTCTCCTTCCCCAAGCGCGCCGCCGAGAACGCGGACGGGACGACCAGCCCGGAAGAGCTCGTCGCCGCCGCGCACTCGTCCTGCTACGCGATGCAGCTGTCCGCGGTGATCGCCCAGGCCGGCGGGACCCCGCAGAGCCTCGACGTGTCCGCCGACGTCTCGCTCGGCCCGGACCCGGACGGCGGGTTCCGGCTCACCGGTATCGCGCTGAAGGTCCGCGGCGAGGTCGACGGCCTGGACGCCGCGGGCTTCGAGAAGGCGGCCCAGGACGCGAAGGTCACCTGCCCGGTCAGCAAGGCGCTCACCGGTGTCGACATCACCCTCGACGCGGCGCTGGAGTCCTGAGCCCGCTGTCCACCCACCGGGCGAGCCCCCTGTCCACCCATCGGGCTCGCCCCGGGGGGGCCTGACCGGCGTCGATAGTCTGCCGCGGCGGCCCGACGGCGGTCGGGCCGCCCGAACCACACAGGAAGGTGCGGCACCGCATGGCGCTCGTCGTCCAGAAGTACGGCGGGTCCTCGGTCGCCGACGCGGCCGCGATCAAACGGGTGGCCCACCGGATCGTCGCCGCCCGCAAGGACGGGTCCGACGTGGTGGTAGCGGTGTCCGCGATGGGCGACACGACCGACAACCTGCTCGACCTGGCCAACCAGGTCACCCCGCTGCCCGGCGGCCGCGAGCTGGACATGCTGCTCACCTCGGGCGAGCGGATCTCGATGGCGCTGCTGGCGATGGCCGTCAACGACCTGGGCTTCGAGGCCCGGTCGTTCACCGGCAGCCAGGCCGGTGTCATCACCGACTCCGCGCACGGTCGGGCGCACATCATCGACGTGACACCGGGCCGGATCCGGACCGCACTGGACGAGGGCGCGATCGTGATCGTCGCCGGGTTCCAGGGGGTCAGCCGCGACACCAAGGACATCACCACCCTCGGGCGCGGTGGCTCGGACACCACCGCCGTCGCCCTGGCCGCGGCACTGGACGCCGACGTCTGCGAGATCTACACCGACGTCGACGGCGTGTTCACCGCCGACCCGCGCATCGTGGCCAGCGCCCGGCGGCTGGCGACGATCTCCTACGCCGAGATGCTGGAGATGGCGGCGTCCGGCACGAAGGTGCTGCACCTGCGCAGCGTCGAGTACGCCCGGCGTTACGGCATCCCCATCCACGTGCGCTCCTCGTTCAGCGAGCGGCCCGGCACGATCGTCAGCGGTGCACCGACCCGCCCGGCGCGACGGGACCCCGACCCGACGGCCGACCCAGCAGCAGCGCTCGACGCAGGAGAGGACGTTTCCGTGGAGGAACCGATCATCGCGGGGGTCTCCCACGACCGCGGCGAGGCCAAGATCACGCTGGTGGGCGTGCCGGACGTGGTCGGCCGCGCCGCGGAGGTGTTCTCGGCAGTCGCCGCCGCCCAGATCAACATCGACATGATCGTGCAGAACGCACCCGTCGGGCCGTCCCGGCTGGCCGACATCTCCTTCACCCTGCCCAAGGCGGACGTGGCCGGCGCCGTGCAGGCACTGGACCGGGTGCGCACCGCTCTCGGGTACGGATCGCTGGTGGTCGACGAGGAGATCGGCAAGGTCTCCCTGATCGGTGCGGGGATGCGCAGCTCACCGGGGGTGTCCGCGACGTTCTTCACCGCCCTCGCCGGAGCCGGCATCAACATCGGCATGATCTCCACCTCGGAGATCCGGATCTCGGTGGTCGTCGCCGGGTCCGACGTCGACGGCGCGGTCATCGCCCTGCACACCGCCTTCGGGCTGGACGCGGACGCCCCCGAGGCGGTCGTGTACGCGGGGACCGGACGGTGAGCGGCTCGGACATCGGCCACGACGGCGTGTCCGCCGGGCTCCGTGTCGGCGTCGTGGGCGCCACCGGTCAGGTGGGCGCTGTGATGCGGCGGCTGCTCGCGGAGCGGGACTTCCCGGTCGCGAGCATCCGGTACTTCGCCTCGGCCCGCTCGGCCGGCACGACCCTGCCCTGGCGCGGGACCGACGTACTGGTGGAGGACACCGCCACGGCCGACCCGTCCGGCCTGGACATCGCCGTGTTCTCCGCCGGTGCCTCGACATCCCGTGAGCAGGCGCCGCGGTTCGCTGCGGCGGGCGTGGTCGTCATCGACAACTCCTCGGCCTGGCGGCGGGATCCCACGATCCCGCTGGTGGTCAGTGAGGTGAACCCCGGCGACATCGACCTCGCGCTGCGCGACGGCGGGCCGGGCATCATCGCCAACCCCAACTGCACGACGATGGCCGCGATGCCGGTGCTGGCGCCCCTGCACACGGAAGCGGTGCTCACCCGCATCGTCGCGAGCACCTACCAGGCGGTGTCCGGCAGCGGTCTCGCCGGCGTCGAGGAGCTCGCCGGGCAGGCACGCGCGGTCGCCGGGTCCGACCGGTTCACCGACCTGGTCACCGACGGGTCCGCCGTCCACGGCCCGGCGCCGGCGAAGTACGTCGCGCCGATCGCCTTCAACGTCGTTCCGCTGGCGGGCTCGATCGTCGACGACGGCTCCGCGGAGACCGACGAGGAGCAGAAGCTCCGCAACGAGAGCAGGAAGATCCTGCAC
Source organism: uncultured Actinomycetales bacterium (assembly GCA_964242885.1). Classification (GTDB taxonomy): domain Bacteria; phylum Actinomycetota; class Actinomycetes; order CAXTBU01; family CAXTBU01; genus CAXTBU01. The sequence goes on from CAXTBU010000024.1 coordinate 24,694, forward strand.
ATCCCGGACCTGCGGGTCTCCGGGACGTGTGTGCGGGTGCCGGTCTTCACCGGACACTCCCTGTCGCTGAACGTCGAGTTCGCCCGGCCGCTGTCGCCGGAGCGCGCGGCCGAGCTGCTCACGTCCGCGCCCGGCGTGGAGCTCGCGGAGGTGCCGACGCCGCTGGCCGCGGCCGGGGCGGACCCCAGCTACGTCGGGCGGATCCGCACCGACCCTGGGGTGGACGGCGGGCGCGGCCTGGCGCTGTTCGTCAGCAACGACAACCTGCGCAAGGGCGCGGCGCTGAACACCATCCAGATCGCCGAGCTCGTGGCCGCCCGGCTGCGGACCCCGGCGACGGCGGGGGCCGGTGCCGCCGCGCCCGCCTGAGGCGGTGCGTGGTCCGGGTCTGCCGGTCGGCCGCGTCCTGATGATCAGCCTGCACACCTCGCCGGTCGAGCAGCCCGGCGGTGGCGACGCGGGCGGGATGAACACCTACGTGCTGCAGTCCGCCAGGGCGCTGGCGCGGGTCGGCGTCGAGGTCGAGATGGTCACCGGCACGCGCGGCCCCGCGACGGTCTCCGCGGTCGGGCCCGGCGTCCGCCTCCACGAGGTGCCGGTCGAGTCCACCGACCAGATCGACGCGGTGATCGCCGGAGCGCGGCGGTTCGGGGACGCGGTCGCCGCACGGGTCCCGCGGTGCGACGTCGTCCACGGGCACTACTGGCTGTCGGGGATCGCCGCCGAGCGCGTCGCCGCGGCCTGGGGATCGACGCTGGTCCAGTCCTCGCACACCCTCGCGGCGGTCAAGGCCCGCGCCCTCGGCGACCCCGGTGCGGAGCCGGCCGAGCGCGTCCGCGCCGAGGAGCACCTGGCCCGGATCGCGGCCCGCCTGGTGGCGAACACCGCGCTGGAGGCCGAGCAGCTCGTGCAGCTGTGCGGCGCCGACGCCGGCCGGGTGTCCGTCGTCGAGCCCGGCGTCGACCTGGAGGTGTTCAGCCCCGCCGTTCCGGGGTCCCGCGCGTCGGCGCGGGCTGGGCTCGGGTTGGACCCTGACGACCCGGTCGTGGCCTACGTCGGGCGCCTGCAGCCGCTGAAGGGGCCGGACGTCGTGCTGCGCGCCGCCGGCCCGCTGCTGGACAGGCTGGCCGCCGCGGGCCGGCCGCACCGGCTGACGGTCCTGGTGTGCGGTGCCCCGGCCGGGCGGGCGACCGGTGAGCTGGACCGGTTGCGGGCGATGGCCGCCGACGCTCCGCCCGGGTTGACGGTCCGCTTCGTCGCCCCCCGTCCGGCGCGGGAACTCGCCACGGTCTACCGCGCGGCCGACGTCGTCGCGGTTCCGAGCCGCAGCGAGTCGTTCGGTCTGGTCGCCCTGGAGGCGCAGGCGTGCGGCGTCGCGGTGGTGGCGGCCGATGTCGGTGGGCTGCCCCGGGCCGTCGCGCCCGGTGCGGGGACGCTGGTCCGCGGTCACGAGCCCGGAGTCTGGGCGGCCGCGCTCGCGCGGGTCCTCACCGACCCGGCTGCGGCGTCGGCCGCGGTGGCCGCCGGGCTGGCCCACGCCGCCGGCTTCTCCTGGGACCGGACCGCACAGGGGCTGCTGGAGGTCTACCGGGCGGCGCTGGACCCAGCACGGCCGGTCGCCCGGTCGGCCTGATCCGGCCTTCTACCCTGGCGGCCTGATGGCTCCCCCCGCCGACCCGCGCCCGGCACCGGCCGGTCTCCCGCCGCCCCGGCGGAGCCGGCTGTCGCCTCGGAGCCGG
>CAXTBU010000024.1:26532-38770 GCA_964242885.1 uncultured Actinomycetales bacterium
CGGAGCCGGCTGTCGCCTCGGAGCCGGTTGTCGCCTCGGCGGGGCCGGTCGTCGACTCGGCGGAGCCGGCTGTCGCGACGGGCGGTCGCGGCCGGCGCGGCGGGCGCCGTCGTCGTCGCGTCGGTGGTCACCGCTGCGGCGTGGGAGTCGGCGCCGGCCGGCCCGCAACCCCTGTGGGAGGGCCTGCCGCCGGTCGCGAGCCCCGACGTTCCAGCCGGTGCCGCGCCGTCGTGCGCGCCCGGTGTCCCGGATCCCGCCGTCCCCGGCACCGGGACCCGGTTCGTCGGCATGGCCACCCGCGCCCGCGCCGACCTGCTCGCGCTGTCCGGCTCGTTCCCGCTGGTCCCCGGCAACCGGCCCGCGTCGGCCGGTGCGTGCGGCGCCGCGGTCGCCGCCTGGCGGCCGTCGTGGCGCTACGTCTGGCCGCGCGACGCAAGCTTCACCGTCGCGGCGCTCAGCGTGACCGGGGACCGTGCCCGGGCCGCGGCCGTCCTGGACTTCCTCGCCGCCGTGTCGCCCGCCGACGGCCGGTGGGCCGCCCGGTACCTGCCCGACGGCTCGGGGCGGACACCGGACGACGACCGGCCGTTCCAGGCCGATGGGGCCGGCTGGATGTGCTGGGCGGTGTGGGCGGCCGTCTCCTACGGGCCGGACCCGGCCGGTCCGGCCGCCGCGGCGCGCTGGTGGCCGATGGTCACCCGGTCGGCGGACGGGATGGCCGCCTCGGTCGAACGGACCGGACTGCCCGCCGTGTCGCCGGACTACTGGGAGGTCGACACCGACCGGCCGACGCTGGAGGTGCTCGCCGCGACCGTCGTCGGCCTGCGCTCCGCGGCGGACCTCGCCGACCGGTCCGGGCACCCGGACCAGGCCGCGCGCTGGGCGGCCGCGGCCCGCACCGCGGCCGGCGCCCTGGCCGACCGGTGGGGGTCGCGCGGTTACCCGCGCACGTTGCCCCGCGGCGGCGCGGACGCGGCGGTCGGGCTCGTCGGTGCCCCGTTCGCTCCCGACCTGCCGGGGGTCCCGGCGGCGGTGGAGGCCGCACGACGGGCGCTGCTGCTGCCCGGCGGCGGCGTCCGCCCGGGGACGGACTGGGACCACGACGACGGGATGGCGTGGACGCCGGAGGCAGCGATGCTCGCCCTCGGCTCCGCCCGCAGCGACCCGGCCGCCGCCCGGAACGGCCTGGCCTGGTTGGACACCCACCGGACGGCGAGCGGCGCTCTCCCGGAGAAGGTCGCACCGGACGGGTTCCCGGCGGCGGTCGCCCCGCTGGCGTGGACGGGTGCTCTCGTGCTGCTCACCCTGGCCGAGCTCGACGCACCGCTCCCGTCGCCGCCGGCGACCTGACCCGAGCCGTCGCCGCCCGGCGACCTGACGCGAACCCCGTCAGGCCGCCGCGGCGGGCGAGGTGTCAGGCCCGCGGCACCGTCACCGAGAACGAGTACAGCCGGGTCGTCTGCGTCGGGCTGTCGTTGTCGTCGCTGACCAGCAGCACCCGCAGGGCCTGACCGGTCCGGCCGGTGACGACCATGCCCTCGATGTTGTCCAGCAGCGGGTTGGCCTGCGGCCCCTTCGCGGTCGCGCCGCCGGCGGGGCAGTCGCCCAGGTCGGCCAGCAGCGTCTTGCCGACGAGGCGGCTCACCGAGCCGGCGGGCAGTGCGGCCCGGTCGCTGACGTCGGTCGTCGACGGGCCGGCCGTGGCGAGGTAGAGGCGGACGGTGTTGCCGACCCCGCCGGTGTACCCGCGCTCCAGCACGAGGAACCGGCGCTCGTCGACCGCCTGGACCTCGGGAACGCCCAGGCCCGCGTCGGGGGCGTAGGCGTACTGCCCCGCCGGGACGAAGTAGCCCTGCTCCTGCCGGGTGTAGCGCAGGAAGCGGACGAGGCCGGTGTCGGCCGCGAGCGGTCCCTCGTTGACCGTGACCAGGCTCCGCGCCCCCGGGGTCAGGGTGAGGCTCTCGAAGGTCGCGTTCGTGGTCGCGCCGCCGGCCGGGGCGACCCGGAACAGCGGCGGCACCGGGAGCTGGCCGAGGTACTGCCCGGACGGCGAGAACCGGTTGATCGAGGGCTCGGTCTCGGAGGTGATCAGCCGGGTGCCGTCGGTGTCGACGACCAGGCCTTCGGAGTCCAGCGGTGCGCCGTCGGACCCGGTGAGCCGCTGCACGGTGGCCCGCGCCGGATCGATGGACTCCGGGCCCGTCACCGGCGCGCTGAACAGGGAGGACCGGTCCGACAGCGCCAGCAGCCGGCCGTTGCTGACCGCGAGCGCCGACAGGCCACCGACGGGCACACCGGCCAGCGTCTTCTTGTCGTAGGCGTCGCTGAAGGCCTGCAGGGTCACCGACGCCGAGCACGGACCGATCGCGGTCGCGGCGGCGGCGGCCGCCGACTGGCCGGTCGGGGAAGCGGCGGGTCGGGCGGCCTGGGCGCTGCCCGGCACGCCGAGGGCGGCGAGGGCGGCTGCCGCCGCGGTGGCGGCCAGGACACGGGAACGGCGGACGGACACGGGAGCCTCCGGGCGATCGGGATCGAGTGGCGAGATCGTCCCGCTCACCGGGCGGAACTCTCCACTCGACAGGTGAACGCCGGGTGGCCGTCAGCTGTCGGGCCCAGTCAGCTGTCCGGCAGCGCCTGCAGCACGGCGCGCGAGGCGGACATCCCCAGCCGGGTCGCGCCCGCGTCGAGCATCGCCACGGCGGTTGCCGCGTCCCGGATCCCGCCGCTGGCCTTGATGCCGAGCCGGCCGCCGACGGTGGCCGCCATCGTCTCGACGGCGTGCCGGGTCGCGCCGCCGCCGGACCCGAAGCCGGTGCTGGTCTTGACGAACGCCGCACCCGCGCGCTCCGCGGCCAGGCAACCGGCTGCCAACTCCTCGTCGGTGAGCAGTGCACTCTCCAGGATCACCTTCAGCGCGGCGGGACCACATGCCTCGCGGACCGCCGTCAGCTGGTCCTCGACGGAGTGCCAGAGCCCGGCCCGGACCAGGCCCAGGTCGACGACCACGTCCACCTCGTCGGCCCCCGCCTCGACGGCCCAAGCTGCCTCGGCGACCTTGACCGCCGTGGTGGACGCCCCACTCGGGAACCCGCACACCGTCGCGACCAGCAGGTCCCCGGTGTCCGACAGCGGCAGTCGGGCCGGGGACACGCACACCGCCAGCACGCCGAGCTCGACCGCCTCGTCGACAAGGCGCGCGACATCGGTGTCGGTCGCCTCCGGCCTGAGCAGCGTGTGGTCGATGGTCGCGGCCACCGCGGCCCGGGTCCATCGGACGCCTCCGGGTCCGGTCGGAGCGGTGCTCACAGCCGGCTCCCCGGCGGTGCTCACAGCGCAGCCCCGGCGGAGTCCGCGGCCGGCGCGCCGGCCTTCTCCCCGACGGGTTCGCCGGCCAGCGCCCGGCGGGCGAAGTCGAGTTCGGCGGCGGCCTGGCGGACCTGCTCGGCCACCACCAGCGACCCGTGGCCGGCGTCGAACCGGTACACCTCGTGCGGGATGCCCCGGACCGACAGCGCCGCCAGGTAGGTGTCGATCTGCCGGATGGGGCACCGCGGGTCGTTCGCGCCGGCCAGCACGAGCACCGGGGCGCGCACCGCGTCGACGTAGGTCAGCGGCGAGGACACCCGGTAGGCCTCGGGGACCTCGGTCGGCGACCCACCGAACAGGGACCGGTCGAAGGCCTTGAGCGGCTCCATCTCGTCCTCGTAGGCCGCGACGTAGTCGGCGACCGGGACGGCGGCGAGCCCGACGGCCCAGCTGTCCGGCTGGGTGCCGATGCCCAGCAGCGTGAGGTAGCCGCCCCACGACCCGCCGGCCAGGACGCACCGGTCCGGGTCGGCGATCCCGTCCGCGACGAGGGCGTCCCGGACCGCCAGCACGTCCTCGAGCTCGGTGAACCCGACCTTGGCCTCCAGCGCGTCCCGCCAGGCGGCGCCGTAGCCGGTGGAGCCGCGGTAGTTGACCCGGACGGCCGCGAACCCGGCGTCCACCCAGGCGGCCGTTGCCGGCGTGAACGCGTCCGTGTCGTGGTGGGTCGGCCCGCCGTGCACCTCCACGTAGAGCGGCCAGCCGCCGGGTGGGCGCTCGGGGGAGTTCCCGCCGGGGGCGTCGGACGGCACCTGGAGCAGCGCGTGCACCCGCCCACCCGGCCCGTCGGCCCAGACGTCGGTGGCCGGCACCGACTCCGGCGGCCGGTGGCCCGGCGGGCGCAGCACGACGCCGGCGGTCCCGGCGTCGATGGCGTCGACCAGCCCGCCCGGCGTCCCGGTCGTCCCGGATGCCGGCAGCGAGCGGACGACGCGGCCCTCCGCCGAGCTGGACCAGCCGAACCACAGCTCGCCGTCCGGGCGGACGGTGATGCCGGAGACCGTGCCGCGCGGCGTGGGCAGCGGGACCAGCTCGCCGCCGGCCAGGTCGTACCGGAACAGCGTGCTGCGGGCCTCGTGGTCGTGGCGAAGGACCAGCCCGCGCGCGTCCGGCAGCCACCCGCCGGACACCTCGCCGGGCAGCCCGGGGTCGATCTCGGTCTGCTCCCCGGTCGCCAGGTCCCAGACCAGCAGCGCGGACCGGCCACCCCGCTCGTGGGAGACCAGCAGCCGGCGGTCGCCCTCGACGGGGGCGAACTCGACGCTGCTGGTGCTGCGCCCGGCGCCGTCCCACAGGTCGCCGACCACCGACGGCTCCCCGCCGGCCGGGACCGCCCGCAGGTCCAGCACCCGGACGGCCGGGTGGCGGGAGTCGCCGTGCTCGGAGTGGTCGACCGCCAGCAGCGTCCCGTCCTGGGACAGCGCGCCGACGCCGGCCGACTGCTCGTGGGAGTACACGAGCACCGGGGTCAGCCCCGGGGTGGCGGTGGGCTCGACGTCCGGGCGGCCGGTCTGGTCGTCCGCGCCGGGGGTGGTCGTCGGCCCGGTGTCCGGCAGCGTCCAGTGGATGCGCGTGCCGTAGGCGTCGTCCGCGGACCCCACGACGACCTCGCCGCCGGGGCCGAACGCCAGCCCGACGGAGTAGGCGGCCGGCAGGAACGGGAGCGCGGGGGAGTCCGCGCCGCCGCCGAACGGCTGCCGTTGCCAGCTCCCGTACTCGTCCCCGTCGGTGTCGGCGAACCACCAGACCGCCGAGCCGTCGCGGGGCAGTGCCGCCTCGATCGTCCCGTTGGGCCGGTCCGTCACCTGCCGGTGCGCGCCGGGCACGGGGTCGGCCCCGTCGTCGACCGACCGGTCCCAGGCGTAGACCTCGTAGGTGCCGGTGACGTTGGACAGGTACAGACACCGGTCCGGCGCGTCCTCGGCGAAGTCCGGCACCGACACCCGGGCCGCGGTGAACCGCCTGATCCAGGTCGGCTGCTCGTCTGAGCCCGTTGCGGAGTCACTGCTGGCCGGGTCGGGCGCGGTGGGGTCGGGCGCGGTGGGGTCGGGCGCGGTGGGGTCGGGCGGAGTGGGCTCGGGCATCCGGGGATGGTCGCACGCGGGCACGGTCCGTTCACGAGCAACGGGCCCGCCGGCTGGTGCCGGCGAGCCCGTTCGTCGCGCTGGTCGGGGTGACAGGATTTGAACCTGCGGCCTCTTCGTCCCGAACGAAGCGCGCTACCAAGCTGCGCCACACCCCGAGGACACCCGGAACACTACCGGACGCGCCGGCCCGGCCCGCTCCCGCCGGCGGTGAGGGTCAGCAGCGTCGCCTCGGGCAGGCAGGCGATGCGGACGGGCGCCCACGGGGACGTGCCCAATCCGGCGGACACGTGCAGGTACGCCTGCTCGGGGCCCGGGGCCTCGGCCATCGGCCCCGCCAGCTCCGGAGCCGGCGGCCAGCGGGACAGCCCCGAGGCCTGGGCCGGCGGCAGGTCGCAGTTGCTGACGATCGCGCCGTGGCCGGGGATCCGGAGCTGGCCGCCGTGGGTGTGCCCGGCGAACACCAGCGGCCACCCGGCACCGGTGAAGGCGTCCAGCACCCGCCGGTACGGGGCGTGGGTGACGGCGAACGCGGGCACGCCGGCCGGCGCAGGACCGATGGTGGACAGGTCGTCCCGGTCGATGTGGGCGTCCCCGGTGCCGGTGACAGCGACCTCGACCCGTCCGGTCGGCCCGAGGTCCGGGCCGGCGGCCACCAGGGTGCCCGACGCGTTGTCCAGGTCCAGCCAGCCGGCTGCGGTGAACAGCCGACGGACCTCGCCGGCGGGCAGGTCGTCGTCGTGGCGCCGCTCGGGGCGCATCGAGTCCGGCAGCAGGTAGGTGACCGGGTTCGCCGGGTGCGGGGCGCTGAAGTCGTTGGACCCGAACACGAAGCAGCCCGGGCGCGCCAACAGCGGTCCGAGGGTGTCGACCAGGGCCGGCAGCGCGTCGGCGGCGGCGATGTTGTCCCCGGTGTTCACCACGAGGTGCGGGTCGAGGCGGTCCAGCGCCCGGACGAAGTCCCGCTTGCGGCCCTGCCGGGGGAGCAGGTGCAGGTCGGACAGGTGCAGCACCCGCAGGTCCGGGGCCCCGGCCGGCAGCACCGGGGCCGTCGCCCGGCGAAGGCGGAAGGTCCGCAGTTCGACGCCGGCGCCCCACGCGAGCGCCGCCGCACCGGCTGCCGCCCCGAGGCCGAGGGCGGCGCCGGCCCGAGCAGCCACCCGGCGCCCGCTGGCCCGCACGCTCAGCGGAATCCGGGCAGTGTCGGCTCCGGCAGTGTCGGCTCCGGCGGCAGGGTCGGCTCCGGCGCCGGGCTGTCGGTGGTGTCCGGCGCGTCGTCGCCGCCCCCGGTGTCGTCGCCGGTCCCGCGGGCGACGTAGATGACCACGGTCGAGCCCGGAGCCGCATCCTCGCCACCGGCCGGGTAGGTCCGGATCACCTGGCCCGCGGGGGCTCCGTTCTCGGGGTACCGACGGCGGCCGGGCAGCACCGTGAAGCCCTGCGCCTCGAGGCTGGCGGTCGCCGCCTCCGTCGAGAGCCCGACCACGTCGGGCACCGAGCCGGGCTCGTCGTCGCCGGAGAAGTCGAACGGCGAGGACGAGCCCTGCCCGCCGTACTGCTCCTCGGGCTGGTCGACGAATCCCGGGTGCTCGGCCTGCGCCTGCAGGATCGGCTTCATCACGGCGAGCCACACGCGGCCGCCGAGGCTGGCTCCCGATGCGCCCCGCGGGATCCGCTTGCCGCCGAGGGTCTCGCCGACGATCGGATTGCTGCCGCTGGCGGAGTCACCGATCATCAGCGAACTCGCGAACTGCTTGTTGAAGCCGTTGTACCAGACCGCCGCCGAGCCGTTCGTCGTACCGGTCTTCGCGGCATAGGGAACGCCCTCGATCTGCAGGCTCCGCGCGGTGCTGCTGTACCCCTGGTCGCCCTGGACGTTGTGGTACAGCGACCAGCTGATCGCGTCCGCGACACCCTTGGGGATCAGCTGCTTGCAGTCGGGGCCCCTGTCGTAGACGGTCTGGCCGTTGCGCACGATGGAGGTGACGACCAGCGGCTTGCAGAAGACCCCGCCCGCGGCGAACATCGCGTACGCCGCCGACATCTGCAACGGGGACGTCTGGTTGGCGCCGAGGGTGAACGACGCGATCTGCTCGAACGGTTCGACCTTCCGCGGCTTGACCCCGATGTCCACGCGGGTGACGCCCGCCGCGGTCGCGAGCTGGACCGGCTTGCACAGCCCGATGTCCTTCTCCAGCAGCAGGAAGTAGGTGTTGATCGACTCCTGCAGCGCCTGGTTCATGGTGGCCGGTCCGTTCTCGCTCCGGCTGGCGTTGCCCGGCACGTACCGCGAGGTCGACCGGTAGGTGCCCTCGCAGGTCGTGAACGGCACCCGGGTGAGGTTGAGGCTGTACGGCGCGTTGATCACCGTGTCGAGGGTCCGACCCTCCATCAGCGCCGCGGCCGCCGTGAACACCTTCATCGTCGAGCCCGGCTGGTACCCGATGGACTGGCCGTACTGGTACTCCACGGCGTAGTTGATGTTCGTCGATCCGCGTGGACCGGTCGCGCCCTGGCGCAACGTCTTGGACGAGGCGACGGCGAGCACCTCGCCCGTTCCCGGCTTCACGACGGCGGTGGCGGCGACCGGCTTGTCGCTGGCCTTCGCCTGGCTCTTCAACCCGGCGTCGGCCTGCTTCTGGATGGCCGGGTCCAGCGCGGTGCGGATCGTCAGGCCACCGTTGTAGAAGGCGTCCTCGCGGATGGCCTGCGTCGCGCCCAGCACGGCGAAGTCGGGGCTGCGGAACAACAGCTTCTGCACGTAGTCGCAGTACCAGTCCGCGCCGGTGCTCAGGCATCCCCGCTGCGGGGACCGGCCCTTTCCGCCGTTGACGATCCCGAGCGCGCTCCCGCGGGCCGACTGCCACTGCGCAGTGGTGATGTGGCGCAGCTCGTGCATCTTGTCCAGCACCACGTTGCGCCGGGCGGTGGCATCGCGTTTCGGGTCGCGCAGGCCGTCCACCGGGCCGGTCGGGTCCAACACGGCCGGCGCCTTCGTCATCCCCGCGATCAGCGCCGCCTGCGGGAGGTTCAGCCGGCTGGCGGGGATGCCGAAGTAGTACAGCGCGGCGGCCTGGGCGCCGTAGACGCTGCGCCCGAAGGTCGCGATGTTCAGGTAGCCCTGCAGGATCTGGTCCTTCGTCATCGACTTCTCGACGCCGATGGCGTACCGCAGCTCCTGGATCTTGCGCGCCGGGGTCTGCACGACCGCCGCCGCCTTCTGCGCGTCCGTCTTCGCCTGGGCCTGCAGTGCGTTCTTCACGTACTGCTGGGTCAGGGTGGAGCCGCCGGCGACGGTGTCGCCGGCCGCGGCGTTGCTCGCGGCCGCGCGCAGGACGCCCTGGGCGTCGGCGGCACCGTGCTGGTAGAAGCGCTCGTCCTCGATGTCCACGACGGCCTGGCGCATCACCGGCGAGACCTGCGCGAGCGTCACCGGGACCTGGTTCTTGGCGTAGAACGTGGCCAGCAGCTTGCCGTTGCGGTCGTAGACATAGCTGAACCCCTGCAGGTTCGGCGTCTTCAGCGTCTCGGGCAGGGTCTCCAGGCCGGTCGCGGCGCGCTTGGACCCGTACGCCACGACGGCGATCGCCGGCAGGGCCAGCGCGGCGACGAGCACACCGCAGAGCACGGTGACGCCCAGGTAACCGACCAGCAGGCTGGTCTTGACCGAGACGAACCGCAGAAGACGTGTCAGAAGGGGTCCCACGACTGCTAAGACTACGAAATCCGGCCGTCGGTTCCCTGAGCGAGCAGATTCCCGACGCGCCGCAGTCCCGCGAGGTCGTGCACGTCATCGGCCAGCGCGGGGGCGGACCCGATGGCCACACCCGGCCGCGCGGCGCTGAAGGCCCCGACCAGGGCGGCCTGCCGGTCGGTCTCCACGGCCAGGTCCGCGGCCAGCGCGAACAGGCCGTCGGCCAGCTGGTCCGAGGACCGGGCACCCGGCGCGGTCCCCAGGTCCGGCCCGGCTGTCGCCGTGCGGTTGACGACGACGCCGGCCAGCGGCATCGACTCCTCCCGCAGGCGGTCGACGAAGAAGCCGGCCTCCCGCAACGCGTCCGGCTCCGGGGTGGCGACCACGACGAACGCGGTGTCGGACCCCTGGAGCAGGGCGTAGGTCTGCTCGGCGCGGGACCGGAAGCCGCCGAAGAGGGTGTCGAAGGCGTTCACGAACGTCTGGATGTCCCGGAGCACCTGCCCGCCGAGCACCTTGGTGAACACGGTGGTGACCGCGGCCACCCCGGCCGAGACGAACCGCAGGTACCCCTTCGCCGGCGTCGCCAACAGCCGGATGAAACGCCCGTCCAGGAACGAGCCGAGCCGCTGGGGGGCGTCGAGGAAGTCCAGCGCCGACCGGCTGGGCGGGGTGTCCACGACGATCAGGTCGATGCCGTCGGTCGCTGCCGAGGCGCGCAGCTGCCCCAGCTTCTCCATCGCCATGTACTCCTGCGTGCCGGCGAAGGAGCTGCTCAGCGACGCGTAGAAACGGTTGTCCAGGATCGCCTGGGCCTTGGCGGGGTCGGCCTGGGCGAGCACCACCTCGTCGAAGGTCCGCTTCATGTCCAGCATCATCGCGGTGAGCGAGCCGCCCTTGGCCGTGTCGACGCCGGGCACCGGCCGCGGGGTGTTGTCCAGCGTCGCCAGGCCCATCGCCTGGGCCAGCCGGCGGGCCGGGTCGATCGTCAGCACCACGACGTGCCGGCCGCGCTCGGCCGCCCGCAGCGCCACCGCCGCGGCTGTGGTCGTCTTGCCGACCCCGCCGGCGCCGCAGCAGACGATGGTCGCGACGCCGGAGTCCAACAGGTCGTCGAGCCCGAACGGGCGGGGACTCATCGGGGGCCCCCCGCCGGCGCGGGGTGGGAGACGGCCGCCGGGTCGTCGCCGCCGGCCAGGTCCGAGAGCCGGCCGGCGAGGGCGTCGGCCAGCCCGTACAGCCCGGCCAGGTCGACCCCGGCCGGCAGCTTCGGCAGGTCCAGGACCGGCCGGCCGAGCGCGGACAGCTCCGCGCGGTGCCCGGCCTCGGTGGCCAGCCGGCGCGCGTGGTCGGTCGCCAACGCCACCATCGCGTCGACGGTGTGCTCGTCGTCGGCGCCGCCGGCCAGTGCGGCCGCAACCCGGGCTCGGCTCAGCGTGCCGGCGGCCGCGGCAGCCAGGTCGGCGGGCGTGAGCCGCGGCGTCGTCGTCCGGTTGAGCACGACGGCGCCGACCGGCAGTCCCAGCCCGTGCATCGCCGCGATCCCGTCCGCGGTCTCCTGGACCGGCAGTTCCTCCGGGTGCGCGACGAAGTGCACCACCGTCTGCGGTGACCGGAGCACCCGCATGATGTTTGCCGCCTGGTTGTGGATCGGCCCGACCCGGGCGAGCTGCTCGACCTCGGCGTTGACGTTGAGGAAGTTGCCGATCCGGCCGGTCGGCGGCGCGTCCATCACGACCGCGTCGTAGACGTGCCGGCGGGCGGAGTCGCGGCGCCGGACCGCCTCGTAGGCCTTGCCGGTCAGCAGCACGTCCCGGATGCCCGGCGCGACCGTCGTGGCGAAGTCGACGGCGCCCATCTTGCGCAGGCCCCGCCCGGCCGGGCCGAGCTTGTAGAACAGCTCCAGGTACTCCATCAGCGCGGCCTCGGGGTCGATGGCCAGCGCGTGCACCCGGCCGCGGGGGCCGGACTCGGCGAGGACGAGCTCGGTGTAGTCCAGCGGCTCGGAGCCGAACAGCGACGCGATGCCCTGGCGGCCCTCGACCTCGACCAGCAGGACGCGGCGGTCCGGTGCGGCCAGCGCGATGGCGAGCGCGGCGGCGACCGTGGTCTTCCCGGTGCCGCCCTTGCCCGTCACGATGTGCAGTCGCGCCCCCCGGTCGGGCCCGGGCGCCGCCGGCGAGGTCAGGGGCTGGTCCGGCACCGGCCCGAGATTAGTTGGCGCCCGCGGCCGCGACGCGGGCGGCTCCGGCCGCGGGGCCCTCAGACGGGCAGCGGGGCGGTGAGCACGGCGACGACCTCCACCTCGACCGGCGACCCGGCCGGCAGCGCGGTCACCCCGACGGCACTGCGCGCGTGCCGGCCGGCCTCGCCGAACACCTCACCGATCAGCTGGCTGGCCCCGTCGGCGACCCGCGGCTGGCCGGTCCAGCCGGGCGCGCTGGCGACGAACACGGTGATCTTGGCGATCCGGGCGACGTTGGCCAGCCCGCCGGCGACGGAGGCGACCGCGGCGAGGGCGTTGAGCGCCGCGGTCCGGGCGGCGTCCTTGGCGGTCGCCTCGTCCACCGCGTCCGGGCCGTCGGCGCCCACGGTGCCGGTGGCCGTCAGCACCCCGTCGACGAACGGCAGCTGTCCCGCGGTCCACACCGTCGTGCCGGCGGCGACCGCGGGGACGTAGGCCGCCAGCGGCGCGGGCACCGGGGGCAGCGTCAGACCGAGCCGGGCAAGTGCGGCGTCCGGATCCGGGACCGCGGGTCCTGGTTCGGCCGGGCCCGCAGCCGCCGTCACAGCTCGGCGGCCTTCGGGCGCTTGAGGTAGGCGACCAGGTTGTCCGGGTTCGGGCCGGGCACGACCTGCACCAGCTCCCACCCGTCCTCGCCCCAGGAGTCGAGGATCTGCTTGGTCGCGTGGATGAGCAGCGGGACGGTCGCGTACTCCCAGGACGTCATGCCGGGCAGCGTATCGGCGCGGCGGCTCCTGTCCTCAGCCGGCGCGGCGGCGGCTCCTGTCCTCAGCCGGCGCGGCGGCGGCTCCTGTCCTCAGCCGTCGCGGTCCGCCCCGACTACGGAGCCCGTCGACGCCGAGCTCGCAG
>CAXTBU010000025.1:0-1112 GCA_964242885.1 uncultured Actinomycetales bacterium
TGCGTTCACCACTTGAGGCCGCCGCCGGACTGGTACTCGGTGACACGGGTCTCGAAGAAGTTCTTCTCCTTCTTGAGGTCCATCATCTCCTACATCCACGGGAACGGGTTCTCCACCTCGGCGAAGACCGGCGCCAGCCCGATCTGGACGCAGCGGCGGTTGGTGATGAAGTGCATGTACTGCTCGCACAGGTCCGCGTTCAGCCCGAGCATCCCCGTCTGCATCGTGTCGCGGCTGTAGGCGACTTCGAGAGCGCAGGCGTCGACGAGCATCTGGCGGATCTCGCCCTGCAGCTGCGCGGTCCACAGGTGCGGGTTCTCGATCTTGATCTGGTTGATGCAGTCGATGCCGAAGTTCAGGTGGGTGCTCTCGTCGCGCAGGATGTACTGGTACTGCTCGGCGATCCCGACCATCTTGTTGCGCCGGCCCAGGCTGAGGATCTGCGCGAAGCCGGTGTAGAACCACATGCCCTCGAAGATGACGTAGAACGCGACGAGGTCACGCAGGAACGACTGGTCGGCCTCGACGGTGCCGGTGTGGAACTGCGGGTCCTCCAGGTTCTGGGTGTGCTTGAGCGCCCAGGCGGCCTTGTCGGTGATCGACGGGACCTCGCGGTACATGTTGAACAGCTCGCCCTCGTCCAGGCCGAGGCTCTCGCAGATGTACTGGAACGTGTGCGTGTGCACGGCCTCCTCGAAGGCCTGGCGCAGCAGGTACTGGCGGCACTCCGGGTTGGTCAGGTGCCGGTAGACCGCCAGCACGATGTTGTTGGCGACCAGGGACTCGCTGGTGGCGAAGAAGCCCAGGTTCCGCTTGATCATCCGGCGCTCATCCGCGGTCAGCCCGTTGGTGCTCTTCCAGAGCGCGATGTCGGCCTGCATGGACACCTCGGTCGGCATCCAGTGGTTGTTGCAACCGGCCAGGTACTTGTCCCAGGCCCACCGGTACTTCATCGGGAGCAGCTGGTTGACGTCGGCGCGGGCGTTGATCATCGCCTTGTCGTCGACGCGGACCCGGCCGGCGCCACGGGCGATCTGGCCCAGCCCGGTGGTGTCGGCCGTCAGGTCGCCCGGGACCGGGGCGACGCTCGGCGGGAGCAGGGTGTCGGTCAT
>CAXTBU010000025.1:1212-13684 GCA_964242885.1 uncultured Actinomycetales bacterium
GCGGCGACCGGTGCCGCGACCGGGCCGGCGGAGACCGCGTTGAGCCGGCCGTCGGTGCCACGCAGCGTCGACTTCTCCACGTGCGTCGCCGCCTGGCTGCGCAGGTAGTAGGTCGTCTTCAGCCCGGAGTGCCAGGCCAGCCGGTACAGGCTGTCCAGCTTCCGGCCGTCGGGCTCGGTGACGTACAGGTTCAGCGACTGGGCCTGGTCGATCCACTTCTGGCGGCGGCTGGCCGCCCGGATCAACCAGGACGGGTCCACCTCGAACGCCGTCGCGTACAGCTGCTTGAGATCGTCCGGGATCCGGTCGATCGGCGTCAGCGACCCGTCGAAGTACTTCAGGTCCGACACCATCACCTCGTCCCACAGGTCGCGGGCCTTCAGGTCCCGGACCAGGGCGTCGTTCACGACGGTGAAGTCACCGGACATGTTCGACTTCACGTACAGGTTCCGGTACGTCGGCTCGATCGACTGCGCGACCCCGCTGATGTTGGAGATCGTCGCGGTCGGCGCGATCGCCATGATGTTCGAGTTCCGGACACCGCCGACGACGCGCTGGCGCAGCGCGTCCCAGTCCAGGCGCTGCGTGCGGTCCATGTCCAGGTCCCCGTCGCGGGCGTCGGCGACCGCCTGGATCGAGTCGATCGGCAGGATGCCCCGGCTCCACAGCGACCCGTCGAAGCTCGGGTAGGCGCCGCGCTCCCGAGCCAGGTCGGCCGACGCGGCGATGGCGGACCAGCTCAGCGCCTCCATCGACACGTCGGCGAACTCGACCGCGGCGTCCGAGGCGTACGGGATCCGCTGCGTGTACAGCGCGTCCTGGAAGCCCATCAGGCCCAGCCCGATCGGGCGGTGACGCAGGTTCGACTTCTCGGCCTCGTCGACCGTGTAGAGGTTGATGTCCAGGACGTTGTCGAGCATCCGGACCGCGGTGGTGACCGTGCGGTGCAGGTGGTCGGCGTCCAGGCCGTCCGGGCCGACGTGGCGGGCCAGGTTGACCGAGCCGAGGTTGCAGACCGCGACCTCGTCGCGGGAGGTGTTCAGCGTGATCTCGGTGCACAGGTTGGAGGAGTGCACGACACCGACGTGCTGCTGCGGGGAGCGCAGGTTGCACGGGTCCTTGAAGGTGATCCACGGGTGGCCGGTCTCGAACAGCATCGTCAGCATCCGGCGCCACAGGTCGACGGCCTGCACGCGGCGGAACACCTTCAGCTCACCGCGGTCGGCGGCGGCCTCGTACTGCGCGTACCGGACGGCGAACGCGGCGCCGTAGAGGTCGTGGAGGTCCGGGGTCTCGTCGGGCGAGAACAGCGTCCACGGGCCGTCGGCCTCGACACGCTGCAGGAACAGGTCCGGCACCCAGTTGGCGGTGTTCATGTCGTGGGTGCGCCGGCGCTCGTCACCGGTGTTCTTGCGCAGGTCGAGGAACTCCTCGATGTCGACGTGCCAGGTCTCCAGGTAGGCGCAGACGGCGCCCTTGCGCTTGCCGCCCTGGTTGACCGCCACCGCCGTGTCGTTGGCGATCTTGAGGAACGGCACGACGCCGGAGGACAGCCCGTTGGTGCCCTTGATGTGCGCGCCGATCCCGCGGACCGGGGTCCAGTCGTTGCCCAGGCCGCCGGAGAACTTGGCGAGCATCGCGTTGTTCTTGATCGAGCCGAAGATCGACTCCAGCTCGTCCTCGACCGTGGTGAGGAAGCAGCTGGACAGCTGCGGGCGGGTCGTCCCGGCGTTGAACAGCGTCGGCGTGCTCGCCATGAAGTCGAAGGAGCTCAGCAGCCGGTAGAACTCGATCGCCCGGTCCTCGCGCTGCTCCAGCGGCTCGGCCAACGCCAGACCCATCGCGACCCGCAGGAAGAACGCCTGCGGCAGCTCGTACCTGGTCCCGGAGCTGTGCAGGAAGTACCGGTCGTAGAGGGTCTGCAGGCCCAGGAAGGTGATGTCCCGGTCGCCGTCGGGCCGGATCGCCGCGGCGAGGCGGTCGGTGTCGTACCCGGCCAGCTGCGGGTCCAGCGCGCCGAGCTCGATGCCGCGGGCGACGTAGGCCCGCAGGTACTCCGGGTAGCGCTGCGCCAGCTCGGCCGCACTGGCCCGCTGGTCACCGGGGAGCAGGAAGCTCAGCGCCTCGGTCCGCAGCTTGTCCAGCAGCAGCCGGGCCGCGACGTAGGTGTAGGCCGGCTCGGTCTCCACCAGCGCGCGGGCGGTCATCACCAGCGCGGTCGCCAGCTCGTCGGCGGTCATGCCGTCGTAGAGGTTGCGCACCGTCTCGGTGAGCACCAGGTCGGCGTCGACGGCGTCGAGGTCCGCGCACGCCTCGGCCACCACGACGCGCAGCCGGGCACCGTCCAGCGGGACGAGCGTCCCGTCGGGTTGCCGGACCGACAGCACCGGGATCTCCGGGCCGGTGGACTCGTCCTCGGGCGCGTCCAGCAGGCCGGCGGCGGCCTCCTCGGCCAGCTGTGCGCGGGCCTGGGCGTGCGCCTCGCGGTAGAGGATGTAGGCGCGGGCGACCTTGTGGTGCCCGCCGCGCATCAGCACCAGCTCGACCTGGTCCTGGACGTCCTCGATGTGCACGGTCCGGGAGCCGGCGGTGCGCCGCGCCAGCGCGGTCGCCACCTGGTCGGTCAGCTCCACGACCAGGGCACGGAACCGGGACGACGCGCCGATCTGGCGGCCCTCCACCGCGAGGAACGCCTTGGAGATGGCGACCGCGATGCGGGACGGCGCGAACGGCACGACCTCGCCGTCGCGGCGCACGACGGTGATCGCCTCCGTCGCCGCGGCGGCCGACGAACCGGGCGTCGACCCGCCGCCGGCCAGGTCGTCCCACCCGTCGCCCGGCGACGACGCGTCGACCTCGGCGGACCAGGTGGACAGGGTGTCGGTCACGGTCGTCTCCTCGGGTGGTCTCACGGGCTCCCAGCGCCTTCGACACTACATCTGGGGGTCCTCCAGTCAACGACCACAAGCCCTCGTGTCATCCACCGATCGCCCGTTCCTTCTGTGGACACCTGTGGACCATGCCACCGAGGTCTGACAGAACGGCCGCCACACGCTGGGGGAACCCGGTGCGGGGCCTGGGGACGGGTGGCCCGGACCGCTGTGGACGACCCGCCCACGGCGAGACGGAGACACGCCGGCCGGTGACCGCCGGCGACCGGCTACCGGCGAGGCCGGCGGTCGGGGTCCGTCAGGCAGACAAGTTCTCGCGCGCGGCGCGGCGGGCGGGAGTCGCCACCGGCGACTCCCGCCGCAGGGTCAACGACCGAAGCGCTTCTTCGCCGACGCCAGCAGCCGGGCGCCGCGCCCGGTACCCGCCAGCACCGGGGCTGCGACACCTGCCGCGAGCCCGATGACCAGCAGGGCCAACAGGGCCCACCGGAGGCTGCCGGCCGGGTCGTCGGCGGTCCGCAACGGCTGCGCCGCGGGAGCCGCACCGGCGACCGCTGCGACGCCGGGCGCCGCGGCGGCGGGAGCCGGACCCGCGGTCGGCGCCGAGGCCGGGCCGGCCGGCGCGCTGCCGCCGCCCGGTGCGGTGGAGCCCGTGGTCCCCGGAGCCGCTGACCCGGCACCGGGCGTCCCGCCGGTGTTGCCGCCGGCGTCGGTCGAGCCTGTACCCGAGCCCGAGCCGGTCTGCCCGGTCGACCCGTCGGTGGTGGAACCGGCACTGCCACCGCCACCGCCACCGGCGTCGCCGTCGGTGGCGTCCCCACTGCCGGCTGCCCCGGCGTCACCGTTCCCTGGCGTCGCCGGGGAGGGGGGCGTCGCGTCCACCGCGGGAAGGGGGGCTGCGGTGGAGGCGGTCGGCTGGGGGCTCGCGGGAGCCGGCGAGACCGTCGGGGTCGGCCGCGGGGTGGGCGTGCGAGTGGGAGTGGGCGAGGGGGTCGGTCGAGGAGTGGACACCGGGGTCGCGGCCTTCCCGTACACCTCGGCGGCGGCCAGGGACTGCGCCGCCATCGCCGGGGTCACGCCGACGTACCCGCCCGGCAGCTGACCGATGTCCGTCCCCACCACCTGGCCGGTGGACGCGGCGTACCGCACGAACGCGGCAGCGCCGGCCGCCGCCTCCGCGGTCAGGCCCCGGTTCCGGGCGACGGCGTGCTCGACGACGGTGAGCGGGTAGGCGGCCGGGTCCGTGATCTTCGCGGGCAGCGACCACAGGCCGGTCGCCGGGTCCTTGGCCATCGCCTTCACGCCGGCGGTGAGGCCGGCGGCGTCGGCTGCGACGAAGGTGCCGTCGCCGGCCGGGACGGCAGCGGTCCGCAGCCCGAACGTGCTCGCCTGGGCCGACGACATGATCCCCAGCACGAAGGTCGAGGAGGATCCCGTGGCGAGGTCGTCGACGCTCTGGCGCTTGAAGCCGGTGATCTTGGTGGCGTCCAGTGGGTCCAGCACGGGGGTCGTCGTGGCGCTGCTCCAGCCCAACAGCACGTTCTGCGACACCGCGCGGAGGTTGGGGGCGAACTGGTAGGTCAGGTCCAGGTAGTTGTACCCGGCGAAGGGGGCGCCCGGGTTGTCCCGGGCCAGCGTGTAGTCGTCCCGCTTCTCCGGGCCGCTGATCGGTAGCTCCCACCCGGTGAACTTCTTGTTCACCGCGATGTGCGGGCCGCCCAGCGCCCCGTCGGACTTCCCGTCCAGCCAGGCCCGAGCCGCCGGGTCGGCGTCGATCCACTGGGTGAGCCGGAAGAAGACGTCGCTGTCGCTGAACGCGACCTCCGGGGGGAACGCCGTGTTGCTGATCAGCAGGTTCCCGTCGGCGTCCTTGAACGAGGGGTTGAGCTGGAAGAGCTCCGGATCATCCATGACCGAGCTGTAGTTGCCGGCGACGTTGGGATCCGGCACCGGGTACTGCACCGCGTCGCCACACACGTAGCCGCAGTAGCTCTGCGTGAGGAGTTTGGCCAGCAGTCGCGGCGAGACACGGAACTCGGGGAAGGGGCGGCCGGTGTTGACGTTCGTGATGTTGAACGCCAACACGACGCCCGCCCCGACCAGCGGGGCGTAGGTGACACCGCCGGTCGCCGCAGGCACCGCCTGGTTGACGACCGCGAGGTCGCCGCCCGTCGGCGTACCGATCGCCTCCCGCGTCAAGCGGTCGGGCAGGACGGTCACCGCTGCGTCCACCGGGGTGGCCCCACCGGTCGGCGAGCAGACCTTGGGCTGCCACCGCCGCAACGCGTTCTCGGCCACCTCGGAGGCGACGACCTGCAGGCTCGCGGCCCCGCCGGTCGAACAGGCGGCTGACTGCGGTGCGAACGCCAGCGGGATGACCGCCCGCCGGTTCCAGTTGGTCCCGCTGAGCTGCAGCCCGAACCACGGGCCGGCTTCGGGGAAACTTCCCTCGTCGCGCAGGTCGTGGACGACCGGGATCACCACCAGCGAGCACGGGTGGGTGTCGTCGCACCCGAGACTCGGCAGTTCGTCCTTGGTCCGCACCTCGAAGGAGGCCGCGCCGTTCCCGTCGGCGTCGGTCCGGCCGACCACCTCGTTCGCCGGCAGCAGGCGGTAGTCCGGGGCGAGCGTCACCCCGAGCCCGGTGTTCGCGCCGGACGTGGGGTCGGGGCCGCCGAAGACCTCACCGTCCGCCGTGACGAACGGCGGTGAGATGCCCGAACCCTCCGAGTCCCCGGCCGCGGAGCGCCACGACTTGTACGGGTCGACCTCCTCGGGGTCGTCGCTGGCCGAGAAGTGGTCGAACCCCGCGAGGTAGTTGCCGAACGGCCAGCAGTGTTCCCGCACGGGCTGGTCGCCCCAGCACTGCAGCACGGCGACAGCGTTCGTCGACTTGGTCCGGTCCGCCACGAGCGCCGACTCCGGTAGGCCGGACCAGGAGACGTTGACGGTCTGGTTGATCAGGCCGGCCGTCTGGTCGACCTGCACCTTCGAGATGCCGTCGGAGAACGTGCACGACACCCCGGACCCGCCGGTGCCGGCCGCCGCGCAGGAGGCGGGCTCGCTCGGGCTGGTCGCCGCGGCGGCCGGTGCGGCGCGGACCACGGGCACACCGGTTCCCGGCCCCACAGCGCCCGCCGGGGACGCCGCGCCGGCCAGCACGGCCGCCAGGGCGGTCAGGGTGGCGGCCGCGGCCACCAGGCGGTGGTGGCGTCGCTGGGACCGACGGGGCATGGGAGTCCTCCGGGTGGGGCAGTGGGCAGACCCGCAACACCATCGCGACGCAGAGTGAACGAGCGGCCGAGCGCGGGTCAACGACGCATGAACGCAGGCAGCGGCCGCGTCGTCCGGGCAACGCAGTGGGCGGGCCCCCGGCTGTGTGCCGGGAACCCGCCCTGGATGGCGAGCTGATCAGCCGGTGGGCTGCAGCGTGCCGGTGCAGTCGGGGCGGAAGCCCTGGAACGTGGTCTGCTTCTTCGCGTCGGCGTTGGTGCAGATGAAGCCGTCGCGCCCGAACACTGCCTTCAGGTTGGCCGGGACGACGCCGTTGACGCGCTTGACGGCGTTGTAGACGGTCCGGGTGTACTTGCTGGTGTAGGCGGAGTTGAGCGTGGTGATGTCCTTGTTGTCCTGCCTGACGATGACGGCGGGCTTGGTGCCGTCGACGTTCAGCAGGGCGATCTTGCGCGTCTGGCCGGTGTTCTTGATCAGGGAGTAGCTCGCCACGGAGAACGGGGCGATCTTGTTCGGGTCGCCGGCGATGACGTCCTGGTCGTTCTCCTGGACACCCTGGGTGACGCAGCGGCCGACCTGGGCGTCGGTGACGCCGATGGTGGCGAGGAAGAAGGTGCGGGTGCCGGAGCTGGTCTGCGGCAGGATCGGCTTGATGGTCGAGGAGTTCTTGCCGCCGACCTGGTTCCACCGGGTGGCCGTGCAGGTGTAGATCGACTTCAGCTGCGCGGTGGTGATGTTGGAGCCGGCGTTGTTCGTCAGCGCGACGGCCGCCGAGACGCCGTCCTTGGCGAATGCGATGAAGGCCAGGCTCTTCTCCGAGCCGTCAGCCTTGGGCGTGCGCGAGGTCCGCGCGAAGTCGATGCAGCCGGTGGTGTCGGCGAGCAGTGCCGACAGCCCCGCGCCCGAGCCGTTGGGGCGGGTGATCGAGGAACAGCCGGCGGCCGGGGTGATCGTCGAGGAGCCGGTCGCGTCGAAGCTGTACAGCTTCGGGGAGTGGGTCCGGTTGTACAGCGTGGCGTAGCTGTTCAGGACGTTCTGGGTGGTGTCCGACCCGACACCGACGATGTCGGCCCGAGCCGGGGTCGTCCCGGACGGCGGGTCCGCCGACGCCATCCCGGGCGACATGGCGATGGTGGCGACGGCGGCCGCGGCGACTGCCGCGGCCCGGACGAGTGCTGAACGCATGGGGGGTTCCTCTCCTGGGCGACCGGCTGGTCGCGTCTCGCGATCAAGCTGACCGGCTCCGCTGAACCCCGGGAACTGTCGGAGTGAAGGACGCATGAACGCGGGCCGCCGTCGGCGGGACGCCGCCCGCGCGACCGTCAGTCCGAGCGGGAGGCGCGTCGCCGGCGCAACAGCCCCACGACGACCGGTGGGAGCGCCGCCGCGAGGAGCAGCTCGAGGGCGGCCAGGCCGGCCAGCAGCGGCGACAGAGCACCGTTCTCCCGCTGCTCCGCCAGCGTGACGGGCACCGCCGCGAGCGGTCCCCCGGCGGTCGAGGTCTGACCGTTCCCGACCGACGCCACGGTCCCGTCGGCTTCGTCGACGGTCGCGCCCGCCGCCGGACCGCCGGGCCCCGCCGCCCCGCCGACACCGGAGGTCCCCGCGGTGGCACCGCCCGACGTGCCAGCCGCGGTCTGGCCGGTGGACCCGGCCGCGGTCCCGCCGGACGCCGTGGTGCCGGCGGTCCCGGCGGTCCCGTTGCCCTGTCCGGCTGGTGCCGACCCGCCTGCCGCCCCCCCGGCGGTTCCGCCCGGTGCCCCGCCGCCTGACCCGGCGCTGCCGCCGGCCGTTCCCGGGCTCCCGCCGCCCGTTCCGGAGGTTCCGCCCGTTCCGGAGGTTCCGCCTGTCCCGGAGGTTCCGCCTGTCCCGGAGGTTCCGCCTGTCCCCGACCCGCCCGTGCCACCCGGCGACGTGGTGCCCGGGGCGCCGCCGCCACCCGGGCTGGACCCGCCGCCACCGGTGGGGGTCGAGGTCTTGCCGCCCGTCCCCGGCTCGGTCGCCGCCTGGCCGGTCCCGCACCGCGGCTGGTCCCGCCGCTGGCAGGTGTTCGGCTGCGGGCCGATCTCGGCGAGCCGGTTCTTGTTCAGGTCGCGTCCGTCGAAGGTCGGGTTGCGGCAGTTCGTGATCTCGTTGGGGTTCGGGACGTACCCAGGTATCCGGGCCACCTGGGCGAAGGCCGCCTTGACCAGGTTGTACGGCATCGGGGAGTAGCCGAGCAGTCCGGCCTTGGTCTGTCCCTGGCACAGGAAGTAGTTGGCGAACACCGAGAGCGTCTTGCCCTTCGCGGGGGTCATCGATCCGCTGAGCGAGGTCGGCAGGATCATGTAGCTGTAGCTGGACAACGGGTACGCCCGCGGGTCCGGGTTGCGGTAGACGTTGTCCAGGACCTGGGTCAGGTAGTCCGGCGACCTGGGATCGTTGTTGATGGTCGCCCGGGTCAGCGCGACCGCGACGTTGTACTGGGTCGGCTCGACGTAGTAGCCGGCCTGGTTGAGCAGCTGCACCACCGGGAACGGCCCACCCGCGGCCCCCCTCGCGTAGGAGTACTCCAGGTAGGCGATCGCACCGTTTCCCTGGTTGGGTGACGCGACGAAGCTCGCCTGCCCGTTGGAGCCGCTCTGCGCGATGATCCCGTTCGCGCTCGGGTAGATCGAGGTCAGCCCGCCGGGCCGGTAGAACGAGCGCCAGAGCGCGGGGTACTGCTTGTCCATCCACAGCGTGAACTGGGCGGTGGTCCCCGACCCGTCGGACCGGACGATCGGCCTGATGTCGATCGGCGGAAGCGGCGTGCCGTACTCGCGGGTGATCTGCGGGTCCGACCACTTCGTGATCTGCCTGGTGAAGATCTTGGTGATGGTCTCGCCGGACAACCGCATGTCCCGGATGACGCGGCCGCCGACCTTCAGGTTGTACATGAACGACGTCCCGCCGGCCACGATCGGCATGTAGGCGTAGGGCCGGTTGCCGACCGGCTCCGGCAGGCTCCCGTCGGTGGGCCGGGTCTGGAACGGGATCTCCGAGACACCGAAGTCGGTGATCCCGGACAGGAACTGGGACCGGCCGGCCGAGGAGCCGCCGCTGCCGTAGGTGACCCGCACGCCCTGCGGTATGACGTCCGAAGCCCATTGGGTCAGGGCGTTCTCGCTCCAGGTGGAGCCGGAGCCCTTGATCGGGTAGTAGGTCTCGGCCCGGGCGGGAACCGCACCGGCCGTCCCGGTGGCGATGAGTAGAGCCAGCACGGCGACGAGCCGGCCGCCGGCCCGCAGGATCGGGTGGGACATCAGAGGACTCCTCACGAGGCCGTCCGGCCCCGGTTGCCGATGATCCGGGCCAGGACGAACAGGGTGATGACGATGGCGAGCAGGGTGAGGGCGGCGCCGTAGGCGCGGTCGATGTAGGCCGGTTGGCCCGAGCTGACCAGCCGGTAGACGAGCAGGGGGAGCGACGTCATCGGGCCCTCCGTGGGGTTCCGGTTCATCGCCGTCGCGTACCCGGCGGTGAGCAGGACCGGCGAGGTCTCGCCGATCCCGCGGGCCATGCCGAGGATGACCGCGGTGGCCAGGCCGGGGCGGGCGGTGGGCAGCACGACCGACCACACCGTGCGGGCCTGGGAGGCGCCGAGCGCGAACGAGGCCTCCCGCAGTCCGCCGGGCACCAGGCGGAGAACCACCGCGGAGGTCCGGATGATGATCGGCAACATCATGATCGACAGCGCCAGCGACGCCGCCAGGCCGGACTGCGGCTGGTTGAGCGCGATGATCCAGACCGCGTACACGAACAGGCCGGCGACGATCGAGGGCAGCGCGGTCATCGCATCGACGATCGTGCCGACCACCCGCGCCAGCGGCCCGCCCACCTCGACCAGGTAGACGGCGGCGGCGATACCCAGCGGCACGGTGATCACCACCCCGATGCCGATCATGATCAGCGTCCCGACCACCGCGTGCAGGACACCGCCGGTCGTCAGCGGGTCCAGGGGTCCGGCCCGTTCGAGGTCCTCGGTGAAGAAGTTCAGGTGCCGGATCGCCCGGGGGCCGCGGACCGCGACGAAGACGATCACGGAGGCCAGCGCCGTGAACGTCAGCAGCCCGGCCGAGGACCACACCGCGGCCATCAGCTTGTCGTTGGCGTCCAGCCCGGTCTCCCGCTGCCAGACGAGCACGCCGTAGACGACCAGGAACACGGCGAACCAGCACAGCGCGAAACCCACCTTGCCGTCCAACGGCAACAGCTTGGTGAACGCGAGCCAGACCAGGCAGTAGGAGGCGACCAGCGAGCCGACGACGGCGACGACGTCCACCCCGTGGACCGAGGCCAGGTCCCGGAACCGCTCCGCCGGGACAGCCGCCGGCCCGCCGTCGCCGCCGGGAGCGCCGGCCGGCCCGGTCGTGCCGGAGTCGCCGGGCGCGCGGGTCGCCGCGGCCGGGGTGCGTTCGAGAACGTCCGCCATCGTCGACTCCCTCAGTCCGTCTGGGCGCCGGAGCGGCTGCGCCGGACCACCTCGGCGGCGGCCAGGTTCACCAGCAGGGTCATCACGAACAGCACCAGGCCCGCCGCCATCAGCGCCGACAGGCCGATCCCGGAGGCCTCGCCGTAGCGCAGCGCGATCAGCGACGCGATCGAGTTCGAGCCGGTCTCCAGGATCCGGCCCTTGATCACGAACTCCGGGGAGATCACCAGCACGACGGCGATCGTCTCGCCCAGGGCCCGGCCGAGGCCGAGCATCAGCCCGCCGATCATCGCGCCGCGGCCGAACGGCAGGACGACGGACCGCAACATCCCCCACCGCGTGCTGCCGAGGGCGTACGCGGCCTCCCGTTCCCCGGCCGGGGCCTGGGAGAACGCCTCCCGCATCACCGAGGTCGCGATCGGGATGACCATCATCGCGACGACCATCCCGGCCAGGAACGAGGAGGTGCTGTAGGGCGCCAGGCTGAACGGCACGGCCGAGTGGTCGACCTCGTTCACCCGGAAGATCGGGATCCAGCCGAGGTGGTCGGACAGGAAGCGCGCCACGTGGGTCGCGTGCTCCTGGAGGAACAGGGCGCCCCACAGCCCGTACACGACGCTGGGCACGGCGGCCATCAGGTCGACCAGGCTGGTCAGGCCGCGCCGGATCCGGCGCGGCGTGTACTCCGCCACGAACAGCGCCAGCCCGATGGACATCGGGACCGCGAACACCATCGCGGTGAGCGCGATGACCACCGTCATCGGCAGCACCGCGGCGATGCCGTAGCGGTCGCCGAGCCACTCCTGCGTGGAGAGGAACGACCAGCCCTGCCGCCGCAGCGCCCGGGTGGCCTGGACGGCGAGGAACAGCCCGATCAGGCACATGATCACCAGGACCGCCGAGCCGGCGACCGTCATCGCCGCCCGGAACGCCCGGTCCTCGCTGTCCTTGGCCGACCGGATGCGGCGCGGCCGGTCGGTGCCGACCGGTGGGGCGGGCGCGGGCGGACCGGCGTGTCGAGCGGCGCCGACCGTGCTCACCCGAACCGCCCGTTGACGTAGTCGGCGGTCCGTTCGTCGCGCGGGCTGCCGAAGACGTCGCGTGTGGTGCCGGTCTCGACGATGTAGCCGGGCTGGTTCTCGGCGGCCAGGAAGAACGCGCACGCGTCGGAGACCCGCTGCGCCTGCTGCATGTTGTGGGTGACGATCACGACCGTCACCGTCGCCGCGAGCTCGGCGATCGTCTCCTCGATCCGACGGGTCGACGTCGGGTCCAGGGCCGAGCAGGGCTCGTCCATCAGCAGGATCTTGGGCCGGACCGCCAGCGAGCGGGCGATGCACAGCCGCTGCTGCTGGCCGCCGGAGAGTGCACCGCCCGGTGTCTCGAGTCGGTTCTTCACCTCGCGCCAGAGCCCTGCCCGGGTCAGGCACTCCTCGACCAGGCCGTCGGTGTCGTCCACCCGGGTGCCCGTCAGTTTCAGGCCGGCGGCGACGTTGCCGGCGATCGACATCGCCGGGAAGGGGTTCGGCTTCTGGAAGACCATCCCGATGTTCTTCCGGGTCAGTGTCACCTTCTGGCTGCGGTCGTAGATGTCGGACCCGTCGAGCAGGACCCGCCCGGCGAGGGCCGCGGACGGGATCATCTCGTGCATCCGGTTGAGGATCCGCAGGAACGTCGACTTGCCACAGCCCGACGGACCGATCAGCGCGGTGACCCGCCCGGCCTGCATCTCCAGCGACACCCGGTCCAACACCTTGTGCTCGCCGAACCAGGCGGACACCTCGTCGGCCTCCAACGTGGCCGGCGAGTCCGGCTGGTCCTCGACCACCGGTTCGAACAGCTCGGTCAGCGACTCGCTCACGATCGTCCTCCAGGTGGCTGGTCGGGTCCGGGG
>CAXTBU010000025.1:13784-16126 GCA_964242885.1 uncultured Actinomycetales bacterium
GCTGGTCGGGTCCGGGGTGCTGGTCGTCCGGTGGCGGGGACGCCGGGACCTCCGCGGCGACCAGGGGCGGGGGGGACGTCCTGCGCGCGCGAGGTCGGCGCGACCCGGGCAGGCGCAGCGTCGGGTCCTCGCCGGCCGTCGGCACCAGCGCCAGGAACAACCCGAGCGAGCGTTGGCAGTCGACCCGCCTGCCGTAGGCGTGCGCTGCCTGGGCCGCCGGCGAGCCGTCGGGGCGGTGCAGCACCCAGGACCACCTCCCGGGTCCCGTCGCCACGACGTCCCGGTCGTGCCGTTCGAGGTGGTCGCGCAGGTCCGCGACCGCGTCGAGGGCGACCGCCAGGCCGAGGACCGCCGTGGCGGCCATCCCGGTGAACCGCTGGTTGGAGCCGGCGAGGCGCCATCGGACGAGCGGCTCCCCATCCGGCGCGCCTCGGGCGACCGGCGCACCGGCCACCCTCACCGGCGCGGGCTCGGTGAAGTAGAGGAAGCGACTCCGTACCCCGATGAGCACCGGTCCGGACCGCAGGTCGCCGGTCACAGCAGGTTCGGCAGGAGTCGGGCCGCGGTCTCGGCGACCTGCCACGCGACGGCCAGCACGACCGGCGCCGCGACCAGCCAGGTCGACGGCCGCCCCCAGCGGACCCAGGCGAAGCTCACTGCAGCCAGGCAGACGACCAGCAGTTGCGCCCAGAGCGCCAGGGGCAGGAAGGCCGACTGGTCGGTGGCGAACGCCTGCTCGCGGGTCTGCACCGCGGACGGCCGCAGGCCCACGGCGAAGGCGGAACCGTTCGGCATCGTCGCCAGTTCCAGTGCCGCGTCGACGAACACGGCCGAGGTCGGCAGGTACGGGCGTCCGCCCGCCGTCTGCAACGTCAGTCGACCGGCCCCGGCAGCCAGCGCCGCCGGGAGTGGGTCGCCCGGGCGCCGGACCCCGGTCACCCGGTACACGGCGGTGCCCTGGCCGGTGGTGACCGTGATCGGGGTGCCGACCGGCAACCGGGCGACATCGGCGAACGGGCCGCCGAAGGACGCGCGGCGGCCGTAGACGTAACTGGCGCCCGGCTGGCCCGGGAGAACCGTGTTCCGGCGGTGCCCGGGCCCGTCCATCAGCGTGGCCGCATCGGTCCCCTCCAGCACGACCTGGGACAGCCGCAGCTCCGGGATCTGCAGCAGCGCGACCGGCGTCCCGACCGCCAGCGACGGCACCACGTCGGCGGGTTCCGTTCCTGCCCCGGCGGTCGTGCCCGGGACGACGTACTGCACGGGCTGGGTGGCCAGGTAGGTGTTGTTCCGGAACTCGGTGTACGCGACGGCCTGCGCCCGGTTCTGCTGCAGGTCCGACACCCCGGTGACGTAGCCGAGGAAGCCGAGCATGCCGAGCGCGAGGAGGGCCAGGAACGCGCCGACGCCCCGCGCGACTGGGTCCCCGGTCGAGGCCGCGGAGCCGGCGCGGGGTGGAGCCGCGGTCGGCGCGGTGGCGGTGGCCGGTGTGTCGGCAGCCCGAACCGCTGTCGCCGGGACGCTGGTCACCGCACTCCCCCCGACCGGTGGCCACCGGTCGATCCGGAGCCACCGCTGAAGGTAGGAGCGGCTCCTCGCCGTCAGGCGGCTCTGCGGTTCACGCGACATGAACGGCGGGTGAGCAACGAGGTACGCACGGTGTCCCGTGCGTCCCGGCCGATCCGGAGGCGGTCGCGCGCAGGGATGACGCGCGGGGATGGCGCGCAGGGACGAGGGGGTCAGCCGCTGTTCGCGGCGTACCACTGGGCCGCTGCGTAGACGTCCGCCACGTACACCTCGGACCGGTTGTAGGCCAGCACGGCCCGCCGCCAGCCCGCCGCGGTGGCGGCCGAGTCGACCGCGCAGAGGTAGCGGGCCGCGGCCAGCGCCGCGGCGTCGTAGTCCGACGGGTCGCCCCGGCCGTAGCTGCGCCAGGTGGTGGGGATGAACTGCATCGGTCCGACGGCACGGTCGTAGACGGGATCGCCGTCCAGGGTGCCGGCGTCCGTCGAGCGGATCAGGGCTCGTCCGTCGGTCCCGTCCAGAGCCGGTCCGGTGATGGTCGGTCGGACGATCCCGTCGGCGTCCACCACGGACCCGCCGTAGGTGCCGTTGCGCGTCTCGACCCAACCGATCCCGGCCAGGGTCGTCCACGTCACCCGACAGGTCGGTGCGGTCCGCGCGAGCTCGAGCTGGGCCCGCCCGTACGCGCGCAGGGCGGTCGAGTCCATCCCCAGCCGGGCGGCCTGTTCCTGGGCCCAGGCCGTCGTCGGGTCGGGGTCGTCCGTCGGTGCCGGTTCGTCGCCCTGTCCCGCCACCGGCGGGGACACCGGTGCCGACGG
>CAXTBU010000025.1:16226-38673 GCA_964242885.1 uncultured Actinomycetales bacterium
TCGGTGCCGGTTCGTCGCCCTGTCCCGCCACCGGCGGGGACACCGGTGCCGACGGGGACACCGGTGCCGACGGGGACACCGGTGCCGACGGCGGCGGCGAGCCCGGCGCCGAGGGCACCGAGCCGTCCGCCGGGCGTTCCGTGACCGCGGTCAGCGCACTGCCCGCGGGCGGCGCCGGCACCACGGCCGCGACCGACCGCGCGGACCGGTTGGCGTCGAGGACCCACGCCGCGACGGGGAGTCCGACGCAGAGCGTGACGAACGCGGCGCCCACTGCCACCGCGGCGGTCCGCCGGGGTGATCGCACGAACCGATCCTCCCCGAAGAACTCACCAGCGCCGGGCGCGTCGCTGCCGCACCGACCGCCCGTCGGGGTCGAAGACGAGGTCCACCAGCGGCGTGGCCCACAGCCGCGTCCACCGGGACAGCTCCGGTTCGGCGTAGCGGCGCAGGCGCCCCGGCGGGCGGGGGCCGGAGCGCCCACCCGCGTGCCAGGCGTCCAGCGCGGCGGCGGATGCGGCGTAGGCGTCGAAGGCCGCGTGCGGGTCGACCAGGTCCGCGTCGTCGCCGTCCGCGCGGTCCAGGTGCTCGCGGGCGAGCTCGAGCCGCAGGTCGCGGGCGTAGCGGCGCGCGCCGTCCCCGAGCCCGCCCGGGTCCGCCGGTTCCCGGCCGTCCGGTGTCTCGTCCAGCACGGCGCAGGACAGCTCCGAGTCGTAGGTCCAGGACCGCCGGTTGACGTTGTCGGAGCCGATCGTGGCCCACGTGTCGTCGACGACGCACACCTTGGCGTGCACGTACACGGGGGTGCCGGCGTGGTTCTCCGGCCCGTAGACGGCCACCCGGTCCCCGCCTGCGGCGCGCAGCACCTGCAGGCACCGGCGGCGGGCCAGCAGCACCGGTGGCTGGCCCAGCCTGCCCCCCTGGTCCGGGTGCAGCGGGATGACGGCGAGCACCCGCAGGTCCGGGTTGGCCCGCAGCGCGTCGGCGAAGTCCTCGGCCACCTGCGTCGACCACAGGTACTGGTCCTCCAGGTAGACCAGCCGCCGGGCGCGGTGCAGCACCTTGCCGTACCCGCGGGCGACGCTGCGCTCCCCGTCCGGCGCGAACGGGAAGCCGGTGCCGCGCAGGTCGGCGTAGGTGCGCAGCAGCTGGACCGCGTGCGGTCCGCAGGGCGCCGGGTCCGGGAACTGGGCCGGCAGGCGGTCCGCGGAGGTGTCCTCGTGCTTGAGCAGGCTCGACACGACGCGCATCGGGCTGCGCGAGAGCGGCGCGGGGTCCTCCCACCGCTCCCGGAAGACGGCCTCGACGTCGCCGACCGCAGGTCCGCGGATCGCCGCCTGCGCGTCGTGCCACGGCACGTGCGGGCCGTAGACCGGGTTGATCTTCTGTGGCTGGGGGTCACCGCCGTGGTCGCCGTCGTCGCGCCGGCTGTGGCACAGGTCGATGCCCCCGACGAAGGCGACGTCGAGGTCCGGCCGCCCGGCGTGGCGGAGCACGACCAGCTTCTGGTGGTGGGAGCCGCCGATGCGCACCCGCATGTCCAGCAGGCACTCCCCGCCGCCGGCCTCGATCTCCTGGCCGAGGTCGCGGTTGGCGTCGGCGCTGAACTGGAACGTGTCCAGGTGCGACCGCCACACCAGGCCCTTGACGACGACCCCGCGCCGCGCCGCGTCGGCCAGCACGCCGCCCACCTCGGTGCCCGGTCCGGCCAGCAGCTCGTCGGGGTCGCCGCGCCAGTCGGTGAACAGCACCACGTCACCGGCGCCCATCGCCCGGACGAGGCCGAGCAGCTCGGCGAAGTAGCGGGCGCCGTGGACGAGCGGGGTGACGGAGTTGCCGGTTGACCAGGCGAGCCCGTCCGGGTGCCGGCGGTCCAGGACGGTGGCCGGGTTGTCCCGCTCCGGCACCGTGAGCAACCACTCCTCGGGGGACATGCCGATGTTCTACCCGCTTCGCGCACGGGCCGTGAGGGCACGCCGACGTGCGATGATAGATACATCATGGACACGACTTCTGGACCGACTTCTGGACCGACTGCTGCACCCGTCGCGGACCCGGCCGACGCTCCGGCACCGGCCGGCCCGGCGGCGGAGCGGGTGTACCGCCACCTCAAGCACGCGTTCTTCGAGCAGCTGCACCCCGGCGGCACCCTGCTCAACGAGGGTGACGTCGCGGCCGCGGTCGGCGTGTCCCGCACCCCGGTCCGCGAAGCACTGCTCCGCCTGGAGGCGGAAGGACTCGTCCGGCTGTACCCGAAGAAGGGTGCCCTGGTCCTGCCGATGTCGGCCCAGGACATCGACGACGTGTTCGCCGCCCGGGGAATGGTCGAGTCGTTCACCGCCCCGGCGGCCTGGCACGCCCGGCAGCGGCTCGCGCCGGCACTGACCGAGCTGCTCGGCGCCATGCGGCGCACCGCCAAGGCCGGACAGACGTCGGCGTTCGCCGCCGCCGACAGCGACTTCCACACCGCGCTGGTCGACGCGGCGGGCAACCCGGTGATCAGCCGCTTCTACTCGGGGCTGCGGGAACGCCAGCTGTGCATCGGGCTCGCGGTGATCCGGCTGTCCCCGGAGCGGATGCGGCGCAGCATCAGCGAGCACGCGGCGATCGCCGCGGCCCTGCGCGACGGCAACCGCCGGGCGTTCACCGACCTGGTCGCCACCCACACCCAGGACGCGCACCGGACGCTGCTCGGCCTGGGCCCCACCTAGCGCCGCCCGCCGACCCTCGCCGCTCGGCTCGTCGCTGCACGGCACCACCGATCGTCCCGGGCTGGTCCCGGGTCCGGAAGGCTCCCCATGACCGACACGGCCACCCGGCCGCCGTCCGACGTCGACCCGCAGCCGGACGCGGCGTCGCACCCGCACCGGCTGCACCTGCCCCACCCGCACCTGCCCCACCCGCACCTGCCGGCGGCCGGGTTGGCGCCGCTGCTGGCCGCCCGCGTCGCGGTGCCGCCGTCCCGCCCGTCGCGGGTCAGCCGGACGGCGGTGCTGGCCTGGGTCCTCGGCACCGCCGCCTACCTGGCGGCCGTCTTCAACCGCTCGACGCTCAGCGTCGCGGGGATCGCGGCCACCGAGCGGTTCGCGGTGAGCGGAGCACTGCTCTCGTTGCTGGCGGTCGTGCAGCTCGGCGTGTACGCCGCGCTCCAGATCCCCGTGGGCACAGTCCTGGACCGGCTCGGCTCCCGACGACTGCTGGTGGTCGGCGGCCTGACGATGGCCGCCGGGGAGGCCGTGTTCGCCCTGGCCCCCACCTTCGGGCTCGCCGTCGCCGGGCGGGTGCTGGTCGGCGTCGGTGACGCGATGACCTTCATCAGCGTGACCCGGCTGACGTCGCTGTGGTTCCCGGGTCGGCGGGTCGCCCTGGCGGTCCAGGTGACCGGCGTGTTCGGGTCCCTGGGCGCGATCCTGGCCACCACGCCGCTGATCGCCCTGATCGGCGTCGGGTGGACGCCGGCCTTCCTCGTGGTCGCCGCGGTCACCGCCGCCATCGCGCTGCTCATCGCGGTGGCGCTGCCGGAGGCGCCGCCCCGCCCGGTGGTGCTGCGCACCGTGCGGCCGCGCCGGGTCGCCCGCCGCCTGTCCCGTCGCGTCGCCGGGGTGTGGCAGGAGCCCGGGACCCGGCTCGGGATGTGGTGCCACTTCGTCACGGCGTTCCCGGCCTCGGCCTTCGGCGTGCTCTGGGGCTACCCGTACCTGGTGCAGGGGCAGGGCATGTCGCCGGCCGCCGCGGGTTCGGTGCTCATCGCGCTGAACCTGACGACCGCCGGCGCCTCGCCCGCCCTCGGCCAGCTGATCGCGACCAGGCCGGACCGCCGGGTCGCGCTGGTGCTGGCCGCGGTCGGCGCCGCCGTCGCCGCGTGGACCCTGATGCTCACCTGGCCCGGCGCGGCCCCGGACGCCGTCGTCGTGGCGGCCGTGGTCGCCATCGCCGTCGGCGGACCGGCGTCGATGGCGGGGCTGGACCTCGCGCGCACGTCCAACCGCCGCGAGCTGATGGGCACCGCCACCGGCCTGGCCAACGTCGGCGGCTTCACGGCGTCGCTGCTCACCATGCTCGGCATCGGCATCGTGCTGTCCCTGGCGCGTTCCGGCGCCGGGAGCCTGCCGGCCGCCGACGACCCGGTGGCGTTCGAGGTGGCCTTCACCGTGCCCTACCTCGTGTGGGCGGTCGGGCTGACGCAGGTGCTCCGGCTCCGGCGGCGGGTCCGGCGCCGTGACCCGGGCGCGCGGTCGGTGCCGGTGACGGACGTTGCCGTCGTCGCGGCCCGGCCGTAGCGTCCACCGGGGCAGCGCCGCGGTGGGGCGTCGGGGACCGGCGGGCGGCCGAGGCCGGGCAGGACGGAGCGGGCGATGAGCGTCATCGAGAACGTCCTCTACATCGACGGCCGGCGCGCCGAGCGGCCCAGTTCGCTGGGCCAGACCTACCGGCTGTTGCGGATGTACCGCGGGGCTGCGGGCAAGGAGATGGCGTGGATCGGCCTGGCCGGCGCCGACCAGGCCGAGCTTTCCTCGCTCGCCGACGAGTTCGGCCTGCACGCTCTGGCCGTCGAGGACGCCGTCGTCGCCCACCAGCGGCCCAAGCTCGAGCGCTACGGGGCCACGCTGTTCGTGGTCCTGCGCGCCGCCCGCTACGTGGACGAGCTGGAGGAGGTCGAGTTCAGCGAGCTGCACGTCTTCATCGGTGACGGGTTCGTGCTCACCGTCCGGCACGGTCGCAACCCCGACCTGGGTGCGGTGCGTCGGCGGATGGAGAGCAACCCCGCGCTGCTCGCGCTCGGCCCGGAAGCGGTGCTCTACGCGATCCTGGACCGGGTCGTCGACGACTACGGGCCGGTCGTGGCCGGCCTGGACAACGACATCGACGAGATCGAGGCGCAGGTCTTCACCGGCGCCCCCGAGGTCTCCCGGCGCATCTACGAGCTGTTCCGCGAGGTCATCGAGTTCCAGCGCTCGGTCAAGCCGCTGGTCGGGATGCTGGCCGGGCTGTCGGCCGGATGGGACAAGTACGGCACCGACGACGAGCTGCGCCGCTACCTGCGCGACGTCTCCGACCACGTCGTCCAGGTCGCCGAGCGCGTCGAGGGGTTCCGGCAGCTGCTGCAGAACATCCTGACCGTGAACGCCGCTCTCGTCGGCCAGCGGCAGAACGAGGAGACCAAGCTGCTGACCGAGACCAGCGTGGCGCAGAGCGAGGAGGTCAAGCGGATCTCCGCGTGGGCGGCCATCCTGTTCGCGCCGACGCTGGTGGGCACCGTGTACGGGATGAACTTCGACGACATGCCCGAGCTGCACTGGCGGCTCGGCTACCCGTTCGCTGTCCTGCTGATGGTGCTCGTCGGCGTCGTCATCTACCTGGTGTTCCGCCGCCGGAAGTGGCTCTAACCGCGGCCCTAACCGAGCCCGGCCCGCTGCGGCCGCGGGCTCAGCCCGGCCCGCCGCGGCCGCGGGCTCACAGCCGGACGGTCTCGTTCTCCCCGCTGTCCAGCCGCTTGCCGGTCGCCTTCGCCTTGACGAAGCTCAGCGCGGTGGCGACCCGTCCGCCCGGGGTGTCCCAGTACTCGGCGGTCTCGCCGGTGACCTTGACCAGCACCACGCTCGGGTCGTCCGGGCCCTGCGGGAGCCAGGCGTCGATGCCGGCGTTCCACAGCTCGCGGGCCTTGGCGGAGTCGTCGACGACCTCGGCGGAACCGGAGATCGACACCCAGGTGTCGTTCGAGCTCAGCGTCAGCCCCACGTAGGGGTTCGCCGTGATGTGGGCGACCTTGCGGGAGTCCCGCTCGGTGACGAACCACAGGGTGCCGTCGAACTCGGCCTGCTGCTGCGCCATCGGGCGGCTGACGAAGTGGCCCTCGCCGTCGACGGTGGTCAGCATCGCGAACCGGATGTCCCGGGCGAGGTCGGCGACCCTGGCAGTGTCCGAGCTGCTCGGCATGGTGTGCGGCTCCTCAGCGGGTGGTGGCTGGTTCGCCACCGACTGTGCTGCTCAGTCGGCGGCTCCGCCAGTCGACGCCTCACCCCCAGACGGCGCCGGCGACGGCGAGGCCGACGACCACGGCTGCGTACCCGGCGGCCAGGCTGCCGACCACGTTCGCCACGGCGGCCCGGCGGCGGTCGGTCTCGGCCAGCCGAAGCGTCTCCCACGAGAACGTCGAGTAGGTGCTGAGCGCCCCGCAGAACCCGGTGCCGACGAGTGCCTGCACCGACCCCGCGGCGGCACCGGCGAGCACCGCTCCGGTCAGCGTCCCGAGCACGAGGCAGGCCGCGACGTTGACGGCGAACGTCCCCCAGGGCAGGTCGGACGCGAGCCGGGCCCGCACGGCCCGGTCGGTGAGGTAGCGCAGCGGCGCCCCGACAGCCGCGCCGATCGCCACCAGCAGCAGCATCACCGGCGGGCTCCCGACACGGCCCGTCGGGTCAGCCGGGCGGCTGCGGTCACGGCGGCGAGAGCGGCCACCACCGTGCCCGCCAGGTAGGCCGAGCCCAGCCCGGCGTGCCCGCCGCTGAGCAGTCGCTGCCCGTCGACCGCGTAGGTCGAGAAGGTCGTGAACCCGCCCAGGACGCCGGTGCCGAGGAACGGCCGGACCAGCCGCCGACCGGACCAGACGTCGGTCACCAGAACGAGCAGCACCCCGATCAGCGCAGCGCCCAGCACGTTGACCCCGAACGTCGTCCACGGGAACGCTGCGGGACCGGTCGGCCAGGCGATCCCCGCGCCGTACCGGGCCACCGCCCCCAGCACCCCGCCGGCCGCGACGGCCGCGACCACCGGGCCCTGGCGGCCGTCAGGGCGAGCCGGTCCCGGCCGGGTGTCCCCGGTGTCCGGGTCGACCGGCTCCCCGCCGACAGCACCGGAGCCGGTCACCGGGTCATCCTCGCCCCGCCCGGGCGGGACCGGCCACCAGCAGCGGCCGGACCGACGGGCGCGACTGGATACCCTCAGGCCGACTCCGGTCCGCGAGCCCGCCGCCGCCCGGCGCCGGGGTCGGGACCCTTCAGGACAGGACAGACGATGACGTCAACGCGTGCTGGAGCCCGCCGATGACCTGGCCGATCGCCGCCGCGACCCTGCCGTTCCCCGGCCAGCTGCCGGACGGCCGGTCCGTACAGGACGCGGACCCCGCGGTCTGGTCCGACGCGCTGCGACAGATCGCCGCGGCCGGGTTCGACCAGGTCGACATCACCGACTCCTGGCTCAAGCCGGGCGACTTCGAGCCCGCACGCCTGGCCGCCTTCGGGGACGCGGTGCGCGACGCCGGCCTGCAGGTGTCGGCCATCTCCGCGATCCGCCGCAGCGTCGTCGACCCGGACACCGCCGAGGACAACCTGGCCTACAGCCACCGGACGATCGACGCGGCCGCCGCCCTCGGCGCGCCGGTCGTCTCGGTCGGCCTGCACCGCGCGCTGAGCCCGGCCCAGCGTCAGGTGCTCTGGTTCTGGACGGCTCCCGGCGCCAAGGACCCCGACGACCCCGAGGTGTGGGCGACCGCCGTCCGCCGGCTGCGCGAGCTCGGCGACCACTGCGCGGAGGTCGGCATCGAGCTGTCGCTGGAGATGTACGAGGACACCTACCTGGGGACCGCGGCGAGCGCGGTTCGGCTGCTCACCGACATCGACAGCCCGGCGGTCGGGCTGAACCCGGACCTGGGCAACCTGATCCGGCTCCAGCGCCCGATCGAGTCGTGGCGGTCACTGGTGGAGGCGACGCTGCCGCACGCGAACTACTGGCACGTCAAGAACTACTTCCGGTTCGAGGACCCGTCGACCGGAGCAGCGCTCACCACCCCGGCGCCGATGGAACTCGGGTTCGCCGACTACCGGTGGGCCGTCGCGTTCGCGGTCCAGGCGGGCTACCGCGGCGCGTTCTGCTGTGAGCACTACGGCGGCGACGGCCTCGGGGTGAGCGCGATCAACCGGGAGTACCTGCTGCGGCTGCTGCCCGACGAGGTCCCGGCGCCCGCAGGGAGCGCGGCATGACCGCCGCCGGTCCCGACGCGACCGCGCCCGACCGCCCGCTGGTCGCGGTCCTCGGCCTCGGCGCGATGGGCCTGCCGATGACCGCGCGACTGGCCGGGGCCTACCGGGTGCAGGCGTTCGACCTGTTCGCCGAGCGCCGGGACCTGGCCGCCGCCGCCGGTGCCGACCCGGCGGACACCCCCGCCGCCGCCGGGGCCGGCGCCGAGGTCGTGGTCGTCGCGGTCCGGGACGCCAAGCAGACGCGTCAGGCGTTGCTCGGGGACGCCGAGGGCACTGGCGCCGCAGCGGCCATGAGCCCCGGCGGCATCGTCGTGCTGACCTCGACGATCGGTCGCGACGCCGTCGTCCTGCTGGCCGCCGAGCTCGCCGAGCTGGGCATCGCGGTCGTCGACGCACCGGTCAGCGGCGGCGCTGTCCGCGCCGAGGCCGGCGACCTGCTGATCATGGTCGGCGCAACCGACGACGTGTTCGAGCGGGCCTCGGCCGTGCTGGACCGCCTCGGGTCCCGGGTGTTCCGCGCCGGGCCCCGGGTCGGTGACGGCCAGGTCCTCAAGACCGTCAACCAGCTGCTCTGTGGCGTCCACACGGCGGCTGCCGCGGAGGCGCTGGCCCTCGCCGGCCGGCTCGGCCTGGACCTGGACCGGACGATCGAGGTGCTCGGGTCCGGGGCGGCGGCGTCGTTCATGCTCGCCGACCGGGGGCCCCGGATGGCCGCGCAGCTGTCCGGGTCGCCGCCGCTGCGCTCCCGCGTCGACATCATCGACAAGGACATGGGGCTGGTCTCGGACCTGGCGCGGTCGGCCGGGATCCCGGTGCCGGTCGCCGCGGCCGCCGGCCAGCTGTGGGCGACCGCGATGGCCAACGGCCTGTCCGCCGAGGACGACTCGTCGCTGATCCACCTGCTGCTGCCGACCGAACCGGCCTAGCGGGCGGGCGCAGGCCCATGACCGTCCGGCTGCGTGGCCCGGAGCTGCACGGCCGGGGTGGCTGGCTGAACAGCCGCGGAGCCGAGCCGCGCCTGGCCGACCTGCGCGGGCGCGTGGTGCTGCTCGACTTCTGGACCGGCGCCTGCGTCAACTGCCTGCACACGTTGGCGGAGCTGCGCCTGCTCGAGCAGCGGTTCGGCGCGGACCTCGTCGTGCTGGGGATCCACTCGCCGAAGTTCCCCTTCGAGGCCGACCACGCGACGGTCGCCGCCGCCGTCGACCGGAACCAGGTCGGGCACCCGGTGCTCGACGACGCGGACCTGCGGACCTGGCAGGCCTACACCGTGCGTGCGTGGCCGACGCTGGTGCTCCTGGACCCGGCCGGGTACATCGCGGCGACCTGGACCGGCGAGGGGCACACCGACGAGGTCACCGCAGCCGTGACGGACCTGTTGGCCCGGCGGACCGGCCCGGCACCCGGGCCGCTGCCGTGGTCGCTCGGCGCCGAGCACGACCTGGCGGCGCCGCCGGCGCCGGTCGGCGGCCTGCGCTACCCGGCCCGCGCGATCCGCCTGGCGGGCGGGCAGCTGCTGGTCGCCGACACGGCCCAGCACAGCCTCGTCGAGCTGACCGCGGACGGCGCCCGGCAGCTGCGCCGGATCGGGGTCGGGAGCCGCGGGCTGGTCGACGGCGGGCCGGGCGTGGCCCGGTTCGCCGACCCGCAGGGCCTGGCCGAGCTGCCGTCGGCCGTCGCGGCCGCCGTCGGCTACGACGTGGTGGTGGCCGACACCGCCAACCACACGCTGCGCGGGCTCCGGCTGGCGGACGGCTCGGTCCGCACCCTGGCCGGCCCCGGCCCGTCGTGGACCGACGCCGAGCCGACCGGCATGTCCTCGCCCTGGGATGTCGCCTGGTGGCGGGACCGGGCATGGGTCGCGATGGCCGGCATCCACCAGCTGTGGACGTTCGACCCGGTGTCCGGGCACGTCGCCGTCGCCGGCGGGACCCGGCGGGAGGGCCTGGGAGACGGCCCGCTGGCCGTGGCCGAGTTCGCCCAGACCTCCGCCCTGGCGGCGGACCCGGTCCGCGACGTGCTGTGGTTGGTCGACCCGGAGAGCAGTGCGCTCCGCGTGGTGTCCGACGGGCCGGCGGGCCTGACCGTCCGCACGATCGCCGGTCAGGGGCTGTTCGCCTTCGGCCACCGCGACGGGCGAGCCGCCGACGCACTGTTCCAGCACCCGCTGGGCGTCCGGGTCGACCAGGACGGTGCCGTCGTGATCGCTGACACCTACAACGGTGCCATCCGCCGCTACGACCCCGGGACCGACCTCGTCCGCACCGTGGCGACCGGGCTCGCCGAGCCGTCCGACGTCGTTCCCGGCGCCGACAGCTCGACGCTGCTGGTGGTCGAGGCCGCCGCGTCCCGGCTCCGCGAGGTCCCCGTGCTGCCGGTCGACGTCGACCCGGCCGTCGGACCGACCGACGCCCAGCGCACCGCTCTCGCCCCCGGCCGGGTCGAGTTGGTGGTGGCCTTCCGCCTCCCCGCCGGGGAGCAGCTCGACGAATCGGTGGGGCCGGCGACGCGCCTGGTCGTCACGGCAACCCCGCCCGCGCTGCTCCGCGCCGGCGCCGGTCCCGGCACCGGGCTGACACGGGTGCTGGACCTGGATGCGGCGGTCGGGGACGGGGTGCTGCACGTCAGCGCCCGCGCGGCCTCGTGCGACGTGGCCGGCAGCGGGTCACCGCACGCGGCCTGCCACCTGCACCGGCAGGAGTGGGAACTGCCGGTCGTGCTGGACCCGGCCGGGAGTGCGGTGCTCACCCGCCAGTTCGGCGGTGCCGGGTGACCGGCCGCGGTCCCGGGCGGGTGGTCGTCGTCGGCAGCGCCAACGTGGACCTCGTCGCGTCCGCTCCGCGGCTGCCGTCGGCCGGGGAGACGGTGCTGGCAACGGCGCTGGCGACCCATCCCGGCGGCAAGGGCCTCAACCAGGCGGTGGCCGCAGGACGGGACGGCGCCCGGACCGTGTTCGTCGGCACCGTCGGCGACGACGCGAACGCCCGGCTCCTGCGAGCAGCGCTCACCGAGGCCGGCGTCGACGTCACCGGCCTCCGAGCGGCCGCAGGCCCGTCCGGCACGGCGCTGATCACCGTGGACGACGCGGGCGCCAACACCATCGTGGTCGTGCCGGGCGCCAACGCGACAGTGAAGCCGGACGCGGTGCCGCCGCTCGACCCCGGCGACGTCCTGTTGCTCCAGCTGGAGATCCCGCTGCCGACCGTGCGGGCGGTGGCCGCCACCGCCGCCCGCTCCGGGGCGGTCGTCGTGCTGAACGCCGCACCGGCCGCGGAGCTGGACGACGACCTGCTCCACGCCGTGGACCACCTCGTCGTCAACGAGGGCGAGGCCGCGCTCATCGCCGGCCGCGGCCCGGCGACAGACCCGGCCGCATCGGCGAGCGCACTGCTCCGCCGGGTGCGCTCGGTGGTGGTGACGCTCGGCGGCGACGGTGCGCTGGTGGTCTCGAGGGGCGCGCAGGCGCTGCGCGTGCCGGCGCCGGCCGTCGAGACCGTCGACACCACCGGGGCCGGCGACACCTTCGCAGGCGTCCTCGCCGCCGCGCTCGCCGGCGGGCAGGCGCTGCCCGACGCGGTGCGCCGGGCCGTTGCCGCCGGCGCGCTGTCGGTCACCCGGTCCGGCGCCGTCCCGTCGATCCCCACGCGGGAGCAGACCGACGCCTCACTCGCCGGTGCGGCGGGCGACCCGGACCGCCCGGACGGCACAGGCGGGAGCTGACGATGGGCAGGCTGGTCTACTCGGCGATCACCTCGCTGGACGGGTACGTGGCGGACGCCGACGGCTCGTTCGACTGGGGCGTGCCGGACGAGGAGGTCCACCGGGCCGTCAACGACCTGCAGCGGTCGATCGGCACCCACCTGTACGGGCGGCGGCTGTACCAGGTGATGGCGGCCTGGGAGACCCTGCCGACCGAGGGCGAGCCGACGGTGATCGGCGACTTCGCCTGGACCTGGCGGGCAGCGGAGAAGATCGTCTACTCGACGACGCTGCCGGCGGTGACCACGGCCCGGACGCGCCTGGAGCGGAGCTTCGACCCGGCAGCCGTCGCGCAGCTCAAGGCCACCCTCGACCGCGATGCCCTCGTCGGCGGAGCTGCTCTCGCCGGGCAGGCGATCCGAGCCGGGCTGGTGGACGACATCCACCTGTTCGTCTCGCCCGTCCTGGTCGGCGGCGGGATCCGCGCGCTGCCGGACGATGTCCGCGTCACGCTGGAGCTCGTCGACCAGCGGCGGTTCGCCAACGGCGTGGTCCACCTGCGCCACCGGACGATTCGACCGGCCCCTGTCGAGACGGGCCCGGCCTAGAGAGCACCGATCCGGTCCAGGAACAGCGAGCGGAAGCCGTCGGCGTCCACCGCCACGCCGACCTGGCTGTTCGGCGTCCCGGCACGTGCGCCGAAGTCCGCGACGGCCACCCCGCGGGTCACGTCCGAGGCCGTCTCGACGGCGACGACGGCCGAGCGCCAGGTCACCAGGTCCGGCCGGGAGAGCACGGCGACGGCGAGCGGGTCGTGCATCGCGCAGGTGCCCGGCGGCGCGCCGGCGTCGGCGCTGCCCGCCGCCTCGAGCGCGTCGATCCACGCCGTCGTGCACTCGGCCGCGAACGGGCCGAACCGCCCACCGGACCGGGCCATCTCCGCCGCGTCGTCCCGGCTGAGCCGCACCTGCAGGGTCACGTCCAGACCGACGAACCGGAGCGGGACGCCGCTGGCGAGCACGGTGGCGGTGGCGTCCGGGTCGACCCAGGTGTTGAACTCCCCGGGCATCGAGAGCTGGTTGGTGG
This sequence comes from uncultured Actinomycetales bacterium, assembly GCA_964242885.1. Lineage (GTDB taxonomy): Bacteria > Actinomycetota > Actinomycetes > CAXTBU01 > CAXTBU01 > CAXTBU01. The sequence goes on from CAXTBU010000025.1 coordinate 28,991, forward strand.
TGTGGGTGAACACGCCGCCCATCACGACGACCTCCCGCACGGCGTTCGCCACTGCGGGGTCCAGGCGCAGCGCGAGCGCCACGTTCGTCAACGGCCCGATGGCGACGATCGTCAGCGCCCCGGGCTCAGCGGTCACCGCCGCCGCGATCGCCACCGCCGCCGCGCCCGGCCGGACCCGCGCGGTCGACGGGCGCCGCCGGGACGCCGCCGCCCGGTCGACGGCGGCCGGGTCGTGCTGCGGTCGGACCAGCGGCCGGTCGGCGCCGCGGACCACCGGGACGTCGGGTCGGTCCAGGCGGTCCAGCAGCTCGACGGTGAGTGCGGTCGCCGTGTCGACGTCGGTGTTGCCGTTGACCGTCGTCACCAGCTCCACCGACAGCTCGGGGTCGGCCAGGGCCAGCGCGAGGGCGAAGCCGTCGTCGATCTCCGACCCTGGCTCGCCCATGGACAGGTCGGTGTCGAGGATGATCCGCCGCATCCCCGCAGTCTCCCCGCCCGCTGGCGAGACGGAAGGGGATCCGGTGGACGCGGGGGGTCGCGGCGCCACGAGCCCGCTCCACCAACACCACCGTCGGTCTCGGCTCCACGGTCGACACCGCAGTGCTACAGGACATCGCCGACCAGACCGGCGGCACGTACTACCCGGTCGCCCAGGCCACCGGCCTCACGGACGCCTTCGAGCACAGCACCGAAGAGGTCGTGTCCAGCGACACCGACAGCGATGGGCTCACCGACGGCGAGGAAGCCGGCGTGCTCTGAACCACTTCCTACACCGGTTCACCGCCGTTACGCGCTTGCAGTCGGTGAGGCGTGGAGCTGGTCGGCGCCGGCGACGACGTCCGCCTGCCCGCCGGTCAGCTCGGACTGCGGCGGTCGTATTCCTGCTGGCGGGCCCTGATCTCGTCCGCGTGGACGACCGTCCAGTCGTACAACTGACCGAAGGGCTTTCGAAGCGACTCACCGAGCGGCGTCAGGGAGTACTCGACTCCCACTGGAGAAGTCGGCAGGACGCGGCGCGCGATCATGCCGTTGCGCTCGAGCCGACGCAAGGTCTGGGTCAGGACTCTCTGGGTCACGCCCTCCAGGCGGCGTTTGATCTCGTTGAACCGCAGCGGTCGCGCGAGCACCGCCATCACCATCACGGACCACTTGTCGGCGATCTGATCGAGGATCGGTCGACTGGGGCAATCGGACCGGAAGTCGAATGTCGTGTCGATCTCCGTACTGACCATTTCGGTATCCTCCACCATCCCTGGTATCCCCGAGGTGCGTTATTGACCCGTGAACCCTCGTCACTCGACACTAGGTCCACCTCGCGAACCTGCATGCTCACCAGGAACCGGAAGGCCACCCGTGACGTACGCCAGCTACACGAACCTCCGAGCGGACCGCGAGGGAGGAGTCGTCCGCGTCACGCTGGACAACCCGCCCGTCAACGTCTTGGGCGTCGCGCTCATGACCGAGCTCCGAGATCTGCTGACCGCTCTGCGGGACGACGACTCGGCACGGGTGATCGTCTTCGACAGCGGGAACCCAGACTTCTTCGTCGCCCACGTCGACATGAGGCTCGGCGAGCAGATGGCTGCTCTGCAGGAGCTGGCTCGGTCTGCTCCGGAGGGCGTCAACGTGTTCCAGGCGGTGGGAGAGCTCCTCCGACACCAGCCGCAGGTGACCATCGTCAAGCTCGCCGGGATCGCACGCGGCGGCGGGGCAGAGTTCGTGGTGGCGGCGGACATGGCGTTTGCGGCGATCGGCCGCGCCGGGATCGGTCAGATCGAGGCCCTCATGGGCATTGTTCCGGGCGGCGGCGGGACCCAGTACCTGACGAGTCGGATCGGCCGCAACCGCGCTCTGGAAGTCGTGTTGGGTGCCGACCTCTACGACGCCGAGACAGCAGAGCGCTACGGGTGGATCAACCGGGCTGTTCCCGCCGAGGAACTCGACCACTTCGTCGACCGTCTCGCCCGGAACATCGCCGCGCTGCCCGACGGTGTCGTCGCCGCAGCCAAGCAAGCGATCAGTCCCGAGGACCTGGCCGGAGGTCTGCGGCGAGAAAACGACGCATGGGCGGGCCAGATCGGCCGGCCCGCCGCCGAGCAGCTGATCCGCGGCGGACTGGCGAACGGTGCCCAGACCCGTGATGGTGAGCTGGACCTGGAAGGACTCCTGCGCCAACTGGCCGGCTGAACCCTCGGTGTCGGCAGGTCGCCCGTCGACGCCGACGCCGCGCGCCCTCCGGCAAGACGGGGGCGCCCCCCGGCAAGACGGTGGCGCCCCCGTCCACCGGTCGAGCACCCGCCTACTTGCGGTGTTCAACAAGGTTGAGGAGCCAAGGTGCAGCAGTGGGTGTTACCGGCAGGCGTGACCGATCCGGACGGCTTGGTGGTGGGGGACGTCCCCGTCCCCGCGCCTGGGCCAGGCGACGTGCGCATCCGTGTCCAGGCGGTGTCGACCAACGCCCGGGACACCCTGATCCTGAACGGAACCCTGGGTCGCATCGAAGGTCGGAGCATCGTTCCGCTGTCCGATGTGGCGGGCGTCGTCGACGCGGTCGGCGCCGAGGTCTCGAACTGGTCCAACGGCGACCGTGTCACCAACCTGCACTTCAGCCATTGGGAAGACGGCCCCGCTCCCGACGACCGCGGCGGGCTCGGCCTGGGGGCGATGGAGGACGACGGCGTGCTGGCCGAGTACGTCGTCCTTCCCGCGGACCGCGTCACCCGCGCTCCCGGGAACCTCACCGCGGTCGAGGCCTCGACGCTTCCGGTTGCCGGCGTCACCGCGTGGAACGTCTTGATGGCTCAGCAGCCGGTCGGCCCCGGGAGCACCGTCGTCACCATCGGCAGTGGCGGGGTCTCCCTGTTCGCCCTGCAGATCGCCCGGGCCCACGGCGCTCGGGTGGTCGCGATGGGCCGCGAGTGCGAGCAGGGCGTGCGGCTGCTGCAGATGGGAGCGAGCGACTTCGTCAACAGCACCGAGGTGGAGAGTTGGGCCGCGGCGGTGCAGGAGGTGGCTGGCGGCGCGACCACGGTGGTGGACACGATCGGCATCGCCGCCGTGAACGACTGTCTGGCCGCTCTGGCCGCCGGCGGGTCCGTCGCTGTCATCGGCCTCGCCGAGACCACGAGCCCACCCCTGGAGGCCGACGCCCTCGTGGCCCGCCAGCTGGTCGTGCGCGGCATCTCGGTGGGGAGCTCCCGCATGCACCGCGACCTCGTCGCCGCCGTCGAGCAGTACGACATCCACCCGGTCATCGACCGCACGTTCACCTTCGCCGATGCACCGGCGGCATTCCGGGCCCAGGCCGGCAAGGGGATCTTCGGCAAGTTCGTCATCGAGGTGTCCTGACGTGCCGGTCTTCGCGCTGGTGCGGACGAACGAGCTCGACGACCAGACCACGACGTGGTTCCGCGGCGCGCTGGAGGTCATCGAGTCTTTGAACGTGCAGGCCTACCTCGAGTACATGGCGCCCCATGTGAACCGGCGATGAGTGCCGGCGCTCAGCACCTACGGGGCAGAGAGGCTGTCGGTGACGCCCTGGCGCAGGCGTGGAGCCAGCTGAGCAGCCTCGTGCACAGCGAGGTCAACCTCCATGGCACCGTCGGCGACCGCACACCCCGGAGCGCACGAGGAGTGAACAGGTGACCGATCTGACCGGTAGGACCGCACTGGTGACCGGGGCAGGGAAGGGCATCGGGCGAAACGTCGCCGAATGCCTGGCCGCCGCGGGAGCGACGGTGGCCGTCAACTACGGCCACGACGAGCACGCCGCCGAACGGGTGGTCAAGACGATCACCGACGCCGGCGGGGTCGCGAGGGCGTTCCAGGCCGACATCTCCCAGGAGGACGACACGGTCCGCATGTTCGAGCGGGTCCGGGCCGCCTTCGCGCCCGTGGACCTGCTCGTCAACAACGCCGGCGTGTGGAGGTTCGCCCCGATCGTGGAGGCCACCCCGGCGGAGTTCCACCGGCACTTCGACACCAACGTGCTCGGCAACGTCCTGGCGACCCGCGAGTTCGCCCGGCAGGCAGAGGTGGACGGCGGTGCCATCGTCAACATCAGCAGTGTCGGGGTGGCGTTCACCCAGCCTCAGACGGCCCTGTACACCGCCACCAAGGCGGCCCTGGTCGCGATCACCCGGGTGCTCGCGGTCGAACTCGCGCCCCGCCAGATCCGCGTCAACGCCATCGCCGCCGGACTGATCGACACCGAAGGCACGCAGGCGTCCGGGTTCATCGGCTCCGACGCCGAGAGGCAGGTCGTCGAGCAGATCCCGCTGGGACGGTTGGGCCAGCCCGACGACATCGGGCCGGTCGCCGTCTTCCTCGCCTCCGACGCCGCGAAGTTCATCACCGGCGACGTGCTCTTCGCCTCAGGTGGTCAGGTCTGATGGCGAGCTCGACCAGCCCGGGAGGCGGGCGCTCGACACGCGACACGGTGCAGGCGTTCTTCGACGCACAGGCGAGCGGGGACCCGCAGGCGGTGGTCGAGCTGTTCGCGCCCGACGCGACCTGGGTGATCCCGGGTGACCCGTCGCTGGTGCCGTGGGTCGGGACGCGCGACCGCGACGGGATCCCCGCTCACCTGGTGGCGCAGGCCGAGAACGCCACCCCGACCAGTTTCGCCCTGCACAAGGTTCTCGTCGACGGGGAGGATGCCGTCGCCCTCGGCCGGTTCGGCTACCGCTTTGCCAGCGGGGGGAGCCTCGACGACCCGTTCGCCGCACACCTCGTCGTCCGCGACGGGCTCATCCGGAGCTTCGTGATCCACGAGGACTCGCTGAACCTGGCCCGCGAGTACACCGGTACGCGAGTCGTCGGTGAATGACCCTGCCGGCGCGCCGGCGCATCCCTACCTGGACGCGGTGACCCGGCTCCTCGTCGATGCGCTGGGTCCACGACTGGCCCCCGGGGTGGGTGACTACCTGGACCTGTTCGCCGAGGACGGCGTGCTCGAGACGCCGTACGGGCCGCCCCGGGACACGAGCCGGGTCGCCGGCCGGGAAGACCTGGCGTCGTTCGTCGAATCGCTGCGCGGCTACGTCGTCCTGTCCGACATGCGGCTGCAGACCTGCCACCTCGGCGACGACGGGTACACGTTCCTGGAGTACGGCGGCACGGTCCACCAGCCGCAGCGGGGCATCACCTTCGCGCAGCAGTACGTGGCCGTGGTCCGGACCGAGCGCGGACGTGTCACCGTCTTCCGCGAGTACACCGATCCTTCGCGCGCGGAGGCGCCCGAGCGCTGGCCGGCGGCGGGGTCACATGAGTGACGACGCTGTTGTGCCGTTCCGGTTGCAGGTCGAGGACGAGCGGCTCGCAGACCTGCGGCAACGGCTCTCCCGGACCCGCTGGCCGGACCGGGAGACCGTCGGCGACTGGAGCCAGGGGGCACCTCTGGAGCGGGTGCAGGAGTTGTGCGCCCACTGGCGTGACGTCTACGACTGGCGGCGGTGCGAGCAGACCCTCAACGGGCTCGGCCAGTCGACGACGGTCGTCGACGGGCTGAGGATCCACCTGCTGCACGTGCGGTCCCCGGAGCCGGGAGCCCTTCCGATGCTCATGACCCACGGCTGGCCCGGCTCGGTGGTGGAGTTCCTGCGAGTGGTCGGGCCGCTCAGCGACCCGGTCGCGCACGGGGGCCGGGCCGGCGACGCGTTCCACCTGGTGGTGCCGTCGTTGCCCGGCTTCGGGTTCTCCGAACAGCCCCGAGAGACCGGTTGGGGCGTCGAGCGCATCGCCCGTGCCTGGCCACAGCTGATGAGCCGGCTCGGGTACGACCGCTGGGTCGCCCACGGCAGCGACTGGGGCGCGGTCGTGACCACCGCGCTGGCGGCCGCCGCGCCACCGGGCCTCGCCGGAACGCACCTGAGCACCTTGACCCTGTCCCCGCGCAGTGACCGAGCCGCGCGGCTGAGCCAGGACGACGCCGCGATGATGCGGCGCGTCGCCCAGCGCTTCGGTGGAGCAGAGTTCGGGTACGCCCAGCTGCAGGGAACCCGTCCGCAGACGGTCGCGTACGGCCTCACCGACTCGCCTGCTGCGCTCGCTGCCTGGCTCTACGAGAAGCTGTGGGCCTGGACCGACCACGACGGCGACCTGCGCCAGGTCCTCGACGACGACACGGTCCTCGACGACGTCACGCTCTACTGGTTGACCGGCACCGCGGGGTCGGCCGCGCGGCTCTACTGGGAGAGCTTGTCCGAGGCCACCATGGACCGCGACGTGTCCCTGCCCATGGGAATCACCTCGATGCCGGCCGACACCACCCGCGCGCCGCGCGCGTGGGCGCAGGAGTGGTTCCACGACCTGACCTTCTGGAGTGAACCCGAACGCGGCGGCCACTTCGCCGCATGGGAACAGCCCGAGCGGTTCGTGGGCGACGTCCGCGCATGCTTCCGAGCGCTCCGTTGACCAGCGTTCTGTGCACCAACGGACGACCACGATGGCCACCGACCCGCCCTGTTTCGACGAGCCGTCGTCGCCGTCTCCCCCGGGGGCAACCCGATCCAGGACGTCCGCGCCCGAGAACTTCCCGATCGCGAGTCAGGAGTGGCAGGACGTCTTGCACCGGAGAGGCCAGAAGCAACGCAGGACCATCAGCCCCGTGCGCTGAACAAGAGGACCGGAGAGGACAGTTCATGCCCGAGGACGTCCCACAGGCCGTTGACGAAGTGCTGATGATGTCGAATACGCTGGTCATCAGGACCGAACACCGCGACCAGTACCTGCGTGAGTTGCGTGAGGTTCTCCCGCGAGCGCGAGCACAGTCCGGGTGCGTCTATCTCTTGGTTGGGGAAGTGTCAGGACGACCGGGGACATTCGTGCTCTCTGAGTGTTGGCGGAACGCGGGGGAGTACGTCGACGTGATACTCGAACTGCCGTTTTTCCGACGGTATGTCGAGCGCACTGAACGGCTCTACGCCGAACCGAGGGAAGTGTTGGTTCTCGCACCCGTGGACACGGGCTGACCGAGGACCCAGACAGGCTCAGCCACCAAGGAGGATCCGATGATCAACTGGACGGACGCGGACCTGGAGGCCTTCCTCACCGAAGACCCCGGCGGCCCCGTGGTGATGCTCAACCTGCTGAGGTTCCGCCCCGACGGCGGTCGCGAGAGCTACCAGGCCTACGTCGACCACCTGGCGGGCCTCGGCGCGGAGTTCGGCCTGGAGATCGTCTACGCCGGCAACGGCGCGAGACCCCTGGTCGCCGGACCCGGCCCGGACTGGGACACGGTCGCACTGATCAGGTACTCCAGCCGTCAAGCCTTCGCCGCGATGGTGCGTTCCCCGGAGTACCAGGCGGGCGAGCACCTGCGCAACGCCGCCCTGGCCGACACGGTGCTCCAGCCGACCCAGCCCTACTGATGGCCCGTCAGGTCGGTTCGATGGCGCCGTGGGCCGCGACCTGCGGGGCGCTGTGACCGTCGTGCTCGTACACGGGGTCCCGGAGAACTCCTCGGTGTGGGACCCGGTGGTGGAGCAACTCGAAGCCATGGGGCAGCAGCGGGTGCAGCGGCTGTCGCCGCCCCCCGGCTTCGGCGCTCCGGTTACCGAGGGGTGGCGGTCCACGCCCGAGGAGTACCGGGTGTGGCTCGTCCTCCGTTCAGCCGGTCATGGCACGGCTGGGTGACCGGCTTGCCGACGCGGCTGCACGTCCGGGCCTCGCACTGCTCGCCGGTGAGGACCGCATGGCGGGGACCGACGAGCAACGCCATCGTGCAGCGGCCCGCGCAGGTGCCCGAACCGCCGTGCTGGACGGCCTCGGGCACTGGTGGATGACCCAGGACCCCCGGCGGGCCGCGGTGGCCCTTCTCGACTTCTGGGGACGGTCTGAGGCTCCGCTCGCCGAGTTCAGGTACACGCGCACGATCCGGATCCCCACCGGAGCCAGCGAGTTCTCGCGCTGGCCGGCCCTGGACGAGGTTCTTCCCAGGGACTGAGTTCGCGCGTTCGGCGCTTCGTAGGCAGCGATCCCGTCCCACCGACCCACACCCCGGAAGGACACGAACACGCATGAGCACTCGACGAACCCTGATCGCCGGCGGAACCGTACTGATCGGCCCCGCCCTCACCGGCCACTTCGCCCGAGCGGACGTCCTCGTGGTCGACGGCCGGATCCGTGAGATCGGTAGTGGGATCGACGCCGCGGACGCGGTGGTCATCGACGCCACCGGGACGTTCGTGCTGCCCGGGTTCGTCGACGCCCATGCCCACCTGTGGGAGGCGTCCATGCGTGGCATCTCCGCCGACTGGGACATCATCGACTTCGCCTGGGGGATCCGGTTCAACCATGCCGGGCTGCACGAGCCCGAGGACCTGTTCGCCGGTGTCCTCGCTGGCGCCCTGGCCTCCCTCGATTCCGGCACGACCACCGTTCTGGACCACGTCCACGCTGTTGCTGGCCCCGACCACGCCGACGAGGCCCTGCGCGCAGTGACCGAGGCGGGCATCCGTGCGGTCTGGGCCTACGGGTTGACCGACGTGCCGGGCTCGACCGGGTTCGGCTCACCGGAACTGCGGCACGGCGACACCCGTCGGTTGCGGGCGAAGTTGCCCGACGCCGGACGGGTCACGATGGGCCTGGCCGTCAACGACCTGCTCGCCGTCCCGTGGGAGCAGACCGCGCAGGAGTACGCACTGGCTCGCGACCTCGGCGTGCTGCTGACCGGACACCTGAACACGACGTGGGGGCCGCGGCGTCCGCCGGAGGTCGAGTTCCTCGCCCACGACGGACTGCTCGGGACCCGACAGCTCTACTCGCACGGCGACGCCAGCAGCGATCACGAGCTCCAGCTCCTCGCTGCCGCCGGGTCCGCGTTGGTCAGCACTCCCGAGTCCGAGCTCCAGATGGGCCTGGGCACGCCGCTGTTCCACCGGGCGGCAGCCATGGGCGTGACCGTTGCTCTCGGTTCGGATCTCCAGGCCAACAACAGCCCGGACGCGTTCACCCAGATGCGGCTCGCGCGCCAGGCCGAGAACGGTCGTGGCCACCAGTCCGTCCTGGACGGGCCGGGGCTCGCCGGTCTGGACGGTGTCGGCGTCACCGTCCGCGACAGCCTGCACCTGGCCACGATGGGCGGTGCCACCGCCCTCGGGATGCAGGACCTCATCGGGTCGTTGGAGCCCGGCAAAGCCGCAGACATCGTGCTGCTCCGCAACGATGGGCTGCGTCAGCGTCCGATCGTGGACCCGTTCGCCACGGTCGTCGAGCACTCACAGGTCGGCGACGTCGACACCGTCCTGGTGGACGGCGAGGTCGTCAAGAGTCGCGGCGCACTCGAGGCGACTGTTTCCACCTCGGCGGTAGAGCTGGTCGACGCCGCCTGGGCCCGCCTGTCCGAGCGGATGTCGGCTCGGGGCGGGCCGAAGCCTCCGCGCCCGGAGGGCATGTTCGAGCAGGTCTCGGCCTCGGTGGCCGCCAACCTGCCCCCGTGGGCACGTGCCTGACCCAGCCGGGACACACGTCACCAACTCCGACATCGCCATCAACGAGGAGCCAGACGTGACGATCACCAACTCACTCACCGAGGGCGAGACCCGGGGACTGCTGCAGGACCGGGTCGTGGTCCTCACCGGAGCCGGCAGCGGGATCGGCGCCGAGTCGGCGAAACTGTTCGGGCGTCTTTCGTCACCGGAACGGTCCTGACTGTCGACGGTGGCATGACCGCCTGAGCAACC
>CAXTBU010000026.1:0-2523 GCA_964242885.1 uncultured Actinomycetales bacterium
GCCCACCCGCCGTCCGCCCGCGGAACCGACCAGGACAGCCGCGGCGTCCCGGTGCCCACCCCCAGGACCGCACCGGCGTCGGTCCGGTGCTCGAACCGGAGCCTGGTCGGCGCGGCCGCCGTGGGCGCGGGCGCATCCATCAGGGTCGGGTGACCCGCCGGTGCCAGGCGAGCGCGGCCGGCATGCCGACGAGCTCCAGCGCGGTGGCAGCCACGAACACCGGGTGCGGCCGGCCGGTGGCGCGCCACGCGTTCAGGCGGGCCACTCCCCCGAGCGCCACCGTCGTCAGCAGGGCCCGGGTCGTGCCGGCGCGCTGCTCCAACCGGGGCAACGTCCACCAGAGCAGCGGTCCGGTGGCCGTCCAGAAGACGTTGGTGAACCGGTACTCGCTCTCCAGGGACGGCGAGCGGTCGCCGCTGCCGGGGCCGCCGGGGACGCGCGACGGCCCGCCGACGGCGCCCAGTGCCCCGGTCGCCACCGGGATCGCGGCGAGCACCCCGAGGACCACCTGCAGGGCCCGCCGCTCGGCGGGCGACACCGACAACGTCGTCACGGGGGCACGCTCGCACCGCCGCCCGCACCGTGTCCACCGACCACGGGTGTGTCGGATCGAGCCGATCGGGACCGATGAGTTGGGCCGCGTCCCCGGGTCTGCCACTCGGAGGTCGCCGGCGGCGCCCGGCAACCCCGCCCGGCGTTCTGTCGGTGGGTCTCGGCACACTCGAGGGACGCGCCGACCAGCACCGCCGATCAGCACCGCCGCCCGGACCGGTTTGCCGACCCGACAGAGAGGACGACCCCGTGCCCGCACCCGCAGCCTCGGCCGAGGACCTGGTGAAGGTCTTCGGCCGCCGGGACAAAGCGGTCCGCGCGCTGGACGGCGTCTCGCTGCGCCTGGAGCAGGGCACCGTCCTGGGCCTGCTCGGCCCGAACGGCGCCGGCAAGACCACCGCGGTGAACGTCCTGACGACGCTCACCCGCGCCGACAGCGGCCGGGCCGAGGTCGCCGGCATCGATGTGGCGGCCGACCCGGACGCGGTCCGGCGCAACATCGGGCTCGCCGGCCAGTACGCGGCCGTCGACGAGAGCCTCACCGGCCGGGAGAACCTGGTGCTGGTCGGCCAGCTCAACCACCTCGGCAGGTCCAGGGCGACGGAGCGTGCCGATGCGCTCCTGGACCGGTTCGGTCTGGCCGACGCCGGTGACCGTCGCGCGAAGACCTACTCCGGTGGGATGCGCCGCCGGCTGGACCTGGCGGCCGCACTGGTCGCGGAGCCGCCGGTGCTGTTCCTCGACGAGCCGACGACCGGGCTGGACCCGCGCTCGCGGGTGGACCTGTGGGGGATCATCGAGGAGCTGGTCGCCGACGGGACGTCGCTGCTGCTGACGTCGCAGTACCTGGAGGAGGTCGACCGGCTGGCGAACGCGATCAGCGTCGTCGACCACGGGAAGGTCATCGCCGAGGGGACCGCCGCGGAACTCAAGGCACGGCTCGGTGCCACCGTGGTCGAGCTCGGGGTGGCCGACGAGGTCGCCGCCCGGCGCACGCTCCAGATCGCCGAGGCCGAGCTCGCTGCCGCGGGCCCGGACGCCCTCCCGGGCGTCGACGGCGCAGCCGGGTTGCCCAGCCAGGACGGCACCACCGTCCGCATCCCGACCGCCAACGGCCCAGCGACCCTCGCCCGCCTGATCCGCGGGATGGACGAGGCGGGCCTGACCGCGACGAGCATCGCCGTCCGCGAACCGAGCCTGGACGACGTCTTCCTCGCCCTGACCGGGCGGGTCGCCGAACCGGACGCCGCTGCCGGCGTCGAGAACGAGGCTGCCGACGGCAGCCGCGGCCGCCACCGTGGAAGGGACCACTCGTGACCGCTGTCTCCATCGGGTCGGCGAAGACCGCCGACCCGGGTCTCGGCACCAGGGCCGGGTACGCCGTCTCGGACGCGTTCGCGATGTCCCGGCGCAACGTCCTGCGGATCGCCCGCGCCCCCGACCAGGTGGTGTTCACCCTCATCTCGCCGATCATGTTCACGCTGCTGTTCCGGTACGTCTTCGGCGGCGCGGTCGGCGGCCTGGGCAACGCCACGGACTACGCGACCTACCTGATCCCCGGGATCGCCGTCCAGACGGCGCTGTTCAGTGCCGGCACGACCGGCTTCGCCCTGGCCGACGACCTGCAGAAGGGCTTCGTCGACCGGTTGCGCAGCCTGCCGATGGCCCGCAGTGCCGTGCTCACCGGCCGCCTGATCTCCGACACCCTGAACAACACCGTCCAGGTGCTGATCCTGGTGGCGGTCGGCTTCGCCGTCGGGTTCCGGCCCGACTCGGCCCTGGGGCTGGTCCTCGGGCTGCTGCTGATCCTGGCGTTCGCGACCGCGATCTCGATGGTCTACGCGTTGATCGGGATGAGCGTCTCCACCGTCGAGGCGGTCAACGCCGCCACGTTCCCGATCGTCTTCCCGCTGACGTTCGCCAGCTCCGCGTTTGTCCCGGTGAGCACGATGCCGAGCTGGCTCCAGGGCT
>CAXTBU010000026.1:2623-9292 GCA_964242885.1 uncultured Actinomycetales bacterium
GGGGACCTGCCGCCGGAGGCCCGCCAGTCGCTGTTCGACGGGGCGAGCACCGCGTCGCTGGTGTGGCAGTCGATCGCGTGGACCGTCGGGCTGGGCGCCCTGTTCGGGTGGCTCGCGGTGCGCAAGTACAAGAGCCTCAGCAGCTGACCGGAGGCGCCCAGCACCCGGCCGCTGCCGGATCCGATCAGTTGCGGCGGTCGGGGTCCGACCACTGGTCGTCGCCCGAGGGCCGGCCCAGCGCGGTGCTCCCGGCGCTCGGGCCCGCCGGGACCTGGGCATCCGGCGACTGGACGTGGTGCTGCTGGATGTCGCCGAGCTGACCCTGCGGATCGTGCGGCTGGGCGACGGGCGTCGGGATGGACGCGTCGGCCTCGGGCAGCGGCGGGTTGTCGGACAGTCGCTGCAGCAGCCAGTACGCCCGGCCGCTCTCGTCGCCGCGGCAGAGGACGACGTACCGGCGGGCGACCATCTGGCTGAACGAGGTGAAGTCGCGGCGACCGCCGGTCAGGGCGAAGGAGATCACCGCGAACAGCACGCCGAACGCGACGCCGAGGATGACCGCGGCGACGACGAAGCCGAAGCCGGTGCCACCTCCGCCGAACACGGATAGCAGCAGCCCGATGAACAGTCCGAACCACGCCCCGGACAGCGCACCCGCCCCGGCGGCACGGGGGTAGGTCAGCCGCCCGGTCACCCGCTCGACGAGCTGCAGCCCCTCGCCGACCACGGTGATGTTCTCCACCGCGAAGTGCTCGTCGGACAGGTGGTCCACGGCACGCTGCGCCTGCTCGTAGGTCGCGTACGCGGCGATCGGTTCGCCCTGGGGCGGGGTCGGCAGTCCGGCGCGGTTACGACCGCCGGCCATCGGGGAGAGGCCACTCATCCCCCAAGTCTCCTGCAGAGCGCGAGGAGTGTCACCGACGCCGCGCGCACTCGTCGGTTCCGTTCGCTGCCGGGTCCGGCCAGACGTACCGACCGAGCGGACGTACCCGGCCGTCGACCACCGGGATCCCCTCCGCGGTGAGCGCCGCTCGCGCCGCGGCGGCGTCGGGTGGCAGCCGTCCGTCGGCGGACAGGACGCGGAACCAGTCGGTCCCCGACCCGTGGCGGGCCAGCACCTGCCCGACGGTCCGGGCGCTCCCCTGCCCGGTCCGCGACCGGACCAGCGCGGCGATCCGCCCGTAGGTCGTCACCCGTCCCACCGGCACCTCGTCGACGGCGTCGAGCACGGCTCGCGCATGGGTCGGCGGCGACTGCCCGGCACTCGTGCTCACCGACCACAGCCTGCGCGCACGCGCGGACGTTCCGTGACTGGTGGCTGTCGCGCCGGCCGGGAGTGGGCGCGCCGCGGCCTGTCGACGGCGGCCCGAAGGGGAAACGCCGGCACTTGCGGTGCAGACTCAACGCGTGAGCGGAGCTGAGCAGGCCGCCGGGCGCGTCGCCCGGTCCGCCGGTGACGCCCGCTCGCAGCCGGTGGCCAGGGCACAGCCGGTGCCCGCCGAGGAGCTGATGGCCCGGGTCGCCGCCGGTGACGACTCCGCGTTCGCGCAGCTGTACGACCTGCTGGCGCCGCGAGTGTTCGGTCTGGTCCGTCGGGTGCTGCGCGACCACGCGCAGTCGGAGGAGGTGACCCAGGAGGTCCTCCTCGAGCTGTGGCGGACCGCAGCCCGTTTCGACCCGAACCGGGCGAGTGCCGCGACCTGGGCGATGACGCTGGCCCACCGCCGCGCGGTGGACCGGGTGCGGTCGGAGCAGGCGTCGACGAACCGTGACAGCCGGGTCGGGCAGCGCGACATCCCGGTCAACTACGACGAGGTCGTCGAGGAGGTCACCAGCCGGCTGGACCGCGAGCGGGTCCGGCGCTGCCTGGAGACGCTCACCGCGTTGCAGCGGGAGTCGGTCGACCTGGCCTACTACGGCGGCTACACCTACCGGGAGGTCGGCGAGCTGCTCGGGGTCCCGCTGCCCACGGTGAAGACCCGCATGCGTGACGGCCTGATCCGGTTGCGCGAGTGCATCGGGACCGGTGCCTGATGCGCGTCCGCTCCGATTGGTTCCCGCGGCGGGCCACCCGCGTGTCCCGCCGCTGCGAACACCCTGCAGGGCAGCGTTGCCGATGACGGAGAGGGAGGTGGACGACAACATGCGCGCAGAGATGAACAGCCTGGTGGCGGCATACGTGCTGGACGCCCTCCCAGCCGACGAGCGCGCCGAGTTCGAGGCGTACCTGAACGAGGACCCCGCGCAGGCCCGCGAGGTGGCCGAGCTGTCCGCGGTCTCGGCGCTGCTGGGCGCCACGAACGCGGCCGAGCCGCCGTCCGGCCTGCGTGAGCGGGTCCTGCTGGCTGCGACACAGACCCGGCAGCTGCCGCCGATCACCCGGCGGTCCGACGACGCGACAGGCAGGCAGCGGAACGCCGGCGCGCCCGGTCCGGTGGCTGTGACGTCCGCGGCCCAGTCGTCCGCGGCCCAGTCGTCCGCGGCCCAGTCGTCCGCAGTCGTGCTGCCCGACCCCGCGCGGCCGGTGCCGCTGGAGCGGACCCGGCGCCAGCGGGTCGCCACGCGGGTGGCGACCGCCTTCGCCCTCGCCGCGGTCCTGGTGCTCGGCGTGGTGGTCGGCATCCAGGCCGACCGTCTCGGTGACGCGCGCCGGGAGACGCAACTGGCCAGGGAGGCGCTGGCCTTCCAGGAGGTCACCCGCCAGGCCGACATGCGCACCGAGACCAGCCGGGTCAGCAGCGGCGGCAACGCCACCGTGCTGGTGTCCGACAGCGCGGGCCGCGGGGTCGTCCTGCTCGTCGGCGTCGACGACCTGACGGCCGACCGGACCTACCAGCTGTGGCTGATCGACGCCGCGGGCGCGCCGCGACCGGTGAGGACGTTCCTGACCGACGACACGACGGCCACCGTCGACTTCGCGGACTTCCGGGCCGGGGACTCGGTGGGGGTCAGCGTGGAGCCGGCCGGCGGGTCGCCGACCGGTGCCCCGACGACCACGCCGGTGCTGGCGCTCAAGGTCGCCTGACCCCCTCGGGTCGGCGCGCTCAGTCGAGGCCCGCGGGCTCAGACGGAGTCCACGAGCTCGCGCTCAGTCGAGGTCCGCGAGCTCGCTGACGGGCGGGCACGAGCAGACCAGGTTCCGGTCCCCGTAGGCGCCGTCCACCCGCCGCACCGGCGGCCAGTACTTGTCCACGCCGGTGTGCGGTCCCGCCGGGTGCGACCCCAGCTCCCGGGGATAAGGGTGCGACCACTCCGTCGCCGTCACCATCGCCGCCGTGTGCGGGGCGTTGGCGAGCGGGTTGTCCTCCTTCGGCCACTCCCCGGACCCGACGCGGTCGGCCTCGGCGCGGATCGCGACCATCGCGTCGACGAACCGGTCGAGCTCGGCGAGGTCCTCGCTCTCGGTCGGCTCGACCATCAGCGTCCCGGCGACCGGGAAGCTCATCGTCGGCGCGTGGAAGCCGTGGTCGATCAGCCGCTTCGCGACGTCGTCCACGGTCACCCCGGTGGCCTGGGTGAGCGGCCGGATGTCCAGGATGCACTCGTGCGCGACGTGCCCGTCCGGGCCGGCGTAGAGGACCGGGTAGTGCTCGCGCAGCCGCTCGGCGACGTAGTTCGCCGACAGCAGCGCGTTGCCGGTGGCTGAGCGGAGCCCCGCCCCGCCCATCATCCGGACGTAGGCCCAGGAGATCGGCAGGATCGACGCGCTGCCGAACGGAGCACCGCTCACCGGTCCGACCGCGCTGTCGCGCAGCGCCGCGTCCGGGTGCATCGGGTGCCCGGGCAGGAACGGCACCAGGTGCTCGGCCACCGCGACCGGCCCGACACCGGGACCACCGCCGCCGTGCGGGATGCAGAACGTCTTGTGCAGGTTCAGGTGTGACACGTCGCCGCCGAAGTGGCCTGGCCCGGCGACGCCGCACAGCGCGTTGAGGTTCGCCCCGTCGATGTACACCTGGCCGCCGGCGTCGTGCACGATCCCGGCGAGCTCGGCGATCCCCGCCTCGTAGACGCCGTGCGTCGAGGGGTAGGTCACCATGATCGCGGCGAGGGTGTCGCGGTGCCTGGCCACCAGCGTCCGCAGCGCGGCCAGGTCGACGTCGCCGTTGTCAGCGCACGGCACGACAGCGACCTTGAGCCCGGCCATCACCGCCGACGCCGCGTTGGTGCCGTGGGCGCTGGCCGGGACGAGGCAGACGGTGCGCTGGTCGTCCCCGCGCGAGCGGTGGTAGGCGCGGATGGCCAGCAGGCCGGCGTACTCCCCCTGCGAGCCGGCGTTGGGCTGCAGGCTCACCGCCGCGTAGCCGGTGATCTTCGCCAGCCAGCCGGACAGGTCCTCGACCACCCGGGCGTAGCCGGCCAGGTCCTCGGCGGGTGCGAACGGGTGGATCCCGGCGAACCCGGCCCAGGTGACCGGCTCCATCTCCGCGGTCGCGTTCAGCTTCATCGTGCAGGAGCCCAGCGGGATCATCCCGCGGTCCAGTGCGTAGTCGCGGTCGGCGAGCCGGCGCAGGTAACGCAGCATCGAGGTCTCGCTGCGGTAGGTGGAGAACCGCGGGTGCGTGAGGTACGCGCTGGTGCGGCGCAGCGGCGTCGGCACGGCGGCCGTCGTCCGCGCGTCCAGCTCGGCGAGGTCCGGCACCGACGCCACGCCGACGGCCCCGGCGACCGCCGCCCAGATGCTGGTCACCGCCGAGACCGGGGTGCGCTCGTCCACGGCCAGGCCGAGCCGGTCGCCGTCCACCAGCCGGGCGGTGATGCCGTCCGTGCGCAGCGCGTCCCACACCGCCTGCGCCCGCCCGGGGACGCGCACGGTCACGGTGTCGAAGAACGCCTCGTGCTCGATGCGGACGTCCGCGGCGGCGAACGCCGGCTCGCGCAGCCCGGCCGCGAGGACGGCCGCGGTCCGGTGGGCGCGGGCGGCGATCCGGCGCAGCCCGTCCGGGCCGTGCCACACCGCGTACATCGCGGCCATCACGGCCAACAGGACCTGTGCGGTGCAGATGTTCGACGTCGCCCGGTCGCGGCGGATGTGCTGCTCGCGGGTCTGCAGGGCCAGCCGGTGCGCCGGGTTGCCGTCGGCGTCGACGCTGGTGCCGACCAGGCGCCCGGGCAGCATCCGCTCCAGACCGGTGCGGACCGCCATGTAGCCGGCGTGCGGGCCGCCGGCGCCCAGCGGGACCCCGAACCGCTGGCTGGTGCCGACGACCACGTCGGCGCCCCACTCCCCCGGCGGGGTCAGCACCGTCAGGCCCAGCAGGTCCGCTGCCACCGCCACCCCCGCGCCGGCCTCGGTGGCGGCGGCCGCGAACGGGCCGAGGTCGCGGACGTGCCCGGACGCACCCGGGTACTGGAACAGCACCCCGAACGCTCCGCCGTCGCCCGCGAGCAGCACGCCGAGGGCGGCCGGGTCGGTGGCGTCGAGGTCCACGTCGACGAGCTCGATGCCGAGCGGCTCGGCGCGGGTCGCGAGCACCGCCCGCGTCTGCGGCAGGACGTCGGTGTCGACGGCGAACCGGGACGCGCTCTGCCGGGACCGGGTGCTGCGGCGCAGCAGGGTCATCGCCTCGGCGGCCGCTGTCGACTCGTCGAGCAGGCTGGCGTTGGCGATCGGCAGCCCGGTCAGGTCGGTGACCACCGTCTGGAAGGTGAGCAGCGCCTCCAACCGGCCCTGGGCGATCTCCGGCTGGTAGGGGGTGTAGGCGGTGTACCAGGCCGGGTTCTCCAGCACGTTGCGCAGGATCACCGGCGGGGTGACGGTGTCGGAGTAGCCGAGCCCGATCATCGAGGTGGTGACCCGGTTCGCGGCGGCGATCCCGGCGAGCTCGGCCAGCGCCTGCTGCTCACCGGCCGGTGCGGGCAGCGCCGGCAGCGCGTCGTCCCGGATCCCGGCCGGCACTGTGACGTCGACGAGGGCGTCGACCGAGGCCAGGCCGAGCACGGACAGCATCCGGGCCCGCTGCGCGTCGTCCGGCCCGATGTGCCGGCGGGCGAAGTCGTTGACCTGCTCGGGCGCGTCGAGCCGGCGGTCCAGCGCCTCGTCGACTGCCGAGCCCGCTGCGACGCCCCCGTCGGCAGGCGGCTGCTCCGGTGCCGCGTCGAGCTCGGCGCCGTCGGGGACCGCGCCCCCGGCCCCGTCGGAGGTGTCGTCGGGGGTGTCGTCGCGGGTGTCGGCCGCGGTGTCCGTCATCGGGGTCGACAGCAGACCGGGCAGGTCGGTCGCGTCGGCTTCGACGACCTCGTCGCGGGTCCGGTCGGGCGCGGTGTCGGTGCTCATGGGGACGGCTCCTCGCGGCGGGCGGACCGGCACCTGCGCGGCGCCGTGCGGTGACCGGACCGCTTCCTCGCGGTCTGGGCGTGGCTGTCCTCCCCTGTGTCACGGCGCCGCCCACCGCCCGTCCGTTCAGGCGTGCGCGCACCACCGCTCCACAGCCGCCTGACCCGCGCAGTCCGGGTGCCTGAGAGGTTCCGGGGAGGAATGCCCCTTCGGCGTCCCGCCGCTGTCCCGGGCCGACGCCTAGGGCGCCCGGGACCACCGGCGGGATCTCTCCCACGCGGGATCGTCAGCTGACGTGCGCCAAGCGTAGGCGAGGAGGCCGGTCGAGCCGTCGCGCCGCGGCGCGTTCCTGCCCTACGGTCGGCCGCGTGGCCCCCAGCGTCAGCCCCGTG
>CAXTBU010000026.1:9392-11772 GCA_964242885.1 uncultured Actinomycetales bacterium
GCGCGCACGCTCGTCGTCGACCTGGACCCGCAGGCCAACGCGACGACGGCGCTGACCGGGTCCGCACCCGTGTTCCCGGGCGCCGAGGTCACCCCCGACGTCGCCGGGGTGCTGGCCGACCCGTCGGCCGAGACCGTGGCGGCCGCGCTGACCGCGTCGCGGTGGAGCAGCGGGCTGGACGGGACGCCGCCGCTGGCCGGGCCTGTCGTCGACCTGCTGCCGGGCTCGGAGCGCACCGGCGCCTTCGACGACCCCGCCCCGGACGCCAAGCGCCGCAACCGGCTGCGCACGGCCCTGCGCCACGCGCCCTCCTACGACCTGGTGCTCGTCGACTGCCCGCCGAGCCTGGGCCGGCTGACACGCAACGCACTGGCCGCCGCGGGCCGCGCGCTGGTGGTCACGGAGCCGGGCCTGTTCGCGGTGCAGGGCGCCGACATGGCCGTGCGGGCCGTCCGGGACGCCGCGCCGTCCAACCCCGACCTGCGCCACGCCGGGATCGTCGTCAACCGCTACCGGGAGCGCAGCCCCGAGCACCGGTTCCGGGTCGGCGAGCTGCGGTCGCTGTTCGGGGACCGGCTGCTGGACCCGCCGATCCCGGACCGGGCGGCCGTGTCGCGGGCCCAGGAGTTCTCCGTGCCGGTCAGCCAGCTCCCCGGTGAGCAGCCGGCCGCGCTGGCCGCCCGTTACGAGCTGCTGCTGGCCCAGGTCCTCGACGCCGGCTGAGCGCCCCGGACCCGTCCGGGGCGGCCCGGCCCAGCGCGGGCTGGCGAGGAGTCGGTGCGGGCTGACGAGGAGTCAGCGCGGGCTGACGAGCAGCGGCAGCCCACCGCGCGGGCGAACCGTCACCCGGGGCGACGGTGCCACCGGGTGACCCGGCACCGGCGCCAGCCGCCAGCGCAGCGTCAGCCGCGCCAGCAGCACGGTCGCCTCGAGAAGCGCGAAGTCGCGCCCGATGCACAGCCGCGGCCCGATCCCGAACGGCAGGTAGGCCGCCGTGGGCCGGGGGGTGCGGGGCTCCCCGTCGGCACCGGCCCCCGGGTCGGCGCCGAGGAAACGACCGGGGTCGAACGCCGCCGGGTCGTCCCAGACGCCCGCGTCCCGGTGCCGGACCCACGGGCTCACGATCACCAGCGTGCCGGCCGGCAGCCGGTGACCGGCGAGCTCGTCGTCGGCGGTCGCGCGCCGGGTGACCACCCACGCCGGCGGGTACAGCCGCAGCGTCTCGTCGAGGACCGCCCGCGCCAGGGGGAGGCGGGCGACGTCGGCCAGCGTCGGGGTGCCCGGCCCCCCGAGGACGGCTGCCGCCTCGGCGGCCACCCGCTCCTGCACGTCGGGGTGGGTCGCCAGCAGGTGCGCGGCCCACTCCATCGCGCTCGCGACCGTCTCGTGGCCGGCGACGACGAGGGTGACCGCCTCGTCGCGGACGCCGCGCGGGTCGTCCACCGAGGCGAGCAGCAGGTCCAGGACGTCGGGTTCGGCCGGCGCCGGCGCGCCTGCGCGGCTGGTGACGACCTGGTCCACCGCGGCGTCGAGGGTGGCCAGGGAGCGGTTCAGCCGCCGGTTGCCCGGAGTCGGCCAGCTGCGCGGTGCGTGCAGCGGGCGGGTGGCCCGCCGCAGGACCTCCTCGAGGCCGTCCAGCACCGCGCCGGCGATGTCCGGGCCGGCAGCAGCACTGCCGCGGGCAGCGGACCGGCCGCTGGCAGCGGAACCGCCGCGGGCAGCGGACCTGCCGCGGGCGCCGAGCTCGGCGGAGAACAGGCCCCGGCTGACGACGTCGAGGGTGGCGTGCATCAGCGGACCGTCGATGTCGACCCGGGTGGGTCCGGAAAGCCTGCCCGGCCGCGTGCCCGGCCGCGTGACCACCGCGGCGGCGAGCTCGGCGTCGAGGCCGTCGGCCGCCGCGGCGACGCAGCCGACCAGGCGGTCCAGCGTGCGCCGGTGGAAGGCGGGCCCCACCTGGCGGCGCCGCGGCAGCCACCCCGGGTTGTCCGCGGTCAGCAGTCCGTCACCGGTCAGCAACGACAGCGCGCCGTACTGCACCGTCTGCTTGGTGTAGTTCCCGGCGTTGGTCCGCAGCACGCGGTCGACGGCGTCGGGGTCGTCGACGAGCCACGCTGGAGTCGGCTGCGTCGGGAACGCGACCACCGGACCGAACTCGGCACGGATGCCGCTGAGGTAGGCGAGCGGGTCGCGGAAGATCCGGACGATGTCGCGCAGCATCCGCCGCGGAGCCGGGCCGGGCGGGCCGACCGGGCCCGCCAGTCTCGCCGACCCTGCCGCCTCGGGCGGCGCCACCGTCTCGGGTACCGGCGCCGTCTCGGGTACCGCCACCGTCTCGGGTACCGGCGCCGACCCGCGGCGCGTCGCCCGCGACCGAGCA
>CAXTBU010000026.1:11872-20306 GCA_964242885.1 uncultured Actinomycetales bacterium
CGCCACCGTCTCGGGTACCGGCGCCGACCCGCGGCGCGTCGCCCGCGACCGAGCACCTGCCAGGACCGCCACGGCCGCTGATCGTAGGCGGCGATACTGGCTGCGTGACCACCGCTCCCGCCGCTGACGCCGCCGCCCCCGTCCGCCTCTCCCCCGGCGACCCGGCGCCGGACTTCGCGCTGTCCGACGACACCGGGGGGACGGTCTCGCTGGCCGACCTCGCCGGGTCCCGGACGGTCCTCTACGTGTACCCGGCGGCGATGACCCCGGGGTGCACCACCCAGGCGTGTGACTTCCGGGACTCCCTCGACGCCCTGGCCGCGGCCGGCGTCCGCGTCGTCGGCCTGAGCCCGGACACGCCGGACAAGCTCGCCCAGTTCCGGGAGCGCGACGGCCTGACCTTCCCGCTGCTCGCCGACCCGGACGCCGCGGTGCTCACCGCCTACGGCGCCTACGGCGAGAAGTCGCTGTACGGCAAGAAGGTCCGCGGGGTTGTCCGGTCGACGTTCGTCCTCGACGCCGAGAACCGGGTCGAGATGGCGATGTACAACGTCAAGGCCACCGGACACGTCGCCAAGCTGCGCCGCGACCTGGGCCTGTAGGCGTCCCGGCAGGCGCTCGGGACGACGGCCGGGACAGGGCGTGGGCGCTCGATCCGCTGGACCGACCCCCGGCGCCCTCCGCATCGCGACCAGCACCTCGAGGTTGCGACGGCTCCCCGGCGCCCGGGCGGCCGCGTTGGCGGTGGCCTACCTGGCGCTCTGGCTGGTCCTGGCGAGGGTGGCGTCGGTGTTCCAGATCGGCGGCGGGATCTCGCTGTGGTACCCGCCGACCGGTCTGACCCTCGCGTTGCTGCTGGTCTTCGGGCTGCGCTACGCCGTCCTGCTGCCGCTGACGGACGTGCTCGCGAAACTGCTCGGCATCACGCCGGACGCCGCGTGGGTCGATGTGCTCGCCCGCGCGGCGTGGACCACGCTCGTGTACGTCGGGTGCGTCGCGTTCCTGCTGGTCCGGGTCCGGCTGGACCCGCGCCTGCCGACCTGGCGGGACGTCAGCTGGTTCGTCGGCATCGGGTGTGTTGCGGGCCCGCTGCTCGTCGCGGCGGGACAGGTCGTGCAGTACGACATGTCGGGCCTGCGCGCCTGGTCCGCGCTGCCCACCGATGTCGCGGGGTTCTGGGCCGGCAGCGCCAACGGGATCGGCGTCCTGACACCGGCGCTGCTGGTGGCCGCCCGCCGGTTCCCTGCGCTGTTCCGGAGCCGGCCTGCCCTGCCGGCCCGCCCGCCCGCCGGGTCCCCCGGGCGGCTGGAGACGTCCGGGCAGGTGGTGCTGCTGGTCGCCACCGTGCTCCTGGCCTATGGCGGACGCGTCGAGCAGAGCCTCGACTTCACCTACCTGGTCTACGTGCCGATCACCTGGGCCGCGGTCCGCGGGGGCTTCGCCCGCGCCGTCGGGGCGGCGCTGCTGACCAACGTCCTGGCCGTCGCGCTGGTCGGCGACACGATCGCCGACCGGCCGCTGCGGCTGCAGTTCGGGCTGGTCACCTTCACCCTCGCCGCGCTGCTGCTCGGCGCCCTGGTCACCGACCGCCAGGCCGACGCCACGACCGCTGCTCAGGCGGCGATGCGGGACCCGCTGACCGGGCTGTTCAACCGAGGGGTGCTGCTGGACCGGCTGACCGCTGCGGTGCACCGGGCGTACCGCCGGCCCGACCCGCTGTGCGCCGTGTTCTTCTGCGACCTGGACGGCTTCAAGAGCGTGAACGACGGACTCGGTCACGACGTCGGGGACCGGCTGCTGGTCGCTGTCGCCGACCGCATCCAGGCCACCGTGCGTCCGACGGACACCGTGGCGCGCCTCGGCGGTGACGAGATCGCCGTGCTGCTGGACGACATCCCCGACGCGGAGGAGGCCGTCGGGGTGGCCGACCGGCTCGTCGAGGTGCTCGCGCGGCCATACGTCGACGGCGACCGCGAGGTGGACATCACCGTCAGCATCGGGATCGCGGTCCTCGGGACCGAGCGCTCCGCCGCCACCGAGCGCGTGGGGATCAGCCGCTCGGCGGCGATCCTGCGGGCCGAGGAGCTGCTGCGGGCGGCCGATGCGGCGCTGCAGCAGGCCAAGCACCGCGGCGGCAACCGGCGTGAGGTCTTCAACGAGCCACTGCGCGCCCAGGCCCACCAGCGGCTGCACCGGCGGGCGGCGCTGCGCCGGGCGCTCACCGATCACGAGATCGAGGTCGTCTACCAGCCGATCGTCGGCCTGCCGGACCGTCGGCTCGGCGCGGTCGAGGCGCTCGCGCGGTGGTCGCACCCCGCGGGGGCGCCCGTCCCGCCGGTCGACTTCATCGCGATCGCGGAGGAGACCGGCCTGATCCACGAGCTCGGGTTGCAGGTGCTGGACCGGGCCTGCGCCGACCTGGCGGGCTGGCGACGGACGGGTGCCGCGGACCTGCGGGTGGCCGTCAACGTGTCGTTCCGGCAGCTGCTCGCCGACGGGTTCCCCGGCCAGGTCCTCGCGACGCTGGCCCGCCACGACCTGCCGCCTGCCGCGCTGGAGCTGGAGATCACCGAGAGCAGCGCGATGGACCAGGCCGGCCCGACCCGTACCGCACTGCGTCGGCTCCGCGCGGCCGGCGTCGGCCTGGTGGTCGACGACTTCGGCACCGGCTACTCGTCCTTCTCGGTACTCCGGGACATCGCCCCGTCCACCGTGAAGATCGACCGGTCGTTCGTCGCTCCGCTGCCGGCCGATCCCGCCACCACCGCCCTCGTGCAGGCGATGGTCTCGATGGCCACTCACCTGGGACTCGAGGTCGTCGCCGAGGGCGTCGAGACCGCCGAGCAGCTCCGGGTCGTCACCGCGATGGGGTGCGCCCGCGCGCAGGGCTTCCTGCTGGGACGGCCGATGCCCGCGGGCGCGGTGGCGGACGTGCTCCCGGCCGCCGGCCGGCCGGGTCGCTGAGGCGGCTACGGGTTCGCGAGAACGGCGTCCAGCTCTGGGGCGAGCATCCGGGACAACGCGGGTGAGACGCCGAAGGTCGAGGTGAGCTCCCGGTACTCCGCGACCGTGTCGGCAGCGGGCGCGGCACCGGTGCGCACCGCTCTCAGCATCGCGTTGCGCGGGGTGTGGGCGGAGTCGACGAACTCCACGACGTCCACCCGGTACCCGAGCATCCGGAGCACCAGCGCGCGCAGGGCGTCGGTGAGCACGTCGGCGAACCGCTCGCGCAGGATCCCGTGCCGCGTCAGCGCCGGGAAGGGCGAGTCGGCGGCGCGCAGCTGACGCTGGACGTCCCGGTGGCAGCAGGGGGCCGCGAGCACCAGCGGGGACTGCCACCGGACCGCCCGGGCAAGGGCCTCGTCGGTGGCGGTGTCGCAGGCGTGCAGTGCCAGTACGACATCCGGGAGCTCGCCGGCCGGCAGCGGGTCCGCTACGGCGATGGTGCCGACCGCGAAGTCCAGTCCCGGCAGGTGGGCCTCGTCGGCGAGCCGGCGGCTGCGGGCCACCAGGTCCTCGCGCACGTCGACACCCACCGTGTGCACTGCTCTCCCGAGCCGACCCGCCTCCGCGGTGAGCCAGCGGTGGGCGGCGAAGGTGAGGTAGGCGTTGCCGCAGCCGAGGTCGACGACGCGCAGCTCGGGTGCGGTCGAGCGGTCGAGGACCTGCGTCGCCGCGGGGGCCAGCAGCCGGACGAACGCGTCGACCTGTCGGCGCTTGTCCGCCCCGGCACCGAGTGCGGTGAACAGCGGGTCGCCCGGGTCCAGCAGGTGCGCCTTGACCCGGTCGTGCGCCTTGACCCGGTCGTGCGCCAGGCCCGGCTGGGCGGCGGGCGCGCCGGCGTCGGTGGTCCGGCTCTGCTCGGGAGCTCCGCGGTGGAGCTGCGCGTCGCCGCGCTTGGTCACCCGCACCTGGACGGTCTCCTCGACGGTGTCGACGTGCCAGTTCGCGAACGGCTCGGCGAGG
Source organism: uncultured Actinomycetales bacterium (assembly GCA_964242885.1). Lineage (GTDB taxonomy): Bacteria > Actinomycetota > Actinomycetes > CAXTBU01 > CAXTBU01 > CAXTBU01. The sequence goes on from CAXTBU010000026.1 coordinate 15,839, forward strand.
AGGGCGTCGACCGACGCCTCGGCGGCCGGACCGCGGGCGGCGTTCTCGGTGGTCACGCGGGGGCCGGTCCGGGACAACAGCTGCAGGTTCGGCCCGGACCGCAGCGTGACCGGCCGGACCTCGACGCGCTCGGCGGCCGGCTCGGGCTGCCCTCGCCGCCGGCCGGTGGCGACCGCACGGACCAGCCCGTCGCCGAGCAGCAGCAGCCGCAGGTCGGCGAGCGCAGCGGGCAGCGGGCGGGGCACGTCTGCCATCCTCCCGCGGCGTGCCGGAATCGGCCGGCCGCCACCCGGCCGCGCCTCGTACGCTCGGCCCAGCGGTGCGCGGGAGTGGCGGAACTGGCAGACGCGCCGGATTTAGGTTCCGGTGTCCTAGACGTGAGGGTTCGAGTCCCTCCTCCCGCACCCATGTGACCAGAGCGCCATCGGCCTGGGTTGACGCGCGTGGGCGGATCGGGTGCCCGCTGTCGGCTCATGGCCTCGGTCCGCGCACGCCAGTGCTGACCGGCTGCCGCCACCGGGAGAGAGCCGAGAAACCTCCGGTAGATCACTGCTCACTCTCGTCCGGCAGCCGATGTACCCGGTATGAGGCCACCGGCTCGCCGACAGGAAACGGGCACCAGGAGAGGCAACCCGACCCGTAGGGCGGTCCTTCTGGCGGGCCTGGGCGGCGCTGCTGTTGCCGCACTGCCCCAACGCGGGTCGACCGCGCACGCCGCCACCGCCCCGATGCAGGCCCAGCAGTGGACGACGACCACGGACCTGTCCCAGCGGATGAAGCCGTACACCCCGCCCCCGTTCGCCAGGGGCAGCGAGATCCCCGCCGGCGCGATCACGGTCGACACCACTGTGCTCGGGCAGCCCTTCGACGGGGTGGGAGCAGCGATCACCGACAGCGCCGCGTCCCTGCTGTGGGCGATGGACCCGACCGACCGCCTGGCCCTGCTGACGGAGATGTTCGGGTCCAACGGCTGGTCCACGGTGCGGATCTGTCTCGGCTCGTCGGACTTCTCCTCGGTGGAGCCGTACACCTACCGGGACACCTTCGACCCCGCGATGAGCAGGGTGTTCATCGACCGGGACCGGGCGTACATCATCCCGGTCCTCAGGCTGATCCGGCAGATCAACCCGGGCGTGAAGATCATCGCGGCGGCCTGGACCGCGCCCGCCTGGATGAAGGAGGACATCCCGAACCCGGCCGTGGCCTACGCGGGGGGCCGGCTGCAGGCCCGCTACGCCCAGGCGTACGCGACCTACCTGTACAAGGCGCTGGTCGCCTACCAGGCGGAGGGCATCCCGGTGTACGCGGTGACCCCGCAGAACGAGCCCGGCCAGGTCACGAGCTACCCGTCCATGCTGACGACCGACCCGGTGATGGCCACGGTCGTGTCCACGCTGGGCCGGCTGCTCGCGGACGGGCCACTCACCACCCGGCTGTGGGCCCTCGACTGGAACTGGTCCGACACCCACGCTCTGGACGCCCTCCTCGCGTCCCCCGCGGCCCAGTACGTCGAGGGCATCGCGTGGCACGCGTACGGCGGCTCACCCACCGTCGGGGCCCGTTACCAGCGGTTTGCGCAGCACAACACCGAGTACCGGACGCTTGCGCGCGAGGTCGGGCAGGTCGCGATGCAGAAGATCGGGTCGGACTGGACGATCTCGTCGATGCGGAGCGGTGCTCGCTCGGTGACGATGTGGAACGCCGCGCTCCGCAGCGACGGCACGCCGACGATCCAGAGCACCGGTCGCAAGGGCGTCGTCAGCATCGACGGGCCGCGGCTGAGCGACGTGACCCGGAACGTGGAGTTCTACCTGATGAGCCACTTCGGCCGTGCCGTACGCCTGGGCGCGCGGCGGGTGGACTCCACGACGTACGGAACCGGCCGGGCCAGTCGCACCCTCCAGTCGGTGGCCTACCTCAACCCCGACGGGTCGGCAGCGCTCGCGGTGTTCAACAACTCCACGGCGTCGAAGCGGTTCGCGGTGGTTGACCGTGGCCGCCAGCAGGGGTTCCCCGCGGTGCTGGCGCCGGGGGCGTTCGCCACCTTCACTTGGACCCGGTAGAGACCGCCGCCGGCTCGTGGGCAGAGCTTCGCCTCGTCGACGGCGTCAAGGGAGAGTGTCCCCGAGTGCCCTCCGGCACCACCCGGCCCGAACGGCCGAACGGCCGAACGGCCGCCGGTCCCGGACGCAGTCCGGCGCCGCAGCCGGGGAGGCTGCGGCGCCGGGCGTCCAGGCGGGGGTCGGTCAGACCAGGTCGTTCAGGCGCTTGATGTCGCCCTCGGACAGCTTCACGTCGGCCGCACCCAGGTTCTCCTTGAGGTGCTCGACGCTCTTGGTGCCCGGGATCGGCAGCACGACCGGCGAGATGGCCAGCAGCCACGCGAGCGCGACCTGCGACGGGGTCGCACCCTGCTCGCGGGCGATCTCCCCGACCGGGCTGTCCGGGCCGGTCAGCTCCTTGTTGCCCACCGGCGCCCACGGGATGAAGGCGATGCCCTCACGCGTGCAGTGCTCCAGCAGGGCCTGGCTCGTGCGGTCGGTCAGGTTGTACCGGTTCTGCACGCTGGCGATCTCGGTGACCTTCTGGGCCTGCTGGAGCTCCTCGACGCTGACCTCGGACAGGCCGATGTGGCGGACCTTGCCCTGCTCCTTCAGCTCGGCGAAGGCGCCGACCTGGTCCTCGACCGGGACCTCGGGGTCGATGCGGTGCAGCTGGATGAGGTCGATCCGGTCGAGCTTGAGCTTGCGCAGGCTGAGCTCGACCTGCTGCTTGAGGTAGGCGGGGCGTCCGACCTGGATCCACTCGTTCGGGCCGGTGCGGGTGTTGCCGGCCTTGGTCGCGATGACCAGGCCCGCGGGGTAGGGGTGCAGCGCCTCGGCGATCAGCCGCTCGGAGACGTCCGGGCCGTAGGCGTCCGCGGTGTCGATGAAGTCGACGCCGAGCTCGACGGCGGCCTTGAGCACCGCGATCGCCCCGTCGTGGTCGGCCGGCTCGCCCCAGATCCCGTCGCCGGTGATCTGCATGGCGCCGTAGCCGAGACGGTGGACGGGCAGGTCCCCGCCGAGCTGGAAGACGTCGGTGTGCTCTGTCTGTGCTGAGGTCATACCCGTACAAGGCCGCGGGAGGGCTCAGCGATTCCGGGCAGGCGCCGGGTCCGGCCCGTCGGCCGGGTCCGCCCCGTCCACCAGGGCCCGAAGCGACGCAAGTGCCGCCGCGACCGCGAGCCCGCGGTGGCTGATGGCGTTCTTGAGGTCGGCACCGAGCTCGGCGGAGCTGAGCCCGCCACCGTCTGCCGGGAGGAAGACGGGGTCGTAGCCGAACCCGTTGGCGCCCAGCTCCTCGAACGCGATCCGCCCCGGCCACGTCCCCTGGGTGGTGTGCTCGCGCCCGTCCGGGGTCACCAGGGCCAGCACCGCGACGAAGTGCGCGCCGCGGCGATCGGCGGGGACGTCCCCCAGCTGGTCCAGCAGCAGCCGGCGGTTGGCGACCGCGTCGCCGTGCCGGCCGGCCCACCGCGCAGAGAAGATCCCGGGCATCCGGTTCAGCGCGTCGACGCAGAGCCCGCTGTCGTCGGCGAGCGTCGGCAGCCCGGATGCCGCGGCACCGGCCCGGGCCTTGATCAGGGCGTTGGCGGTGAAGCTGTCGCCGTCCTCGACCGGGTCGGTCCAGCCGGCCAGCGTTTCCGTGCCGACCAGCTCCAGGCCCGGCACGGCCGGCACCAGCAGCGCCCGGAACTCGGCGAGCTTGCCCGGGTTGCCGGTCGCGACGAGCAGTCGGGTCACCTGCCGGCCGCGGGCTCGGCCAGCGCCGCGAGCTGCAGCCGCGTCAGCTCCGCGCAGCCCCCGGCCGCGAGCTCCAGCAGCTGGTCCAGCGCCGGCTTGTCGAACGGCTCGGCCTCCGCGGTCCCCTGCACCTCGACGAACCGGCCGTCGCCGGTCATCACCACGTTCATGTCGGTGTCCGCCGCCGAGTCCTCGGCGTAGGCCAGGTCCAGCCGCGGCTGCCCGCCGACGATGCCGACGCTGACCGCGGCGACCGAGCCCCGCAACGGCTCACCGGGCACGGCGTGGCGGTGCTTGAGCACGGCGACCGCGTCGGCCAGCGCCACCCAGGCGCCGGTGATCGCGGCCGTCCGGGTGCCGCCGTCGGCCTGCAGCACGTCGCAGTCCAGGACGATCGTGTTCTCGCCGAGCGCCGCGTAGTCGATGCCCGCGCGCAGCGACCGGCCGACCAGGCGGCTGATCTCGTGGGTACGGCCGCCGACCTTGCCGCGGACGGACTCCCGGTCGGTCCGGGTGTCGGTGGCGCGCGGCAGCATCGCGTACTCCGCGGTGACCCAGCCCAGCCCGGAGCCCTTGCGCCAGCGCGGCACCCCGGTGGTGGCGCTCGCCGCGCAGAGCACCCGGGTCCGGCCGAACTCGACCAGCACCGAGCCCTCCGCGTGGTCCAGCCAGTTGCGGGTGAT
>CAXTBU010000026.1:20406-27668 GCA_964242885.1 uncultured Actinomycetales bacterium
CGACACGCCTCCCTGTTGCCCTCGACACCCGACAGGGCGGACCCTGACCCCATGACCAGTGCAGACGCCCCCGCCGAGCCGGTGTACGACTACGACCTGCTCGTCATCGGCTCCGGGCCGGGCGGGCAGAAGGCCGCCATCGCCGCGGCCAAGCTCGGCAAGCGCGTCGCGGTCGTCGAACGGGACGACACCGTCGGCGGGGTCTGCACGAACACCGGGACCATCCCCAGCAAGACCCTGCGCGAGGCCGTGCTGTTCCTGACCGGCATGAGCCAGCGCGACATGTACGGGGCCAGCTACAAGGTCAAGCAGGACATCACGATGGCCGACCTGCTGGCGCGCACGTCGTTCGTCATCGGCCGCGAGATCGAGGTCGTCCGCTCGCAGCTGCTGCGCAACCGGGTGGAGCTGATGCGCGGGACGGCGCGGTTCCTGGACCCGCACACGATCGCCGTGGACTCCGCGCTGCGCGCCGAGCGGTCCTCGGTCACCGCCGCCAACGTCGTCATCGCCACCGGCACCCGGCCGGCCCGGCCCGCGCACGTCTCGTTCGACGACCAGCGGGTGCTGGACTCCGACGGGATCCTGCACCTGAACACGATCCCCGGGACGATGGTCGTCGTCGGCGCCGGCGTGATCGGCATCGAGTACGCCTCGATGTTCGCCGCCCTCGGCACCCGGGTGACGGTGGTCGAGAAGCGGGACACGATGCTGGAGTTCTGCGACTCCGAGGTCATCGAGTCGCTGAAGTTCCACCTGCGCGACCTAGCCGTGACGTTCCGGTTCGGCGAGGAGGTGACCGACGTCTCGATCTCGCCGATGGGCACCGTGACGACGCTGGCCAGCGGCAAGCGGATCCCCGCCGACACGGTCATGTACTCCGCGGGCCGGCAGGGCGTCACCGACGAGCTGGACCTGCGCGCCGCCGGCCTGTCCGCCGACGCCCGCGGTCGGATCAAGGTCGGCGACGACTTCCGGACGACGGTGGACCACGTCTTCGCCGTCGGCGACGTCATCGGGTTCCCGGCGCTGGCCTCGACCTCGATGGACCAGGGCCGGCTGGCCGCGTACCACGCGTTCGACGAGCCCACCCACCAGCTGACCGCGCTGGAGCCGATCGGGATCTACACGATCCCCGAGGTCTCTTACGTCGGGCGCAACGAGATCGACCTGACCCGGTCGGCGACGCCGTACGAGGTCGGCATCGCCCGCTACCGGGAACTCGCCCGCGGCCAGATCGCCGGTGACAGCTACGGGATGCTCAAGCTGCTGGTGTCCACCGAGGACCGGTCGCTGCTCGGCGTCCACCTGTTCGGCACCGGCGCCACCGACCTGGTCCACATCGGGCAGGCGGTGATGGGTTGCGGCGGCAACGTCGACTACCTGGTCGACACCGTCTTCAACTACCCCACGCTGTCCGAGGCCTACAAGGTGGCGGCCCTGGACGCGACGAACAAGATGCGGGCGCTGTCCAAGTTCGGGCCGTCCTTCGCGGCGCCCGCACCGACCGAGTCCGCCGCGCCTGGCGCGGACGGTGAGATGGCTGCGGACACCGCCACCGTCTGAGAGCGGCTCAGGCGGTGGCGGCGCTCGAGCCCCGGTAGCCGTAGAGGTCGGACATCGCCTCGTTGACCTGCACGGCGACACCGTCGGGGTCGGTGATCCGCAGGCTTCGCCCGAACGACTCGTCGACGATCTCGGCACCGGGGAAGCCGGCGGCCGCCAGCCGGTCGCGGATGGCCTCGAGCGGCTCGTCGGCCTCGAAGCTCATCGCGGTCGTCCCGGCCGGGGTCGGTTCGTCCGCGCTGGCCGCGCTGTGCAGGACGGCGGCCCCGGCGGCGGCGTCGAGCTGGACGTAGGTCCCGGACTCCGACACCAGGTCGACGTCGAGCCCGAGCGCGCTCAGGAACGCCTGCATGCGTGGGAGGTCGTCGGTGTACCGGAACGCCAGGACCTTCATCGGGGGTCTCCTTCGTCGTTGGCCGGCTGCACGGTCGGAGCCGGTCCGGTCCCCAGGTGCGCGGTCAGCGCCTGCTGCACCAGCGCCGACAGCGACGTGCCGTCGTCGATGGCGCGGTGCTTGACCGCTCGGACGAGCTGCGGCGGCAGGTAGACGTTGAACTGCACCTTCGGCTCGCTCGGCATGACGTGATGCTAGCAAGCGAGCACGGTGACGGCTAGGGGTGGCTAGCGGCGCGCGCGGCGGATCCGGATCGGGCCCCGGGCGGTGCTCGGGTCGATCACGGCGCCCTTCTGGGTGATCTCCACCTCGCCGGCCGCGACCAGCCGCCGGGCAGCCCGGCGGGTGGGCTCCATCAGGTCGGCCCAGTCGTCGCCGCCGACCAGGCGGGCGACCTCACTCGGGCAGATGGTCGAGGTCGCGGCCCGCTTCGCGAGCAGGCCCCGGATCGTGTCCTCGAGGGAGCGGTCGGTGTTCGTCAGCCCCCGACTGCGGCAGCCCTGGGAGCAGTAGCGGACCTCCTCCCAGTCCCGCGCCCACTTCTTGCGCCAGGTGATCTCCCGACCGCACACCGCGCACGCCTTCGGCTCCGGGGTCACCCCCCGATCCTCCCGCCGCCGGCCCTGCCCCGCCCGCTGTCCCCGCTCGACTGTCCCGAATCGACAGCGAAGTGGCTCTGCAGCCCAGTCGAGGGCGCTCAGGCGGTCTTCCGTGTCGATCTCGGACGTCGAGGGCTGCGGCGTCGCCGGTCTGCGGACCCGACCGGGCGCTCGAGCACGGCGCAGAGGCGGGCGGTGACCGCCGCGGGACGGTGCACCAGGTCGGGATGGGTGAACCGCAGCGTCACCAGGCCGAGTGCAGCAGCAGCCGCGTCGCGTTCCCGGTCGGTGGCGAAGCCGGTCCGGGTGCCGTGGGTGGCGAACCCGTCCGCCTCGAGGACGAGCCAGCCGTCCACGAGCAGGTCGACCCGTCCCACCCCCGGGATCCGGGCCTGCGGGACGACCTCGCGGACGCCCACGTCGAGGACCAGTCCGCGCAGGACCGACTCGATCGGCGACTCCGCGCGCGCCTCGACGTGGTCCAGCACCCAGCGCGCCGCCGTACCGGGCCGGGGACCGGCGGCCACCCGGAGCAGGTCGGTGTCGACACCGAGTCGGGCGACGGCGTCGGCCGCGACCAGCGCCTCGAGGCGGGGCAGACAGCGCACCGCCCGCCCCGCTGCGGGCACGAGGTCCTCCACACCCGACGGGCGCTCGGCGCGGTGCAGGACGACCTGGTGCACGTACCGCGCACTCGCGACCAGCAGGTGCACCCGTGCAGGTGCGAGGACCGGGACGCCCCGGACCGCGAGCGCGCTGACGCAGCCGACGGCGGCGCCGGCACGGGCGGCCGCGACAAGCTCGGGCGGCGCGCCCGGCGCGGTGTACCCACGTCCCCGGCGGACCAGCTCGCCGTCGCGGACCGCCGACTCCAGACCCCGGCGCGGCACCCCCAGGGCCAGCAGCTGCGCGCGGGTCGCGAGCCCGGACGACCGGCGCAGTGCCTCGACGGGATCCACGTCCGAAGCGTCGGCGGCGTTCCGCTGACCGACCCTGCCCGGCCCGCTGATCGGTGCACAACGGCCACGGTCCAGGGGTGTCCGGAATCGACACGGAAGTGCCCTCAAGACGCCGTTCACCCGTCTTGAGGGCCCTTGTCCGTCGATACCGGCAACCGGGTGCCGCGTCAGCGGGCGGCAGAGCCTTCCGTGTAGTCGGTGTCGCCGCTGGCGATCCACGGCATCATCCTGCGGACGCGCGCGCCGACCTCCTCGATCGGGTGCTGCTGCTCCTTGGCGCGCAGCGCCGCGAAGTCCGGCGCCCCGGCGTCCTGGTCGGCGATGAACCGCTGAGCCCACTCGCCGCTGGTGATCGCGCCGAGGGCCTCCTGCATCCGCGTCTTGACGCTGGCGTCGATGACGAACGGTCCGGTCGTGTAGTCGCCGTACTCGGCGGTGTCCGAGATCGACCAGCGCTGCTTGGCGATCCCGCCCTCGTACATGAGGTCGACGATCAGCTTGAGCTCGTGCAGCACCTCGAAGTAGGCGATCTCCGGCTGGTAGCCGGCCTCGGTCAGCACCTCGAAGCCGGTCTGCACCAGGTGGGACATCCCGCCGCAGAGCACCGCCTGCTCACCGAACAGGTCGGTCTCGGTCTCCTCGGTGAAGGTGGTCCGGATCCCGCCGGCGCGCAGCCCGCCGATGCCCTTGGCCCACGCCAGTGCCAGCGGCCATGCGTCGCCGGTCGGGTCCTGCTCGACGGCGACCGCGACGGGCACGCCGCGCCCGGCGGAGTACTCGCGCCGCACCAGGTGTCCCGGGCCCTTGGGCGCGACCATCGCGACGTCCACACCGGCCGGGGGCTTGATGTAGCCGTAGCGGATGTTGAAGCCATGGCTGAAGAACAGCGCGTCGCCGTCCTTGAGGTTCGGCTCGATGGCGTCCGCGTACAGGCCGCGCTGCTTGGGGTCCGGCACCAGGATGCCGATGACGTCGGCCTCCTTCGCCGCCTGCTCCGGGGTGACGACGCGTAGCCCCTCGTCCTCGGCCTTGGCCCGGCTCTTCGAGCCCTCGGGCAGCCCGATCCGCACGTCGACACCGGAGTCGCGCAGGGACAGCGCGTGCGCGTGCCCCTGGGAGCCGTAGCCGAGCACGGCGACCGTGCGCTGCTGCAGCACGGACAGGTCGGCATCGTCGTCGTAGTAGATGACTGCGGGCACAGCTGGTCCTCCGGTTCAGGGGGTGGCGCCTGGGGTTCGCGGCGCGGAGCGGTCAGGCAGAGCGGTCGAGCGAGCGCACGGGGCGGTCGGTCAGCGCGCGGGCGCCGCGGGACAGCGCGATGACGCCGGACTTGACCAGCTCGCGGATGCCGAACGGCTCCAGCGCGACGAGCAGCCGGTCGAGCTCCTCCAGCGTGCCGGTGGCCTCCACCGTCACCGCGTCGGGGGCGACGTCGACGACCCGGGCGCGGAACATCGACAGCGTGTCGAGGACCTGCCCGCGGGTGGACGGGTCGGCGCGGACCTTGACCATCAGCATCCCGTGCTCGACCGAGTCGTGCGGGTCCAGCTCGACGATCTTCAGCACGTTGATGAGCTTGTGCAGCTGCTTGGTCACCTGCTCCAGCGGCGCATCGTCCACGGTGACCACGATCGTCATCCGGGAGACCCGCGGGTCCTCTGTCTCCCCCACCGCCAGGGACTCGATGTTGAAGCTGCGGCGACTGAACAGGCTGGACACCCGGGCCAGCACGCCGGAGGTGTTCTCCACCAGCACCGACAGGGTGTGCCGGGTCGGGTGCGTGAGGGCGCCGGGGCCGGCGGAGATCGTCTCGTCGGGGCGGCTCACAGGTTGTCCTCGCCGTCGTCCCACTCCGGCCGGACGTTGCGCGCGGACTGGATCTCGTCGTTGCCGGTTCCGGCGGACACCATCGGCCACACCATCGCGTCCTGGTGCACGCCGAAGTCGATGACCACGGGAACGTCGGTGATGGCCATCGCCTTCGCGATCGTGGCGTCCACGTCGGCGGCGGAGTCGCACCGCAGCCCGACGCAGCCGTAGGCCTCGGCCAGGGCGGCGAAGTCGGGGATCCGGCGCGAGGTCGCGTGCGTCTGCAGGTTGGTGTTGGAGTACCGGCCGTCGTAGAACAGGGTCTGCCACTGGCGGACCATGCCCAGGCTGCCGTTGTTGATGATGGCCACCTTGATGGGGATGCCCTCCAGCGCGCAGGTCGCGAGCTCCTGGTTGGTCATCTGGAAGCACCCGTCACCGTCGATGGCCCAGACCGGCGTGTCGGGCAGGCCGACCTTGGCGCCCATCGCCGCCGGCACCGCGTAGCCCATCGTCCCGAGGCCGCCGGAGTTCAGCCACGTCCGCGGCTTCTCGTAGGAGATGAACTGCGCGGACCACATCTGGTGCTGGCCGACGCCGGACACGTACACCGCGTCGGGGCCGGCGAGAGCACCGATCCGCTCGATGACGTACTGCGGGGCCAGCTCGCCGTTGTCCGGGGTGTCGTAGCCGAGCGGGTAGCGGGTCAGCCAGCTGTCGACCTGCGTCCACCAGGCGGAGTAGTCCAGGGTCCGGCCGCCGGACAGCTCGTCGCGGACCGCCTCGACCAGGCCGGCGATCACCAGCTTGGCGTCGCCGACGATGGGCACGTCGACCCGGCGGTTCTTGCCGATCTCGGCGGGGTCGATGTCGGCGTGGATCACCGCGGCGTCCGGCGCGAACGAGGACAGCTTCCCGGTGACCCGGTCGTCGAAGCGTGCGCCGAGGGTGATCAGCAGGTCCGAGCGCTGCAGCGCCCCGACCGCGGCGACCGTGCCGTGCATCCCCGGCATCCCCAGGTGCTGGCGGTGGCTGTCCGGGAACGCGCCGCGGGCCATCAGCGTGGTGACGACGGGGATGCCCGTCAGCTCGGCCAGCTCCAGCAGCTCCGGCGCAGCGTCGGCCTTGATGACGCCGCCGCCGACGTAGAGCACGGGGCGGCAGGACTCGACGATGCGCCGCGCGGCCTCGCGGATCTGTCGGGCGTGCGGCCTGGTCGTCGGCTTGTAGCCGGGCAGGTCCAGCTCGACGGGCCAGCTGAAGGTGGTCCGGGCCTGCATCGCGTCCTTGCTGATGTCCACCAGGACTGGCCCGGGCCGTCCGGTGCCGGCGATGTGGAACGCCTCGGCGAGCACCCGCGGGATGTCGTCGGGGTCGGTGACCAGGAAGTTGTGCTTGGTGATCGGCATCGTGATCCCACGGATGTCCGCCTCCTGGAAGGCGTCCGTGCCGATCGAGGAGCTGGCGACCTGGCCGGTGATGGCGACGATCGGCACCGAGTCCATGTTCGCGTCCGCCAGCGGGGTCACCAGGTTGGTCGCGCCCGGGCCGGAGGTCGCCATGCAGACGCCGACCTTGCCGGTGACCTGCGCGTACCCCTCGGCGGCGTGGCCGGCGCCCTGCTCGTGCCGGACGAGGATGTGGCGGACCTTCGCGGAGTCCAGCAGCGGGTCGTAGGTGGGCAGGATCGCCCCGCCCGGGATGCCGAAGACCACCTGGACGCCGAGCTCCTCCAGTGACCGGACGATGCTCTGCGCGCCGGTGACCTTCTCCGGCTTCGCGGAGCGCGGCGCGCCCGTCGGGCGGTCCGCGGCGCGGTCGGGCCCGCTGGTCCGCGCCAGGTCCCGGGTGCGGTCCAGGCCCTCGGGGCTGGCGGCGGCCTCGGAGACCGCGTCGGCGAGGGCCCCGGGGACGGCGTCGGCGAGGGCCCCGGGG
>CAXTBU010000026.1:27768-38320 GCA_964242885.1 uncultured Actinomycetales bacterium
CGGCGACGCCGCCCGCTGACGGGTCGCCCGCGCTGGGCGCCGCCGACGCCTCCGGTGCTCGTGTCTGGGTCACGGTCGGGCCTTCCCTGCCAGGTGGTTCACGGACTGGGCGTGCGGTGGTGCGGTCGTGCGGCGTTGCCGGGCCCGGGTCGGACGGCTGTGCGGGTGTCCCTGCGCCACGGCACAAAAAGGCCCCTCGGCCCGGGCGGGCTGGCGAGGGGCGGCGTGCGGCGCGACGGACTGCGTCAGGCCACACGCCTGACGAGTACGAGGGTCCGCTGCATGGGAGCAAGAGTGCGCCGACCTGTCCGGCCGGTCAAGTTCGGCGAGACGGCGTGCCCAGCATGTGGACGGCGCGGCGGTCCGGCCACCGGCTCGCCGCCGCGTCCGCGGCACCTCAGACGGGCGCCGGCCCTCCTCAGACCGCGTGGGACCCGCCGGCCCGCTCGGCAGATGCGCCATTCGCCCGATGTGTCCGCCCTCCTCAGCCGAGCAGCGTTCCCGGTGTCAGCACGACGACGAGGAAAGGAACGACCATGGGACCCCTGACGCTGCTGTACCAGGCGGAGCTCGAGTACCACCGGGCACGGATCGCCGACGACTTCGCCCGGGTGCACCGGCCGCCGGCCCGGCGCCGGGAGGCCGCGGCCCGCCCCAGCCGGTGGTCCGCGCTCCGGGCCGCCCGCACCTGGGTGCGCCACGCCCTCTGAGACCGCTCTCCCGGTGTCCCCGCCGGTGTCGCTGCGGACCCCTCCGGCCGTTGTCGGAGCCGGGCGCGAGGATGGCGGCGTGTCGGACCCACGGCGGCGGTCGAGTTCCCTGGTCGGCCGCCGGGCAGAGCTCGCGGCCCTGCAGGACCTGGTCGGTGTCGGGAGCGAACCGGGCGGGGCGGTGCTGCTGGCCGGGGACGCCGGGGTCGGCAAGACCCGGTTGCTCGGTGAGCTCCAGGAAGTGGCGGGTGCGGCCGGCTGGCGGGTGCTGGTCGGTCACTGCCTGGACTTCGGCGGCGACGCCCTGCCGTACCTGCCGTTCACCGAGGTGTTCGGCCGGCTCGCCGTGGAGTCCGCGGAGCTGGTCGACGACCTCGTCGCGGCCGCGCCCGCGCTCGCCCGGCTGCTGCCCGGCCGCCGGCTGCTCACCGCCGGCGCCGGGGACCGGCAGGGCGCGGCCGGTCGGTCGGACCTGTTCGACGCGGCCGCGATGGCGTTCGAGCGCCTGGACCGGACGATGCGCGTCCTGCTGGTGGTCGAGGACGTCCACTGGGCCGACTCGTCCACCCGCGACCTGCTCACCTTCCTGATGACCCGCGAGGTCCGGGCGCGGTCGTCCATCGTCGCGTCGTACCGGACCGACGACCTGCACCGCCGGCACCCGCTGCGCGCCCAGGCCGCCCAGTGGTCGCGGCTGCCCGGCGTCACCCGCCTGCACCTCGAGCCGCTCCCGGAGCCGGCCGTGCGCGACCTGGTCCGCCTGTTGGAGCCGACCGACCTGACGGCCCCCGACGTCGACCGGATCGTGGCCCGCGCCGACGGCAACCCGTTCTTCACCGAGGAGCTGGTCGCCGCCGCCACCCACCAGGCCGAGTTGCCCGCCGACTTCGCCGACCTGCTGCTGCTCAACCTCGACCGGCTGGACGACACGGCCCGGACGGTGCTGCGGGCGATCTCGGTGGCCGGCCGCCGGGCGCCCCACGACCTGCTGGCGGAGGTGGTCGGGCTCGCGCCGGCCGAGCTCGACGGCGCGCTGCGGGCTGCCGTCGACCACCACCTGCTCGTCTCCGACGGCGGCGAGGGGTACGCGTTCCGCCACGCGCTGCTCGCCGAGGCGGTCTACGAGGACCTGCTCCCCGGCGAGCGCGTCGCCTGGCACCACCGGTACGCCGACGTCCTGCGTTCCGGCGCGGTCGACGGGACCGCCGCCGAACTGGCGCGGCACGCCCGCGCCGCCAACGACCTGGCCACCGCGGTGACCGCCAGCATCCAGGCCGGTGACGAGGCGATGACCGTCGGCGGCCCGGCCGAGGCGACCCGCCACTACGAGTCGGCGCTGGAGCTGCTCGCCGCGGACCGGGGTGCCGGCCGGGCGGGCCGGCCGGGGGTCGACGTCGTCGACCTGGTGCTGCGCGCGAGCGAGAGCGCCGCTGCGGCGGGGCACGGCCAGCGCGCGATCGCCCTGCTGCGCGACCAGCTGGCCGCGTTGCCGCCGACCGCCGACCCGATGTCCCGGGTGCTGCTGCTGATCGCCCTGGCGACCAACGCGCTGCAGGACGACGGTCCGGTCGACGCGCTCGAGCTGACGACCGAGGCGCTGCACCTCCCGCCGGCCCGGGAGCCGAGCCCGCTGCGCGCGCGGGTGCTCGCGGTGCACGCGCGGGCCAACGACAGCCGCGGCCGCGACGCGGACGCCGAGCGGTGGGCCGGCGAGGCCGCCGACCTCGCCCGGACCCTGCACCTGCCCGCGGTGCTCGCCGACGCCCGGACGACCCTGGTCCGGGTCACCCGGCAGATGGCGCCCGAGCAGGCCGAGCGGTCCCTGCGCAACAGCGTCGCCGAGGCCCGGACTGCCGGCGATGCCGGCGCGGAGCTTCGCGGCACGCACAACCTGGGCAGCCTGCTGTACGGGCTGCGCCGACTCTCGGAGTCCCGGGCCGCCTTCGCTCAGGCGGCGGCCCGCGCCGCCGAGCTCCGTCGGCCGTGGGCGCCGTACGGGCTGGAGGCGCGGGTGATGGCCGGGATCATCGACTACGAGCGGGGCGCCTGGGACGAGGCGGCGGCCCGGCTGGACACCAGGGGCGAGGCGCCGCCGCCGCTGGCGCAGGCACTGCTGACAGCGGCCGGCCTGGCGGTGCACGCCGGACGCGGCGACGCGGGGTCCGCGGACGTGCTCCCGGCGCTGCGGCCCTGGTGGGAGCGGGACGGGATGGTCGCGGTCCTCGCCACCGCAGCCGCTGTCGACCTGTCCGGGGACGCGGGGGGCCTGCCGGCCGCCGTGGCCGCGCACGACGAGGCGGTCGCGTCCGTCGGCGCGCTGTGGGAGGACCCCGACTTCGAGGGGCGGGTGCGGCTCAGCGCCCTGCTGCTGGCCCAGCTGTGCGCCGCGGCCACCCGGTCCGGATCGGCCGACCGGTCGGCGCTGGCCGCGTCGGGCGGGCTCCTGCTCGCCGCGGCGCGCCGGGCAGCGGCGGCGGTGTCCGCTCCGGGCCTGGAGACGCGGGCCTGGGCGGGCCGGGTGGAGGCCGAGGGCCTGCGGCTGCGGTGGCTCACCGGGGACGGGCACGTCGACCCGGCGCGCGTCGGCAGCGACGAGCTGGTGCAGGCGTGGGTGGACAGCTGCGCGGCGTTCACCGCGTCGGGTCACGTCTACGAGCTGGCCCGCAGCCGAGCCCGGCTGGCCGCGGTCCTGCAGGCGGTCGGCCGTCCGGCCGAGGCGGTCGAACCCGCCCGGCTGGCCCGGGAGGTGGCCCGGCGTCTGGGAGCCCGGCCGCTGCTGGCCGAGCTCCGACCGCTCGGCGGCGCCGATCCCGCGTCGCCCCAGGCGGGCGAGGACCACCTGACGTCCCGGGAGCGGGAGGTGCTGGCCCTGGTCGCCCAGGGCCGCAGCAACCGGGAGATCGCCCAGGTCCTCTACATCAGTCCGAAGACGGTCAGCGTCCACGTGTCCAACGTGCTGGCCAAGCTGCCCGCCGCCGGGCGCACCGAGGCCGTGGCGGTCGCCCGTCGCCGCGGACTGCTGGCCGCCGGGGACTGAGCTCCCCGGCGCCACCAGGCGGCGGCCACCAGGCAAGGTCGCCGGCGGCGCGTCAGTCGCAGACGGCGCCGTTGGCGGCCGAGCCGACGAGCTTGGCGTACTTGGCCAGCACCCCGCGGGTGTGCTTGGGCGCCGGGGGCGACCAGGCCGCGCGGCGGCGGTCCAGCTCCTCGGCGTCGACCAGCAGCTCCAGCGTCCGCAGCTTGACGTCCAGCCGGATCGTGTCGCCCTCCCGGACCAGGGCGATCGGCCCGCCGTCGACGGCCTCCGGCGCGACGTGGCCCACGCACAGCCCGGTCGTCCCGCCCGAGAACCGGCCGTCGGTGAGCAGCAGGACGTCCTTGCCCATCCCGGCGCCCTTGATGGCGCCGGTCACCGCGAGCATCTCGCGCATCCCCGGGCCGCCCTTGGGGCCCTCGTAGCGGATGACGACGACGTCGCCCCTGCCCAGCGACCCGTTCTCGACGGCGGCCATCGCGCCGGGCTCGCCGTCGAACACCCGCGCGGTGCCCTCGAAGACGTCGACGTCGATGCCGGCGCTCTTGACCACGGCGCCCTCCGGCGCCAGTGAGCCGGACAGGATCGTGATGCCGCCGGTCGGGTGGATCGGGTGCTCCATCGTCCGGATGATCGACCCGTCGACGTCCGGCGGGGCCAGGTCCGCGAGGTTCTCCGCCACGGTCCGCCCGGTGACGGTCAGGCAGTCCCCGTCGAGCAGGCCCGCGTCCAGCAGCGCCCGCATGACGACCGGCACGCCGCCGACCTTGTCCATGTCGGCCATCACGTGCCGGCCGAACGGCTTGAGGTCGCCCAGGTGCGGGACCTTCTCCCCCACCCGGACGAAGTCGTCGAGGGTCAGGTCGACCTCGGCCTCGTGGGCGATCGCCAGCAGGTGCAGGACCGCGTTGGTCGAGCCGCCCAGGGCCATGACGACGGCGATCGCGTTCTCGAACGCGCCGCGGGTCATGATCTGGCGGGCGGTGATGCCCTGGCGCAGCAGGCCGACGACGGCCTCCCCGGAGCGGCGGGCGAACCCGTCCCGCCGGCGGTCGACAGCGGGTGGCGAGGACGAGCCGGGCAGCGCCATCCCCATCGCCTCGGCGGCCGAGGCCATCGTGTTGGCGGTGTACATGCCGCCGCAGGCGCCCTCCCCCGGGCAGATCGCGCGCTCGATCGCGTCGACCTCCTCGCGGCTGATCAGCCCGCGCGCACAGGCCCCGACAGCCTCGAAGGCGTCGATGATGCTGACGTCCTGGCCCTTGTGCTGCCCGGGCAGGATCGTGCCGGCGTAGAGGAACACCGACGCGAGGTCCAGCCGCGCCGCGGCCATCAGCATCCCGGGCAGCGACTTGTCACAGCCGGCCAGCAAGACCGAGCCGTCCAGGCGCTCAGCCTGCATGACGGTCTCCACCGAGTCGGCGATGACCTCGCGGCTGACGAGGGAGTAGTGCATCCCGACGTGGCCCATCGAGATGCCGTCGGACACCGAGATGGTGCAGAACTCCAGCGGGTAGCCGCCGGCGCCGTGCACGCCCTCCTTGACCGCCTTCGCCAGCCGGTCCAGGGACAGGTTGCACGGGGTGATCTCGTTCCAGCTCGAGGCGACCCCGATCTGCGGCTTGACCCAGTCCGCGTCGCCCATCCCGACCGCGCGGAGCATGCCGCGGCTGGCGGTGGAGTGCAGGCCGTCGGTCACCGCCCGGCTGCGCGGCTTGATGTCCACCCCGGGTGCCGCCCCGGGCACGGACGCCTCCGGTGGCGCGGCGAGCGGTGTGTTCTGGGGCTGGTCGACGGGGGCATCAGGCATGTTCGGATCGTAGGACGCGGCGCCGACACGTCCGAGGCGGCCGGAAAGCGGTCGACGCAGCGTGCCGACCTGGCGACCCTTGGCGGCATGAGCCTGTCGATCCAGTGCCTCGACGTCGACGCCGCCGACCCGGGCCGGCTGGCCGCCTTCTGGGAGCAGGCGCTCGGCTGGCGGCGGACGGTCGACGAGCCCGACGAGGTCGTGCTCGAGCCGCCCGCGGGCAGCCCGCAGGACGGGGTCGCGCCGGACCTGCTGTTCCTGCGGGTGCCGGAGGCCAAGGCCGGGAAGAACCGGCTGCACCTGGACCTGCGGCCGGACGGTCCCGGCCACGTCGGCGACCAGGCGGCGGAGGTCGCCCGGCTGGCGGCGCTCGGCGCCCGGCGGGTCGACGTCGGGCAGCGGGCGGACGTCAGCTGGGTGGTGCTGGCCGACCCGGAGGGCAACGAGTTCTGCGTGCTGCGCGCCTTCCGCCCCGGCGAGTACGACGAGTAGGCGGCGTCCGGAACGCCGTCAGGCCCAGCCGTCCGCGACGCCACCGGGGGTCGGGCCGGGCTCGTACGGCGTCCGCGTCAGGGTGAAGCTGCCGACGTCGAGGTGGCCGGGCGCGCCGTCGGCGTCGCGGACCACCACGAGCCGCTCCCCCGCCCAGTACCCCTCCAGGCCCACCCAGGTGTCAGGTCCCGTCGGGCGGAACCGCGACTCCCGGGACGCGCCGGCCAGGCCGCGCAGCTCCAGCAGCCCGTCGGCGCCCTGCACCAGCAGCTGTGGACGCGGGCCCCAGAACCAGGGACCCAGCAGGTCCAGCGGCGCCGGCTCCCCCGCCGGCTCTCTCGCCGAGAGGGGCCGCCACGCCGGCACCACCCGGGGCTCGGCGGTGCGCAGGATGCCCAGCAGCCGCGGCACCAGGCCGGCGTCCAGTCCGGCGGTCGAGTCGGCGAGCGCGACGGCGGCGGTCTGCTCGGCCGGGTCGACCAGCAGCGACGCCAGGAAGCCGGGCACCGACCCGCCGTGGCCGACCAGCCGCCGACCGTCGACCATCTCGATCTGCAGTCCCAGCCCGTAGCTGCCGCCGTCGCCGTCGGCCAGGCCGGGCTCGCCCATCTCCTCGACGGTCGCCGGCGCGAGCACCCCGCCGGTGTCGCCGAGCAGGAACCGGCCCCAGCGCCCGAGGTCGGCGGCGGTCGACCACAGCTGGCCGGCGGCCGCCATCGCCCGGTAGTCCGGCGCCGGCTCGGGCATCGTGACCGGCGCCCACGGGTGGACGGCAGTCCCCCGGGCGGCGGGCGACGCGGCGTCCGGCGTCGTGCGGTGCAGCCCGAGCGGGGCGAGCACCTCCTCACGCAGACACTCCGCCCAGGCGCGGCCGCGCAGGGTCTCCACGACGCGGCCGAGGATCCCGAAGCCGAGGTTGGAGTAGTGGAACCGGCGCCCGGCGGCGTGCCGGACGGCATCGCCGCCCAGCGGCCCGACCAGCTCCGGCCAGTCCCGGCCGGCGCTGCGCTCCCACCACGGCCCGGCCGTCTCCGCCTGCAGCCCCGAGCCGTGACCGAGCAGCTGCCCGACGGTCCGGTCCGGTACCGGCGTGCCGGGCACCAGCTCGCCGACGGGCGTGTCGAGGGTGAGCCGGCCCTCGTCGCGCAGCCGCATCACCAACACGGCGGCGAACGTCTTGGTGATCGAGCCGATCCGGTACTGCACGTCGGCCGGGTCCACGCCCGCCTCGAACCGGCCCCGCCCCGCGCTCCACGCCAGACCGCCGTCGGCGACCACCGCGGCGACCAGCGACGGCACCCGGCCGTCGGCCTGGGCGCGGGCGGTCGCCGCCAGCAGCTGCCGGGCGGTGGTGTCGAGCACCGTCGGCCCGCCTCCCGGCTGCACGACTAGAGCCCGTCGACGAGGTTCAGCGGCGGATCGCCGGCGGCCAGGCGCGCCAGCACGCCGGCGACGTAGCTGCGAGCGCGGGGCTCGAACGCCCGCGCGTGGCCGCCGACGTGCGGGGTGAGGACGAGCCCCGGCGCGGACCACAGGGGGTGGCCCTCGGGCAGCGGCTCGGGGTCGACGACGTCGAGGGCGGCGCCGATCCGGCCGCTCTGCAGCTGCGCCACCAGGGCGTCGGTGTCGACGAGCGCCCCGCGCCCGACGTTGACCACCAGCGCGCCGTCGGGCAGCCGGGCGAGCACGTCGGGGCCGACCATGCCGCGGGTGTCGTCGGTGAGCGGGACGACGAGCACCACGACGTCGGCGGCGGCCGCGAGCTCGGGCAGCTCCTCGAAGCCGTGCACCTGCCGGCCGTCCTCGGTACGCGCGGTCCGGGCCACGACGGTGACGTCGCACTCGAACGGTGTGAGGCGGGCCAGCACCGCCTTGCCGATCGAGCCGTAGCCGACCAGCAGCACCCGGGCATCGGCGAGCCCCGGCCGCTGCCCGACGACGCTCCACACACCGGCTGCCCGCTGGTCGGCGTACTCGCGGAGGTTGTTGCGCCCGGCCAGCGCCAGGGTGACCGCGATCTCCGAGGTGGCCGTGTCGTGCAGGCCCCGGGCGTTGGCGACCTGCACGCCGTCCGGGACCTTGCCGCGCAGGCTGTCGGTGCCGGCGGTCAGCGTCTGCAGGAACCGCAGCCGCGGCAGCTTCGACAGCACCTCCTCGACCCGGTCGCCGGACAGGTACGGCATCACCAGCGCCTCGACCTCGCCGGCATCGGCGGGCAGGTCGCCGGTACCGTCCCAGACGGTCACGTCCAGGCCCGCCGGATTGGGCCCGGTCCGGTCCTCGAGGTCGGCGAACGGCTGCCAGACGTGCATGGACTGAGACCTCCGGGTGGGGTGGGTGGCGGTTCCGCGGGAACCCTGTCACGGGGCCGGCGGTGCCCGGGGACGGTCGGGCTCCGCCGGTCGTTGGACCGCACGTGCCCGCCGCCACCCGCCTGCGCCTGCCTCTGCGTCTGCCCCTCGCTGCCTCCGCCGTGCTCGCCCTGCTCGCCGGCTGCTCCGGGTCGGACCCGGCCGGGTCCGGGCCCGCGGCGACGGTCACCGGGTCGCCGAGCGCGGCGCCGAGCGCGGCTCAGACGGGCGTCCCGACCGCGTCGCCCAGCGCATCGGCGGCCGTCCCCCCGCCCGCGGCCGTCCCCCCGCCCGCGACATCACCGGCCCCGACGGCATCAGCGGCCGTCGACCTCGTGCCCGGGCGGGTCACCGAGGTGGCCCGCGACCTCGACGTGCCGTGGGGCATGACCTTCCTGCCCGACGGCTCGGCGCTGGTCGCCGAACGGGACAGCGGCCGGATCGTGCACGTCCCCGCCGCCGGCGGTCGGGCCACGCCGGTCGGCACCGTCCCCGGGGTGGACGCGGGAGGCGAGGGCGGCCTGCTCGGGCTCGCCGCGTCCCCGGCGTTCGCCACCGACCGGACCGTCTTCGCCTACCTGACGGCCGAGTCGGAGAACCGGGTCGTCGCACTGCGGATCGCCGACGACGTGCGGTCACTGGAGCAGGAGCGCGTCGTGCTGGCCGGTATCGCGAAGGCCTCGGTGCACAACGGCGGCCGCATCCAGTTCGGCCCGGACGGCAACCTGTGGATCGGCACGGGCGACGCCTCGGAGCGGGAGAACAGCCCCGACGAGACGTCACTGAACGGCAAGGTCCTGCGGATCCGCCCCGACGGGTCGGTGCCGGACGGCAACCCGGGCGGCACGCCGGTCTTCACCCGCGGCCACCGCAACGTGCAGGGCATCACGTTCGGCCCCGACGGCACCCCCTACGCCGCCGAGTTCGGCCAGAACACCTGGGACGAGCTCAACGTGCTGCGGGCGGGCACCGACTACGGCTGGCCGACGGCGGAGGGCCCGGAGGGCGACGGCGTGGCGCGGCCGCGGTTCTGGTTCGGCACCGACGAGGCGTCGCCGTCCGGGATCACCTCGGCCGGGAACGCGGTGTGGATGGCCGGCCTGCGCGGCGAGCGGCTGTGGAAGATGCCGGTGTCGGGCGGGGAGCGCACCGGTGAGCCGGTGGCGTACCTCGAGGGCGAGTACGGGCGGCTGCGCACCGTCGAGCGCGCGCCGGACGGCGCCCTGTGGGTGACGACCAGCAACACCGACGGCCGCGGGGACGCCGCCGGCGACGACGACCGCATCCTGCGGGTCGAGCTGGTTCCCGCGGGCGCTGCGCCGGCTCGTCCCTGAACCAGGCGGCGAACCGAGCCCGGCCGATACGCTGCTGCGCGTGACGGTCGGGGCCGCTGAGCAGGAACGCCGTACCTACCTGCTCGTGGACGGCGAGAACATCGACGCCACCCTCGGCAGCTCGATCCTGTCCGGGCGCCCGACGCCGGACCAGCGCCCGCGGTGGGACCGGATCCGGACGTTCGCCGCCGAGACCTGGGGCCAGCCGGTCACCGGACTGTTCTTCCTCAACGCCAGCAACGGGTCGCTGCCGATGTCGTTCGTGCAGGCCCTGCTGGCGATCGGCTTCACGCCGATCCCGCTGGCCGGGTCCTCGACGGAGAAGGTCGTCGACATCGGCATCCAGCGCACGCTGGACGCGCTGGTCCCCCGCGACGCCGACGTGCTGCTGGCCAGCCACGACGGTGACTTCCTGCCGCAGATGCGGACGCTGTTGGACGGGGAGCGGCGGGTCGGGCTGCTCGCGTTCCGCGAGTTCGTGAACTCCGGGTTCGCCGAGCTGGTCAACGACGGACTGACGGTGTTCGACCTGGAGGACCGGGTCCGCGCGTTCAACGTCGTGCTCCCCCGCGTCCGGATCATCGCTCTGGAGGACTTCGACCCGCTGCGCTACCTGTAGTCGCCTGCCTCGTGGTGGTCCGCGCCGGTTCGGTCACGGAGCGGTTGCGAGCGGTGATCTCTGGTTCTGTCGGTGGGGGTCCGTAGCGTTCGTGTCATGTCCACCGCCACGGTCGAGCTGCTGCACCCGTTGCAGCGCGCGCTCGATGTGGTGAGCGGTGCTCTGGACGAGATCGGCGAGCCGGCGTTGTGGTCGCTGACCG
>CAXTBU010000027.1:0-6147 GCA_964242885.1 uncultured Actinomycetales bacterium
GCCATCTGGTTGTAGTCGACGAAGACCCGGACCCCGCGGGTCTCCTTCCACCAGTTGACCGTCACCTGGTCGGGCATCCGGCGCGACAGCTCCCGGCCGACCGCGATCACCGCTCTGCGGCACTGGGTGAACGACCAGTCCGGCCGGATCGGCACGTAGACGTGGAGGCCGCGCCCGCCCGACGTCTTGGGGTGGCCGGTGTAACCGAGCTCGGTGAGCAGTGCTCGCAGTTCGTGCCCGGCGGTCCGGGCGTCGGCGAAGTCCGTGCCGGGCTGCGGGTCCAGGTCGATGCGCAGCTGGTCGGGGTTCTCCAGCAGCGGGGTCCGGACCGGCCACGGGTGGAACGTCAGCGTGCCGATCTGCGCCGCCCACGCGACGACGGCGACCTCGGTCGGGCAGATCTCGTCCGCGGTCCGCCCGCTGGGGAAGGTGATCTCGGCAGTCTGCACCCAGGTCGGCGCGCCCTTGGGCAACCGCTTCTGGTAGAAGCCGTCGCCGGAGTTGTCCATCCGGGTGGACAGCCGCGCCTCCGGGGACCAGCCGCCGGGCCAGCGCTCCAGCGTCGTCGGCCGGTCGAGCAGTGCTCCCAGGATGCCGTCGCCGACCGACACGAAGTACCGGACGATGTCGGCCTTGCTGACCGCGGGGTGCCCGTCGGCCGCGGGGAAGATGACCCGGTCGGGGCTGGTCACCCGTACGGACCGGCCGCCGACCTCGACCTGGATCGGCGACCCGGCCGTCTCCCGGGCCATCAGTGGTCCGCGGTTCCGGGGCGGCCGACGGTCTCGGGCTCGGCAAACACCTGCGGCAGGTCGTAGCGGACCGGCACCTCCAGCTGGTCGTAGGTGCACGACGTCGGCTCACGGTCCGGGCGCCACCGGCGGAACTGGGCGGTGTGCCGCAGCCGGTCGCCCTGCATCTGGTCGTAGGCGACCTCCAGGACGCGGACCGGGCGCAGCGGGACGAACGACAGGTCCTTGGCCGAGTTCCAGCGGGACACCGCACCCGGCAGCCGGCCCGCCTCGGCCGGCGGCGCGGCCCACTGCCCCCACGGGTGCTCGGACAGCCGGTCCGGCGGCAGCTGCAGCTCGGCCAGCTCGTCCCACAGCTCCGCCCGGCGCGCCATCGGGTAGGAGGCGGAGACGCCGATGTGCGCCAGCCGGCCCTCCCCGTCGTACAGCCCGAGCAGCAGCGACCCGACGAGCGGGCGCTCGTCGGTGGACGCCTTGTGCGGACGCAGGCCTGCGACGACGACGTCGGCGGTCCGGTCGTGTTTGACCTTCGTCATCGCCCGGACGTCCGGCTGGTACGGGCCGTCCAGCGGCTTGGCGACGACACCGTCCAGCCCGGCGCCCTCGAAGACGGAGAACCAGCTCGTGGCCAGGTCCAGCGACCGGGTCGCCGGGGTGAGCACCGCGCTCGGCGGCGACGGCGGGGCCACCGGGAGCAGCCGCTCGAGGGCGTCGCGGCGCTCGGCGAACGGGAGACCTGTCAGGTCGACGTCCTCCAGGGCCAGCAGGTCGAAGGCGACGAACGCCGCCGGGGTCGTCTCGGCGAGCATCCGCACGCGGCTGGCGGCCGGGTGGACCCGTTCCTGCAGCCGCTCGAACTCCAGGTGCCCGGCGACCGGAACGATGATCTCGCCGTCGACGACGCACCGGGGCGGCAGCGCGGCCCGCAGCACCGCCAACAGCTCCGGGAAGTAACGGGTCATCGGCTTCTCGTTCCGGCTGCCGAGCTCGACCTCGTCGCCGTCGCGGAACACGATCGTCCGGAAGCCGTCCCACTTCGGCTCGTACAGGTAGTCCCCGCTCGGGATCTTCGGGGCCGCCCGCGCCAGCATCGGCGCGACTGGCGGCATCACCGGCAGGTCCATCCTCGACAGTGTGCCCGGGGGCTGGTCGGCCGCATGCCTACGGTGACCGCGTGCCGCCGAGCAGCCTGACCGCGCGGACCCCGGTCGTGCGGCCGGCCCGGGCGCTGGCCGATCTGGTCGTCCCGCCCTCGTTCGCCCGGGCAACCGTCGACAGCTACCTGCCGGACCCGATGCAACCCAGCCAGGCAGCCGCCCGGGACGCGGTCGCCTCGTTCGCCCGGGCCGTCGGCGGGGACGCCGGGGCGGGCCGGCGCCGGGGCCTGTTCCGCCGGGCGGCGCCGCGCACGGGGAGCGGCATCTACCTGGACGGCGGGTTCGGGGTCGGCAAGACGCACCTGCTCGCCGCGGCAGCGCACGCTGCGGGTGAGCACGGCCCGGGCGGGCCGGTCGCGTTCGGGACGTTCATGCAGTACACGGCGCTGGTCGGGGCCCTGGGGTTCGCCGCCACCCGGGACGCCCTGCGCGGGATGACGCTGGTGTGCATCGACGAGTTCGAGCTGGACGACCCGGGCGACACCGTGCTGATGTCCAGCCTGCTCGGGGAGCTGGCCGACGCCGGGGTCAGCCTGGCCGCGACGTCGAACACGCTGCCCGGCGCACTCGGGGCCGAGCGGTTCGCCGCCGACGACTTCGTCCGGGAGATCCAGGGCTTGGCCGCCCGCTTCGGCGTCGTCCACATCGACGGCCCCGACTACCGGCACCGGGACCCGGCGGTGCACGCCGAGCCGGTGGCGGACGCGGCGCTGGTGGCGTGGGCCGGGGCGCGGGACGCGTGCGCCGACGAGTTCGACGCGGTGGTGGCCCACCTCGCGCAGGTCCACCCCGCCGCGTACGGGGACCTGCTCGACGGCGTGCAGGCGGTCGCGTGGCGGGACGTCCGGCCGCTGCCGGACCAGAACGCCGCGCTGCGCCTGGTCGTGCTCGTCGACCGCATGTACGACCGCGGCATCCCGATCGCCGCCTCCGGCACCCCGCTGCCCGACGTGTTCGGGCCGGAGATGCTCGCCGGCGGCTACCGGCTGAAGTACGGCCGCGCCCGGTCCCGGCTCGCCGCGCTCGCGGCTGCCGCCGGGACCTGACGCGCACCGTTGGGCGACGACAGCGTCAGAAGGGCGGTGGGTCGGCGCCGGCCCGGTCCTCGGGCCGCAGGTCCGGTGGCCCGCTGCTGCTGGCCCAGCCGTGCGGGGTGCGCCAGGTGACGACGCCGTCGGGGGACAGGCTGACCGTCCAGCCGCTGTGCTTGGCGCTGTGGCAACCGCGGCAGACCCCGTGCAGGTTGTCCGCCGCCGTCCGCCCGCCCGGTCCGCCGTCGAAGGACCACCACGGGATGACGTGGTCGAGGTCGACGGCACGGTGGCCGCACTCCGGCCGGGTGCACGCGCCGCCGGAGCGGGCACGCACGTGGGCTGCCACCGGCGCGGGCGGCACGTAGGTCGTCCGGCCGCGGTCCAGCAGCGTGCCGGTCACCGGGTCGGTGAGCAGCCGGCGCCACGTCAGCCCGGCGCTGGTGGCGATCCGTCGGGCATGCGCTGGGGTGATCGGTCCGTGGCCGACCAGCTCGGCCGGTGCGGTCGAGATGCCGAGCAGGGTCTCCGCGGACACGGTCACCGAGATCTCGCCGCCGGGACGTGGGCGCCGACGGGGCCGTCCAGCACCGCGAGCCGACCCGGCGGCGGCGACCACGTCAGCACCGATCGCTTCGTCGCCACGGCCCTGGTGGAGGGCATCGAGGACGAGCCGGGCCAGACCGGACAGGGCATCGGCGCGTCGCTGGTCCAGCACTCGGTCGTCGGGGGTACCGGGAACGGCGCCGGTGCCCGCGCCGTAGGGAGAGCTGACCGGGGTGTCGGCCAGGGCGTCCAGGCACCGCTCGACGCCGGCGGCGTCCTCGGCGGGCAGGTAGGCGGTGAACCAGGTCATCCCGGCGGAGTCGGGCCGGGCCTGCGTGCGGCGGCGAGCGACCGCGTCCCCGTGGGCCGTCTCGGCGCGCGACGGGTCGGCCGCGAGCACGTGGCGGGCCACCCGGGCGGTGAACCGGGCCCGGCTCCGACCGGCCCTGGCGTCCTCGACGACCCGTCCGTCGACGACGGCGGTGGCGTCGGGAGACAGCCCGGCTTCGGCGACCGCGTCGCACACGCGGCGGACCTGCCACCACCGCAGCCGCCCGGCCGCCGCCTCGCCGAGCGTCCCCGGCAGCTCGGCACACACCGCACGGGCGACCTGGACCCGGGAACGAGCCGCCTCGACCGAGCAGCCGAGCACGGCCGACAGTTCCTGCGGCGTCACCTGCGACAGGTCCAGCACCTCGGTTGGCCCGGGCATCCGCTCGCGGCTCGGTGCCACCACCTCCAGAGCGGCGAGCGCCCGGGCCTGCGCCACGTGCACCGAGGTGGCCGCCGCCTCGAGCGCGGCTGCCACGGCCAGCTGGGTGTCCGTCCCGACCGAGGCGAGGTCCGCGGCGAACAGTCGCGCCAGCACGGCGCGGAGGTCGGCGACCGCTGTCGCCACCTCGTCCCGCACCACGCTGTCGAACACGTGTTCGAACCTATCCGGCCGGTCCGACAGAACCGTGCGACCGGCTCAGGCCAGGGAGAGCACCACCGCGCCGGCGCCCGGGAGCTGCACGGCGCCGTCCGCAACCGCCGCCGCCTCGTCCCAGGCGGCCAGCACGACCGGGGTGCCGCCGACGCCGGCCGGCAGCGGGACGGAAGCACCGCTCTCCCCGAGCGCCGCCACGGTGAGCACCGGTCCGCGGCGCAGCCACAGCCACTCGGTGTCGCTGTCGTACCCGACCTCGACGTCGCCGACGATGCCGGTCCCGAGGTCCGGGTTGGTCCGGCGCAGCGCGATCAGCGTCCGGTACCAGTCGTACATCCGCCGGTGGTCGGACTTCTCCAGCTCCGACCAGTCCAGCCGCGAGTCGACGACGGTCTGCGGGGACTGCGGGTCCGGCACCTCCTCGACGTCCCAGCCGTGGCTGGCGAACTCCGACCGGCGGCCGTTGCGCACGGCGTCGCCGAGCGCCGGGTCCTCGAAGGACGTGAAGAACTGCCACG
Source organism: uncultured Actinomycetales bacterium (assembly GCA_964242885.1). GTDB lineage: Bacteria > Actinomycetota > Actinomycetes > CAXTBU01 > CAXTBU01 > CAXTBU01. The sequence continues at coordinate 4,933 of CAXTBU010000027.1, forward strand.
GCGTGCCGGCGGCCCAGTCCTCGCCCATGAACACCATCGGCACGAACGGCAGGCTGAACAGCACCGCCGCGCCGGCGGCCAGCCGGCCGGCGGGGACGGTGGCCGGGTGTCGGTCGCCGACCGCACGGTTGCCGATCTGGTCGTGGTTCTGCAGGAACGCCCAGAACCGCGCGCCGTCGGTGACCGTGGGGTCGACGGCGCGGCCGTGGGTCCGCTCGCGGAACGAGGACCACGTGCCGTCGTGGAAGAAGACCTTCGTCGCGACCTTGGCGACGGCGGCGTACGGGTCGGCGGCGAAGTCGGCGTAGTAGCCGGACGAGTCACCGGTCACCAGCGCGTGCAGCGAGTGGTGGACGTCGTCGTCCCACTGCGAGTGCACCCCGGTGCCCCCGTCGCCTGGGGCGACCGTCGTGTGACCGTCCCCGGGGGCGACCGGTGGGCCGGCGGGAACGCTGCCGGCGCGCCGACCGGTCAGCCCCGGGTTGTTCGTGTCGTTCTCCGCGACCAGCCACCGCTGCTGGCCGGTCGTCGCGGACAGCTCGTCGGCGGCCGCGGCGAGCTCCTCCAGCAGGGGGGTGGCCCGGCTGTTCTCGAACAGGGCATGGGTGGCGTCCAGCCGCAGCCCGTCGACGTGGTAGTCGCGCAGCCACTGCAGAGCGCTGTCGAGGACGAACGCGCGCACCTCGTCCGAGCCGGCGTCGTCGAGGTTGACCGCCTCGCCCCACGGGGTGGAGTAGGCGTCGGTGAAGTACGGGCCGAACGAGGCGACGTAGTTCCCGCTGGGGCCGAAATGGTTGTAGACGACGTCCAGGCACACCGCCAGGCCCAGGCCGTGGGCGGCGTCGACGAAGCGCTTCAGCGCGTCCGGGCCGCCGTAGGGCTCGTGGACCGCGTGCAGGTCCACCCCGTCGTAGCCCCAGCCGGCGGTGCCGTCGAAGGCGGCGACCGGCAGCAGCTCGACGACGGTGACGCCGAGGTCGACCAGGTGCGGCAGCCGTTCGATCGCCGAGTCCAGGGTCCCGCCCTCGGTGAACGTCCCGACGTGGGTCTCGTAGACGACGGCGTCGGCCAGGCCCACGCCGGACCACCCCGCGTCGGTCCAGGCGAACTCGCCGTGGGAGTACACCGCGCTGGCGGCGTGCACCCCGTCCGGCTGCCGGCGCGAACGCGGGTCCGGCAGCGGCTCGCCGCCGTCGATCCGGAACGCGTACCGCG
>CAXTBU010000027.1:6247-37953 GCA_964242885.1 uncultured Actinomycetales bacterium
GTCATGTCGACGGTGCGGCCGTCCACGTCGACCGCGACGGTGGATGCTGCTGGTGCCCAGACGGTGAAAGAGGTCACGCGGCACAGCTTCCCGGAGTCCGCAGGCAGATCGCGAACCGGGACACGACGGCGGGAACGGGACGGGGGAGCGGGTGCGGGACCGGGAACGCGGCTCGGCCGGGGTGCCCCGGGTGGCGTTGCGGGACGGCCCGGTGGGCGCCGTGCTGCGCGTCGACACCCTTGCCCTCTCACCGGCCGCCGGGGCGCGGCTGGCGCTGGTCACCGCGGTCGCCGGGGTGCTGCCCTGGCTGGCCGGCCACCGGGAGCTGGTGCCACCGGGCGCGATCGGAGCGCTGCTGGCCGGCGTGGTCGCCCTGCTGTCCCCGCGCCGGTCACGCGCCACGGCCACCGCCGCCGCGGCGGTGCTGCTGGCGGTCGCCGCGGTGCTCGGCTCGGCCCTGTTCGCGGTCCCGGTCGCCTACACCGCGGTGCTGGCGGTGCTGGCGTTCGGCTCCGGCGTGCTGGCACCGCGCGGCCCACCGCTGGCCGTCTGCGCGCTGCAGGCGACGGTCGCGTTCGTGACGATCGGGCCGACCGTCGCGATGGCGGCGACGAGCGCGGCCGACCACCTGGTCGCCGGCGCGGCGGTCGCCGGCGGCGGGCTGCTGCAGTGGGTCGGGGTGGTGCTGGACCCGGTGCGCGCCCGGTACGTCGAGCACCGGCGTGCGGTCGCCCTGTCCTACCGGCGCCTCGCCGACCACCTCGACGCCGTCGCCACCGGCACCGCCGGCCGGCTCCCGGGCCGCCCGCACGCCCGGGCAGCGATGCTCGCGGGTGCCTCGTCCACCCGCCCCTCGAGCCGGGTCCTCGCCCTGGCGGCCGAGGCCGAGCGCCTGCGCGCCGCCGTCGCCCGCCTCGAGGACCTGACCACCGGCCGCCCGCAGCCACCGGGGACCGCTGACCGGTTGCACGACACCGCCCGGCGCCTGCGCGCGATCGCCCGGGGGGAGGCGGTGCCCGGAGCCCACCGCTCCGGAGCGCACCGCTCCGGAGCGCACCGCTCCGGGCTGCACGACGCGGCGCCGGACACCCCGCTGGAGCGGGCCCTGGACCGGCTGACCGAGCGGGTCGGCGCGGCCGAGCAGGCGCTGGCGATGTCGGACCGGGTGGCGCCCGGCGACGGCCTGCCCGGCGGGGGCCCGGATCCGGGACGCAGCCGGCGGGCCGGCTGGCGGCTGCCGCCCCCGTCGACCTGGTGGCGGCTGCTGTCCGCGCAGCGGCACCCGTGGCGGCTCACCGCCGCCGTGCTGGTGGCCGAACTGGTCGCGTCCCTGCTGCCGGTGCAGCACGGGTACTGGGTGACGTTCACCGCGCTGCTCGTCCTGCGGCCCGACTACGCCTCGACGAGGCACCGGGCACTGGCCCGGGTGCTGGGCACGGTGGTGGGCAGTGCTCTCGCCCTGGCGCTGGTCCAGGCCCGACCGGCACCGGTGGTGCTGCTCGCGGTCGCCGCTGTCTCCGCGTGGTTGCTCTACACGACGTTCGAGGCCAACTTCGCCCTGTTCACGTTCGGGATCACGGTGACGATCTCGATCGTGCTGGACGCCGACGGCCGGCTGACGTCGTCGACCATCGGGGAGCGGGTGTTCGACATCGCCCTCGGGTCGGCGATCGCGCTGGTCGCCATCCGCGTCTGGCCGACGCGGCTGTCGGAGTCGATCGGCGCCACGCTGGCGGCCGCGGTCGCCGCCGAGGGCCGCTTCGGGGCAGCCGTGCTGCGCTCCGCGGTGGGCGCCGCGCCCTCGGACGCGGTGGTGCCCGCCCTGGTCGCCGCCCGCGCCGCGCGGCTGACCGCGGCGGCCGCCGTCGCGCAGGGGACCACCGAGCCCCGGGGATGGCGCGGCTCGTGGTGGGTGCCCGCGTCGGCGGCCGTCCGGGCAGCCCGCGACATGGCCGACGCGGGGCTGCGGATGTGGTCGGTCGACGAGCTGCCGGGCACCGGTCCGGCGGCCCGCGCGGCAGGCCTGGAGCTGGCCGACGCGGTCGAACACTCGGCGGCCGCGCTGGCCGAGCGGTTGGCATCGCCGAGCACCGAGCCGCTGGACGCGGTCAGCGACCTGGGCGACCGGGTCGACGCCTTCGCCGCGGCCACCGCCGACGGGGTCGTACGGGACCCGGACACCGACCTCGTCGTCGTGTCCGGGTCCCGGCTCGTGGCGGCGCTCGGCGTCCTGGCCGACGCCACGGCGCAGCTGGTCGGCCTCGGGGAGGACCCGGCCCGGGACGCCGCCGCAGAACCCGTCAGTCGGTCCGGGTGAGCAGTGCCACCGGCAGCCGGGCCAGCAGCTCGGCGAGCGGTGCTCCCGACGCGCCGTCCGCCTTGCTGGTCGAGCCGGTCAGCACGTCGGTCCAGGTTCCGGCCGGCAGCGCGACCGCCTCCTCGGCGAACCCGCCGGCCGCCGCGAGCGCCGAGGGGAACCGGGTGACGACGACCGCCACGTCCGGCCCGCGCAGGAAGCCCACGGCGTGCGGGGTGCCGGTGGCCAGCGGCGCGTAGGCGTCGCCGGCCAGGGCGGGGGAGTCCCGGCGCAGCCGCAGCGCTCGCGACACCACCAGCAGCTTCTCGTCGTCCAGGTCCGCGGGGGCCCCGCCGGCGTCCAGGCGGGCGAGCCGGGCACGACGGTCGGCGAAGTCCACCGGCCGCCGGTTGTCCGGGTCCACCAGCGACAGGTCCACGAGCTCGGTGCCCTGGTACACGTCCGGCACGCCCGGCATCGCCAACTGCACGAGCTTCTGCCCGAGCGTGACCGCCCGGGTCGCGGCAGCGTTGGCGGCGGCGAAGGCGGCCACGTCCGCGAGCAGCTCGCGGTCGGCCAGCAGCGCGTCGACGTAGCTGCGCAGGCCGGCCTCGAACGTCTCGTCCGGCGCGGTCCAGGTGGTGCGGACCTTCGCCTCGCGGGTCGCCTTCTCCAGGTAGGCGTGCAGCCGTTCGGCCGGCAGCGCGCCGGTGTCCGCACCAGCCGAGCCGCCGGACCAGGGCGAGGCCGCGTAGAGGCTCTGCCAGACCAGCGACTCGGTGGCGCCGTCGAGCGCCGCCGGCCGGACGCCGGTGGTGCGCGAGCGCCACCGCGAGAGCGCCGCTCCCCAGGACTCGGCGACGCCGGACAGGGCGACGAGCCGGGCCCGGGTGTCCTCGCTGCGCTTGGTGTCGTGCGTGGACAGCGTGGTCATGCCGGCCGGGTGGGTGCGGGCACCCGCGGCCGACCAGGCGTGGAACGCGTCGGGCTCGACGCCGAACACCGAGGGGTCGCCGCCGACCTCGTTCAGCGCGGACAGCGGGTACCAGCGGTAGAAGGCCGTGTCCTCGATGCCCTTGGCCATCACCGGTCCGGCGGTCTGCTGGAACCGGACGCAGAACTCGTCGCGTGCCGCGTCCCGGCCGGCCCGGTTCAGCGCCAGGTCGACCAGGAACCCGATCTCGGCGGTGCGGCCCGGGAGCACCGCTCGCGCCGCGTCGGCGGCGGTGGTGACCACGTGCACGGCCTGCGCCGGCGCGGCCTCGCCGGGCACGACGTACCCGCGGTAGACGGGGCAGCCGACCAGCAGCTCCACGGTGGCCTCGCGCAGCCCGGCCTCGGTCAGGTCGCGGCGGTCCGCGGTCGCGACCGCCCGGGCGAGGCGGACCAGCCGCGAGACCTCGGCGGCGAGCATCACCGACGCGGCGTGCCGCTTGGCGGAGGTCATCGTGGCGGTCCACGACGGGCCGCCGGCGGTCAGGGCGTCCCACTGCGCGAGCAGGGCGGGTGCACCGGCCGGGTCCACGAACAGGCCCTGGACCTGGTGCAGCGCGTCGTAGCCGGTGGTGCCGGCGGTCGGCCAGTCGGTGGGCAGCGCCTCGCCGTGCTCGACGATCTTCTCCACCACGACCCAGGCACCGTCGGTGGCGTCGGCGAGCCGGCGCAGGTACCCGCGGGGGTCGGCCAGGCCGTCTGGGTGGTCGATCCGGAACCCGTCGACGTCACCGGCGCGGTGGCGGGCCAGCAGGACCTCGTGGGTCGCGTCGAAGACCGCGGGCTCCTCGACGCGGACCGCCATCAGCGTGTCCACGTCGAAGAACCGCCGGTAGTCCAGCTCCGCGTCGGCGACCTTCCACGACGCGAGCCGGTACCGCTGGGCGTCCAGCAGGTCCGGCAGGGGCAGGTCCTCGGTGCCCGGGCGGACCGGGAACACGTGGTCGTAGTAGCGGACGACGGTCGACCCACCCGGCCCGTCGGCGGCCACGGTCAGCTCACCCGCCTCGAGCACGTCGGCCAGCGGGCTGCCGAGGACCGCCATCAGCAGCCGGCCGCCGCCGGCCGCCCAGTCCACGTCGACCCAGCTCGCGAACGGGGAGTCCGCGCCGTCGGTAAGCACCGACCACAGCGCGGCGTTCGCCGACTCCGGCGTCGGGATCGCCATGTGGTTCGGCACCACGTCGACCACGATGCCCAGCCCGCGGGCGTGCGCCGCCGCGACGAGCCGGTCCAGGCCGGCGTCCCCGCCGAGGTCGGCCGACAGCCGGCCGTGGTCCAGCACGTCGTAGCCGTGCATCGACCCCGGTACGGCCTGCAGCACCGGCGAGAGGTAGACGTGGGTGACGCCGAGGTCCGCCAGGTGGTCGACGACACCGGCGGCATCGTCGAACCCGAAGTCGGCGTGCAGCTGGAGCCGGTACGTCGACCGCGGGACGGCGCGGTCGACCCCGTCGACCCCGTCGACACGGCCGCCCGGAGCGGTGCTCACCTCAGACCGCCTGGCGCTCGAGGATCAGCATGCTGTGGCTCGCGACGGTCACCTTGCGCCCGGCGCGCAGCACCGGCGACGTGGCCGCGGACACGGCCGGCACCGACGGCGCGGTCGCCACGACCGAGGTGTCGATGCGACCGGACCACCCGGCGCCGTACTTCTTCGACGGCAGGCTGAACTTGATCGGGTCCGGTGAGGCGTTGAGCAGCATCAGGAAGCTCTCGTCGGTGATCTGCTCACCCCGGGGGCCGGACTCGGGCAGCGCGTCCCCGTTGAGGAACACCATCACGGCCTTGCTGAACCCGGACGCCCAGTCCTCGTTCGACATCTCCGTGGCGTCCGGCTTCAGCCACCCGACGTCGGGCAGCCCGTTCTCGTCCTTGCCCCCGTCGAAGAACTTGCGCCGGCGGAAGACCGGGTGCTCCGCGCGGAGCTCGGCGACCATCCGGACGAAGTGCGTCAGCCCCTCGTCCGCCTTGGACCAGTCGATCCAGGACAGCTCGTTGTCCTGGCAGTAGCCGTTGTTGTTTCCGTTCTGGGTCCGGCCGAGCTCGTCGCCGTAGACGATCATCGGCACACCCTGGCTGGTGAGCATGGTGGCCAGGAAGTTGCGCTGCTGCTTGGCCCGCAGCTCCAGCACCGCCGGGTCGTCGGTCGGTCCCTCGACGCCGCTGTTCCAGCTGCGGTTGTTGCTCTCGCCGTCGTTGTTGCCCTCGCCGTTGGCCTCGTTGTGCTTCTCGTTGTAGGACACGAGGTCGTTGAGCGTGAACCCGTCGTGGGCGGTGACGAAGTTGATCGAGGCCGACGGGCGGCGCCCGTCGCTCTGGTAGAGGTCGGAGGAGCCGGTCAACCGGGCCGCGAACTCGCCGAGGCTCGGCTCGCCCCGCCAGAAGTCGCGGACCGAGTCGCGGTACTTGCCGTTCCACTCGCTCCACAGCGGCGGGAAGTTGCCGACCTGGTAGCCGCCCTCGCCGATGTCCCACGGCTCGGCGATCAGCTTGACCTGGCTGACCACCGGGTCCTGCTGGACGAGGTCGAAGAACGCCGACAGCCGGTCGACCTCGGCGAACTGGCGGGCCAGCGTGGCGGCCAGGTCGAACCGGAAGCCGTCGACGTGCATCTCGGTCACCCAGTACCGCAGCGAGTCCATGATCAGCTGCAGCACGTGCGGGTGCCGCATGAGCAGCGAGTTCCCGGTGCCCGTGGTGTCCATGTAGTACTGCTTGTCGTCGTCGACCAGCCGGTAGTAGGCGGCGTTGTCGATGCCCCGCATCGACAGCGTCGGGCCCATGTGGTTGCCCTCGGCGGTGTGGTTGTAGACCACGTCGAGGATCACCTCGATGCCGGCCGCGTGCAGCTCGCGGACCATCGCCTTGAACTCCTGCACCTGCTCGCCGTGGAAGCCGGTCGAGGCGTAGTCGTGGTGCGGGGCGAAGAAGCCGATCGTGTTGTAGCCCCAGTAGTTGGACAGCCCCTTGTCCACCAGGGTCGAGTCGTTGACGAACTGGTGCACCGGCATCAGCTCGATCGCGGTGACGCCCAGGGACTTCAGGTGCTCGATGGTGACCGGGTGGCCGATCGCCGCGTAGGTGCCCCGGATCTCCTCCGGGATGTCCGGGTGGGTCTTCGTCAGGCCCTTGACGTGAGCCTCGTACAGGACCGTCTCGTGGTAGGGCCGGCGGGGCAGCCGGTCGTCCTGCCAGTCGAAGAACGGGTTGACGACGACCGCGAGCATCGCGTGCTGCAGCGAGTCCTCGTCGTTGAACGCCGTCGGGTCGTCGAACCGGTAGCTGAACAGCGACTCGGCGCTGTCCGGCTGGCCCTCGATCGCCTTGGCGTACGGGTCCAGGAGCAGCTTGGCCGGGTTGCAGCGCTGGCCGTTGGCAGGGTCGTACGGGCCGTGCACGCGGAAGCCGTACACCTGGCCGGGGCTGACCCGCGGGAAGTACCCGTGGGAGACGAACGCCTCGCGCTCGGGGAGCTCGATCCGGGTCTCGGTGCGCTTGCCGTCCGGTGCGACGTCGATCAGGCAGAGCTCGATGCGCTCGGCGACCTCGGAGAAGATCGCGAAGTTGGTCCCCGCCCCGTCGTAGGTCGCTCCCAGGGGGTAGGGCGTCCCGGGCCAGGTCTCCACCACGTGCGTCTCCTCGATTTGCTGGGTGTTGCTGGGTTGCTTGGTGGTGCTGTGTGCAGGTGACCAGGCCCGGCGACGGCGCCGCGGTCGGTCGGACAGAGAGTCCGGTTCATGGTGGGACAGCACTCGACCCGGCGCCTTCCGGAGCCGGGTCGGGGTTGGTGCTGCGCCGCGGAGGTTCCCGCGGGTGGTGGGCGATACTGGGATCGAACCAGTGACCTCTTCCGTGTCAGGGAAGCGCGCTACCGCTGCGCCAATCGCCCGTGCTCGCCGATCTCCCGCGCCTCCCCGAGCGGCAACCCGAGGTGGAGACGGGATTCGAACCCGCGTACACGGCTTTGCAGGCCGTTGCCTCGCCTCTCGGCCACTCCACCGGACTCGACACTGACCGAGCGGACGACGGGACTCGAACCCGCGACCCTCACCTTGGCAAGGTGATGCGCTACCAACTGCGCTACGTCCGCGTGCACCGGGCACGGGGCCTGGCGACTGCGGAACTCTAACCCATGCCAGGCTCGTCGAGGTGACGGACAGCGGCCTGCGAGCGGCCCTGCACCGGCGCCGGGAGCGGATCCGCGGCAACCCGGCGGGCAACGCCGGGTACCGGATCGGCGTCGCGGTCGTCGGCGTCGGGATCATGCTGGTGGGCTTCCCGCTGATCCCGTTGCCCGGACCGGGCTGGCTGGTGGTCTTCCTCGGCCTCGGGGTGCTCGCCTCGGAGTTCGGCTGGGCCTCCCGGCTGCAGCGCTTCGGGCTCGGCATACTCCGGCGGTGGACCGGATGGGTCACCCGCCGATCGCGCGCCGTGCAGGCCCTGCTCGGAGTCGCCACGGCGGCCGTGGTGGCGCTGGCCGGCTGGGCGTACCTGGCGGTGACCGGGGTGCCCGGGTGGCTGCCCGATGCCGTCGCCCGGCTGCTGGGGCGGCTCCCCGGCGTCTGAGTGGATGCCGGCGTCCGAGTGGATCCCGGGTCGGGCTCGGGTAACCTGTGCGTCGCCAGGCGTCCCCGTCGACCGGACGCTGACAACGGGGGCGATTAGCTCAGCGGTAGAGCGCTTCGTTCACACCGAAGAGGTCACTGGTTCGAGACCAGTATCGCCCACCCCCGCTCCCAGCCCCGGGCCCGATCGGGCCGTCCGCGGCACACCCCTCGATAGGCTCGCCGGCGCCCGGCCGGACGGTCGCGGCGCCCGACCGAGGGGAGCAGACAGGTGTCTGACGTGCAGGTCCGCGTGCTCGACCGCAACGGCGCAGCCGAGCAGCGGACGGTCGCGGCGGGCAGCACGGCGGCGGACCTGTTCGCCGACGACCGCAGCGTCGTCGTGGCCCGCATCGACGGCGACCTCGTCGACCTGGCGACCCAGCTGACGGACGGGGCGACCGTCGAGCCGGTCGACCTGGCCGACCCCGACGGGCTGGCCGTGATGCGCCACTCCGCCGCCCACGTGACCGCACAGGCGGTCCAGGCGCTGTTCCCCGGGACCCGGCTGGGGATCGGCCCGCCGATCCGCGACGGCTTCTACTACGACGTCGACCCGCCCCGGCCGTTCACCCCCGAGGACCTCGCGGCGGTGTCGAAGAAGATGCGCGACATCGTCAAGGCCGGCCAGCGGTTCCGCCGCCGGGTCGTCACCGCCGGCGAGGCCGCCGCCGAACTCGCGGACGAGCCGTACAAGCTCGAGCTGATCGCCCTGCACAGCGACGACGTGGCCACCGCCAGCGGCGACGCGGGAGCTGCCGCGGCCGAGGCCGCCGACGGCGCGGGCGTCGAGGTCGGTGCCGGCCCGCTGACCATGTACGACAACCTCGACCGCCGGGGTGAGGTCGTGTGGACCGACCTGTGCCGGGGACCGCACCTGCCCACCACCCGGTCCATCGGCGCGTTCGAGCTGCAGCGCTCGGCCGCGGCCTACTGGCGCGGCAGCGAGCTGAACCCGCAGCTGCAGCGGATCTACGGCACCGCCTGGGCGACCAGGGAGGAGCTGCGCGCGTATCTGGACCGCCAGGAGGAGGCCGCGAAGCGCGACCACCGCCGGCTCGGCGCCGAGCTGGACCTGTTCAGCTTCCCGGACGAGATCGGCTCCGGGCTCGCCGTCTTCCACCCGAAGGGCGGGGTCCTGCGCCGGACCATGGAGGACTACAGCCGGGACCGGCACGCCGAGGCGGGGTACGAGTTCGTCTACACCCCGCACATCACCAAGGGCGCGCTGTTCGAGACCAGCGGGCACCTGCAGTGGTACGCCGACGGCATGTTCCCGCCGATGCACGTCGACGAGGAGCGCGACGCCGACGGCACCGTCAGGCGGCAGGGCCAGGACTACTACCTCAAGCCGATGAACTGCCCCATGCACAACCTGGTCTACCGCTCGCGGGGCCGGTCCTACCGCGAGCTGCCGCTGCGGCTGTTCGAGTTCGGGTCGGTGTACCGGTACGAGAAGTCCGGCGTCGTGCACGGGCTGACCCGGGTCCGCGGGATGACCCAGGACGACTCGCACATCTACTGCACACCGGAGCAGCTGGACGGCGAGATCCGGTCGCTGCTCGGCTTCGTGTTGCAGCTGCTGGCCGACTACGGCCTGACCGACTTCTACCTGGAGCTGTCGACCCGCAACGACGCGAAGTACGTCGGCACCGACGAGCAGTGGGAGACCGCGACCCAGGCCCTGCGCGACGCGGCCGGGGAGACCGGTCTGGAGCTGGTGCTCGACCCGGGCGGCGCCGCGTTCTACGCGCCGAAGATCTCGGTGCAGGCCAGGGACGCGATCGGCCGGACCTGGCAGATGTCGACCATCCAGGTGGACTTCCAGCTGCCCGAGCGCTTCGACCTGCTCTACACCGCGGCCGACGGCACCAGGCAGCGGCCGTACATGATCCACCGGGCTCTGTTCGGCTCGATCGAACGGTTCCTCGGCGTGCTCACCGAGCACTACGCCGGTGCCTTCCCGCCCTGGCTGTCCCCGGTCCAGGTGGTCGGCATCCCGATCACCGACGAGCAGGTCGACTACCTCGGGAAGGTCGCGGCACGGCTGCGGACGGCCGGCATCCGGGTGGAGGTCGACGCCTCCGACGACCGGATGCAGAAGAAGATCCGCAACGCCCAGAAGCAGAAGGTGCCGTACATGCTCATCGCCGGCGCCCAGGACACCGCGGCCGACGCGGTCAGCTTCCGCTACCGGGACGGGACGCAGAAGAACGGCGTGCCGGTCGGCGACGCCGTCGCCGAGATCACCGACGCCGTCAGCCGCCGCATCCAGGTCTGAGGAGTCCGGACGGTGAGCAGCGCTCGCACGGCGGTCGTCGTCGGGTCCGGCCCGAACGGCCTGGGAGCAGCGATCACGCTGGCCCGGGCCGGGCTGGACGTCACCGTCCTGGAGGGGGCCGACACCGTCGGCGGCGGCATGCGGTCGGCGGCGCTGACGCTGCCGGGGTTCACCCACGACGTCTGCTCGGCGGCGCACCCGCTGGCGATGGCGTCGCCGTTCCTGCGCACGATCGACTGGGCGCGGCACGGGGTGGTCTTCGACCAGCCGGAGCTGCCGTTCGGGCAGCCCCTGGACGGCGGGCGGGCGGCGGTCGCGTACCGGTCGGTGGAGCAGACGGCCGACGGGCTGGGCCCGGACGGCCCGGCCTACCGTCGGCTGCTTGGACCGTTGGTGCGCGATGCTCTCCCGCTGGTCGAGGCGGTGCTGGGCTCCGGCTTCCGGCCGCCGGTCCCGAACCTGGCCGCGGTCGCCCGGTTCGGCGTGCGCTCCCTGCTGCCGACGTCGCTGCTGTCGCGGACGTTCCGCGGCGACCTGGCGCCGGCGCTGATCGCCGGGGCGGCGGCGCACTCGACGTTGCCGCTGACCTCGCTGCCGACGGGGGGCACCGGGCTGCTGCTGGTGCTGCTGGCCCACGCGGTCGGCTGGCCGGTGGTCCGCGGCGGCAGCCAGGCGATGGCGGACGCGCTGGTCGCCGAGCTGACCGGCCTCGGCGGTCGGGTGCAGGCGGGCTCCTGGGTCCGCTCGGCCGCCGACCTGCCGGCAGCGGACCTCGTCCTGCTCGACGTCAGTCCGCGAGCGCTGCTCTCCATCTACGGCGACGCGCTCGCGCCCGGGTACGCGCGGGCGCTGCGCCGGTTCCGCTACGGCCCCGGGGTCTGCAAGGTCGACTACGCGCTTTCCGGCCCGGTGCCGTGGGCGGCGCCGGAACTGGCCCGGACCGGCACCATCCACCTCGGCGGGACCTGGCAGGACCTGGCGGCCGCCGAGCGCGAGCCGACCCGGGGCCGCCACCCCGACCGGCCCTACGTGCTGGCGGTGCAGCCCGGCATCGTCGACCCGACCCGGGCACCGGCCGGCAGCTCGACCCTGTGGACCTACTGCCACGTCCCCAACGGCTCGACCGTCGACATGGGAGACCGGGTCACCGCGCAGCTCGAGCGGTTCGCGCCCGGTTTCGGCGCCCGGGTGCTGCGCCGGACCGTCTCGACCGCGGCGCAGGAGGAGGCGCACGACCCGAACTGGGTCGGCGGCGACATCTCCACCGGCGCGACGACCACCTGGCAGATGCTGGCCCGCCCGGCTGCGCGCTGGGACCTGTACCGGGTGCCCCTGACCTCGTCCGCGGGGCAGAAGCGGGGACGGGCCAGCGCCTGGCTGTGCTCGTCCGCGACACCGCCCGGCCCCGGGGTGCACGGCATGTGTGGCTACGTCGCCGCGACCAGGGCGTTGGCAGCGGCCGGGATCACCGCCCCGGCGGACCGGCCTGCATGGCCCGGAGCTCCTCGGGCAGCAGCGGGAGGTCGAGCAGGGAGAGCTTGACCTGGCGGCGCCGGCCGAACTCCGCCGCGTCGAGGCGGACGACCCGCCCGGCCTCCGGTACCTCGACGACGCCGACCACGTCGCCGGCCCCCAGCACGGTCGCCACCCGGCCGTCGACCTCCAGCGCGATGCCCCGGGTTCCCGGACGCAGGGTGAGCGCCAGGCTCTCCGACGGGGACACCACGACGCTGCGCCCGATGCCGGATGCCGGCGCCGCGGGCGAGACGACCATCGCGCGCACCGCCGGGGACACCACCGGTCCACCCGCGGCGTAGCTGTAGGCGGTCGACCCGATCGCCGTGGCGACGACGACGGCGTCGCACCGGTAGAGACCGCTGGACCGGCCGTCGACCGCGAGCGTCGCCTCGACGAACCCCTCGCCCGGCGTCCGGACCAGCGCCACATCGTTGAAGGCGTGGGCGTCGACGCCGGGTGCGGTGACGTGCAGGGCCGGGTGCGTCTCGACGGCGAAGTCCCCGGTTGCCACCCGGTCCAGCGCGGCAGGCAGCTCGGCGACGCCGACCTCGACGAGCATGCCGACGTGGCCGAGGTTCACGCCCAGCACCGGCAGGTCCCGGCCGATGCCCAGGCGGAGCGCGCCGAGCATGGTGCCGTCGCCACCCAGGCTGAGCAGGGCGTCGCTGCGCTCGGTGAGAAACGCGTCGTCCACGGCCGTGGCGATCGCCGGGGAGCCGTCGCCGCTCGCCAACCGAGCGGCCTCGGACCGGCGGACCAGCAGCTCGACCCCGTGCGACCGGGCCCAGTCCGCCACCACGGCGACGGTGGAGCGCACGTCGGCGGTCGGGTGCAACACCAGGCCGAGCCGCCGCTGCACCACCTGCGCACGGTAGCCGCGCCGCGGCCCGCGGCCGCCGAGCCGCCGCTGCAGGGCGCCCCGCGTCCGGGGTCCAGCGCTTCCCGGCGGCTAGTCTCAGGGCCGTGGATGCGACCGGCGGACAGCCGCGCGAGGACCCCTCGCCGGCGGATGTCCGGCCCGGTCCCGACGACATCGCCGACCCGCCCGACCCCCGCGCGGACCTCCGCGCCGACGCCCCGCCGGACGGCGCCGTCGGCGTCCCGGACTCCTTCGAGCGGCTGTGGACGCCGCACCGCCGCGCCTACATCGGCGGCCAGGACAAGCCGACCGGCCCCGGCCCCGACGACGGCTGCCCGTTCTGCGCCGCGCCCCGGCGCAGTGACGCCGACGGGCTGATCATCGCCCGCGGCGAGCGGGTGTACGCGGTGCTCAACCTGTACCCGTACAACTCCGGCCACGTCCTGGTCTGCCCCTACCGGCACCTGGCCGACTACGACGGGCTGGACGCGGCCGAGACCGCGGAGTTCGCCGCCTTCACCCAGACGGCGATGCGCGCGCTGCGCTCCGGGTCGTCCCCCCAGGGGTTCAACCTCGGCATGAACCAGGGCGCCGTCGCCGGCGCGGGGATCGCCGCACACCTGCACCAGCACGTGGTCCCGCGTTGGGGCGGCGACGCCAACTTCATGCCGGTCATCGGCCGGACGCGGGTGCTGCCGGACCTGCTGCGCGAGACGCGGGCGATGCTCGCAGCCGCCTGGACCGAGGTCGCCTGATGCTCTCGCGGGCGCGCACCTTCTTCACCAGAGTGTTCACGCCGCTGGCCCGGCTGCTGGTCCGCGCCGGGATCGCGCCGAACATGGTCACCGCCGCCGGGACGATCGCGGTCTGCGTCACGGCGGTCGTGCTGTTCCCGCGGGGAGAGCTGTTCTGGGGCGCGTTCGTCATCACCCTGTTCGTGGTGTCCGACACCGTCGACGGGGTGATGGCCCGGATGAGCGGCCAGTCCTCGACCTGGGGGGCGTTCCTCGACTCGACGCTGGACCGGTTCGGCGACGCCGCGATCTTCGGCAGCCTGGTGCTGTGGTTCACCCGGGGCGGGGACGACCCGGTGCTGGCCGCGGTGACGCTGTGGTGCCTGGTGACGGGCTTCATCACCAGCTACATCCGGGCCCGGGCGGAGGCTCTCGGGATGACCGCCGAGGTCGGCATCTCCCAGCGGGCCGACCGGCTGGTCGCGGTGCTCGTGGGGACCGGCCTGTCCGGGCTCGGCGTGCCCTACGTGCTGCCGGTGCTGTTGTGGCTGCTCGCGGTCGCCAGCGGGATCACCGTCGTGCAGCGCCTGCTGGTGGTGCGCCGGCAGGCCCTCGCGCTGCCGGCGGTCGCGCCGGTGCGGGAGGGCTCCGATGCTCACTGAGGTCCCGCCGGCGGTGCGTTCGGCGCTGGTGACCGGTGGCTACCGGGGCGGCTGGTGGGCGGTCCGCCGGATGCCGGAGCGCACCGCTCGCGCGGTGTTCGCCCAGCTCGCCGCCGACGTGCACCGCCGCCACGGCAGGTCGGTCCGGCAACTCGAGCAGAACCTGGCGCGGGTGTGCCCGGACGCGACGCCGGCGCAGCTGCGGGCCCTGTCGCTGGAGTCGCTGCGCAGCTACTTCCGCTACTGGTGCGAGGCGTTCCGGCTGCCGGTGACCGATCCGGCCGATGCCGCGGCCCGCGTCGACGTCGCCCACGCCGAGCGGCTGCTGGACCCGATCCGCGCCGGGCGCGGCGCCGTCGTCGCGCTGCCGCACATGGCGAACTGGGACCTGGCCGGCGTCTGGGGCGTGCAGTCGGGGATGCCGGTCACGACGGTGGCCGAGCGGGTCCGGCCGGAGGCGCTGTTCGAACGGTTCTGCGCCTACCGCCGGGCGCTGGGCATCGACGTGCTGCCGCTGAGCGGGGTGGACGGCGGACCACCGCTGGTCGACCCGACCGCGGTGCTCGCGACCCGGCTGCGGGCCGGCGGGCTGGTCTGCCTGCTCGCGGACCGGGACATCTCCGCGCGTGGGCAGCGGGTGCGCCTGCTCGACGCGCCCGCGCGGATACCGGCCGGCCCCGCGGTCCTCGCCCGGCGGACCGGCGCCGCGCTGATCCCGGTGACGCTCTGGTACGAGGGCGACCGGATGCAGATGCACCTGCACCCGGAGGTCGTCGCGCCGGCCGGCCAGCGGCTGCGCGACGCGGTGGGTGCGATGACCCAGCAGGTCGCCGACGTGTTCACCGCCGGCATCCGCGCCCACCCCGCGGACTGGCACATGATGCAGCGGGTGTTCGTCGACTCCTCCGGCCCGCCGGTGTCCGCCGGGGCTCCGGCGTTCGGTCTGGTCGCTCCGGACGCGGCTCCGTACGGCGCGCGGGCCCGGGGCTGATGCGGGTCGGCCTGGTCTGCCCGTACGGGCTGGACGTGCCCGGCGGCGTCCAGAACCACGTCCGCGACCTGGCGGTGCACCTGATCGCCGCCGGACAGGAGGTGTCGGTGCTGGCGCCCGTCGACGACCCGGGGACGGTGCTGCCGGACTTCGTCGTCCCCGCCGGCGGGACCGTCGCGGTGCCCTACAACGGTTCGGTGGCCCGGCTGGCGTTCGGGCCGCGGGTGGCGGGCCGGGTCCGGCGGTGGGTCCGGGACGGGCACTTCGACGTGCTGCACGTGCACGAGCCGGCCAGCCCGAGCCTGGGTGTCCTGGCGTGCTGGGCGGCCGGCGACGTGCCGGTGGTCGCCACCTTCCACGCGGCGAACCCGCGGTCGCGGGCCTGGCTCGCGGCGTCGTCGATCCTGCAGACGGCGCTGGACAAGATCACCGCCCGGATCGCGGTGTCCGAGCAGGCGCGGCGCACGATCGTCGAGCACCTGGACGCCGACGCCGCCGTCATCCCGAACGGCGTCTTCACCCGTCCGTTCGCAGCGGCCCGGCCGGCGCGCCGGGACCCGGCCGCGCCGCCGACGGTCGCCTTCCTCGGCCGCCTCGACGAGCCGCGCAAGGGCCTGTCCGTGCTGCTCGCGGCAGTGCCGGCGATCGCCGCGGCCTGCCCCGGCGTCCGGGTGCTGGTCGCCGGCCGCGGCGACGCGGGCGACCCGCTGCCCGGGAGCCCGGGCGCCCACCCGGCCGTGGAGTACCTCGGCGGGATCGACGACGACGCGAAGCTGCGCCTGCTGGGCAGCGCCGACGTGTACGTCGCCCCGCACACCGGGCAGGAGAGCTTCGGCATCGTGCTCATCGAGGCGATGGCCGCCGGCGCGGCGGTGGTCGCCAGTGACCTGCCCGCCTTCGCCGACGTCCTCGACGGCGGCCGGGCCGGGGTGCTGTTCCCGACCGGGGACCCGGCGGCGCTGGCCGAGGCGGTCGGCGGGCTGCTCGCCGACCCCGTCCGGCGCGACGCGCTGGCCGCGGCCGGGCGCGCGGCGGCCGCCCGCTACGACTGGTCGGTGGTGGGGGAGCGGATCGAGGCCGTGTACGCCCTCGTCCGGGACCGCGCGCCGGACAGCCTGGCCGCCCCGGCCTGGCACTGAGCCGGGGGGCCCCGACCATGGACGTGCCGCTGACGATCGTGCTCTGCGTGCTGGTGCTGTTCTCGATCGGCGCGAGCCTGAGCTGGCGGGCGACCCGGCTGGACAACCTGCACGCCCGGGTGGACGTGACCCTGGTGACGCTGCAGGCCCAGTTGGCGGCCCGTGCGGCCAGCGCCGTCGACCTGGCGGCCGGCGGGCTGCTGGACCCGGCCACGGCGGTCCTCGTCGCCGACGCCGCCACCCGGGCACGGACCGCGCTGCGCCGCCCGTCGGCCGGGGACCCGGTGCCGGTCTGGTCCGACCGGCCGGCCCGGCCGATCGGCGCGCCGGCGCAGACGGCGCTGACCCGGGCGCTGCACGTGGCCTTCGACGATCCCGAGGACGTGGTGGAGCTGGCCGCCGACGAGGACGCGGTCGAGGTGCTCGAAGACCTGCTGGAGTTCTGCCGCCGGGTCGAGCTCGCGCGCCGGTTCCACAACGACGCGGTCGAGCTGGCCCGCGCGCGCCGGCGTGCCCTGGTGGTCCGGGTGTTCCGCCTCGCCGGGCACGCCCGCGTCCCCGAGCCGGTGGTCTTCGACGACTCGGTCCCGGACGGGCTGGTCGCCGCGCTGCCGGCCAGGCCCGCCGACCCCGCCCTGCCCGCCTAGGGCCGGCCGACTCCGGCGAGCTCGGCCAGGTGCCCGGCGGCGGCCAGGGCGTCGGCGTGGGTGACGTACAGCGGGGCGAACCCGAACCGGACGAGGTCCGGGCGGCGCAGGTCGGTCAGCACGCCGCGGCGCCCGAGGTCGCGGACCAGCCGCGGTGCGTCGGGGGAGCTGACGGTCACCTGCGAGCCCCGGGCGGCCGGCTCCCGCGGCGTCAGCACCGCCACCGACGGGGCCAGCTCGTCCAGCGCGTCCAGGAAGAAGCCGGTCAGGGAGAGCGATGCTCGCCGGACGTCCGCGACGTCGAGCCCGTCGAACACCGAGAGCGCCGCTCCGAGAGCGGTCATCGACAGGACAGGCGGGGTGCCGATCCGCATCCGGGCGATGCCGGCGTCGGGGGAGTGCGCCGTCTCCATCGCGAACGGGTCGGCCGCCGACGTCCAGCCGGGCACCGGGTTGACGACGTGCGGCAGGTGCCGTGTGGCGACGTAGACGAACGCCGGCGCGCCTGGCCCGCCGTTGAGGTACTTGTAGCCGCAGCCGACCGCCAGGTCCACGCCCGCGTCGTCCAGCCCGACACCCAGCACCCCCGCGGAGTGGCTCAGGTCCCAGACGGCCAGCGCCCCGGCGGCGTGTGCCGCCGCGGTCAGCCCGGGCAGGTCGTGCAGCCGGCCGGAGCGGTAGTCCACGTGGGACAGCGCCAGCACCGCGACCTCGGGACCGCGCTCGGCGAGCACCGCCGGGACCGCGGCGACCTCGACCGCCACCAGCTCCAGTCCGCGGCGCCCGGCGAGGGCGTCGAGGACGTACCGGTCGGTGGGGAAGGACGCGGCGTCGGTGAGCACGACGCGGCGGTCCGGGCGCAGGTCCAGGGCCGCGGAGCAGGCGGTGAACCAGTCCACGGTGGTGGAGTCGGTGGCGACCACCTGGCCCGGTGCCGCCCCGACGAGCTCGCCGATCCGGTCGCCGATCCGCAGCGGCAGCTCCCACCACCCGTTGGCCTGCCACGACCCGATCAGGTCGGTGCCCCACTGGCGGGTGACCGCGTCGGCCACCGCGGGCGGGACGGCGCGGGGCAGCGCACCGAGGGAGTTCCCGTCGAGGTACACGATCCCCGGCGGCAGGTCGAACAGCGCCCGGGTCCCGCGCAGCGGGGAGGACGCGTCCAGCTCGGCGGCGCGGTCGGCGAGCTCGGCCGCGCGCGGGGGCACCTCGACAGTCGTCACGGACGGTCACGCTAGCCGCCGGCGGTAACCTCGACAGGTCAGCGAAGGCGCACGACCGACAGGGAGGACGCCATGTCCGGCCACTCGAAGTGGGCGACGACCAAGCACAAGAAGGCGGTCGTCGACGCGAAGCGCAGCCAGGCGTTCGCCAAGCTGATCAAGAACATCGAGGTCGCGGCGCGCGCCGGCGGTTCGGACATGGCGGGCAACCCGACGCTGTACGACGCGGTGCAGAAGGCCAAGAAGACGTCGGTGCCCAACGACAACATCGACCGCGCGGTCAAGCGCGGTGCCGGTGAGCTCGGCGGCGGGGTCGCCTACGAGACGATCATGTACGAGGGCTACGCGGCCGGCGGGGTCGCGCTGCTCATCGAGTGCCTGACCGACAACCGCAACCGCGCGGCGTCGGAGGTCCGGGTGGCCGTCACCCGCAACGGCGGCACCATGGCCAGCGCCGGGTCGGTCGCCTTCCAGTTCACCCGCCGCGGCCTGATCGCCGTCCCGAAGTCCGACGGGCTGACCGAGGACGACGTCCTGGCCGCGGTCCTGGATGCGGGCGCCGAGGAGGTCGAGGACACCGGCGACGCGTTCGAGGTCCTCTGCGAGCCGTCGGACCTGGTCGCCGTGCGGACCGCGCTGCAGGACGCCGGGCTGGACTACGACTCCGCGGACGCCGCCTTCGTCGCCGCCGCGACCGTCTCGGTCAGCGCCGAGGACGCCGGCAAGGTGTTCCGGGTCGTCGACGCGCTGGAGGAGCTGGATGACGTGCAGAACGTCTACAGCAACGTCGACGTCCCCGACGAGGTCCTCGCCCAGGTCGGCTGAGCCCACACCCGGCGGGCGTCGGCGCGCCTGACCCGGGTCGGGTGCGCCCGGCGGTTAGCGTCGCAGACGAACACACGTTCGGATGCGTGCCGTTCGGATGCTCTGCGACCCCGGGGGACCTGCCAGATGCTCGTGCTCGGTGTCGACCCGGGGCTGACCCGGTGCGGCTTCGGCGCGGTCGAGGGGACGCCGGGCCGGCGCCCGCAGCTGCGCGAGGTCGGCGTCGTCCGGACCACCGCCGGCGACGACCTCGGGACCCGGCTGGTCGCGCTGGACCTGGCCGCCTGCGGGTGGCTGGACCGGCACAGCCCGGACGTCGTCGCCCTCGAGCGGGTGTTCGCCCAGCACAACGTGAGCACGGTGATGGCGGTGGCCCAGGCCAGCGCGATGGTGATCGCCGCCGCGAGCAGGCGTGGCGTCCCGGTGGTGCTGCACACCCCGAGTGAGGTGAAGGCCGCGGTGACCGGCTCCGGGCGCGCGGACAAGGTGATGGTCACCGCAGCCGTCACCCGGTTGCTCGGGCTTCCGACGGCGCCGCGCCCGGCCGACGCCGCGGACGCGATCGCGCTGGCCCTGACCCACCTGTGGCGCGGGACCGGCAACGCCCGGCTCGCGGCCGCCGTCGCCGCGGCCAGGCCTGCGGTGAAGGCGGTCCGGTGATCGCGTCACTGCGCGGAACGGTGACCGAGGTCGGGCCGGACTCGGCGGTGATCGAGGTCGGCGGCGTCGGGCTGCGCGTGCAGTGCGCCCCGGACACCCTCGCCGGGCTCACCGTCGGCCGGGCTGCGACGGTGCCGACAGCGCTGGTGGTGCGCGAGGACTCCCTGACCCTGTTCGGGTTCGCCGACACCGACGAGCGGGTCGTGTTCGACCTGCTGCAGACGGCGACCGGCGTCGGGCCCCGGCTGGCCCAGGCGGTGCTCGCGGTGCTGCGCCCGGACGGCATCCGCCGCGCGGTGCTGGCCGAGGACCTCCCCACCCTGATGAAGGTCCCCGGCATCGGGCGGAAGGTGGCCCAGCGCCTGGTCCTCGAGCTCGGGGACCGGCTCGGCCCGCCGGTCGGCGGTGCGACCGCGCCGGCGCCGCGACCGGTCGGCCCGGCCTGGCGGGAGCCGGTCCACGCGGGGCTGGTCAACCTCGGCTGGTCCGCCCGGGAGATCGACGCCGTGCTCGACGAACTGACCGAGAGCGGCGCGGTGGCGGTGGACGCCGGGGTGCCGGACGCGCTGCGCACCGCGCTGGGCAGGCTCGACCGTGGCTGACGCCATCTCCGGCGGCGCCCCCGGCGGTGAGCGGGGCCTGGTCGAGGCGCACGCGGCTCGCAGTGTCGTGGGGCCGCAGGCGGCCCCGGAGGACCTGGCCGTCGACACCGCGCTGCGCCCGCACACGCTGGCCGAGCTGGTGGGCCAGCGGCGGGTCCGCGACCAGCTGTCGCTGCTGCTGGACGCGGCGCGGTCGCGGGGCACGCCGCCGGACCACCTGCTGTTGTCCGGCCCGCCCGGGCTGGGCAAGACCACCCTGGCGATGATCGTGGCCGCCGAGCTCGACGCGCCGCTGCGGATCACCAGCGGCCCGGCGATCCAGCACGCCGGCGACCTCGCGGCCATCCTGAGCTCGCTCACCGCCGGCGAGGTGCTGTTCCTCGACGAGATCCACCGGATGAGCCGGCCCGCCGAGGAGGTGCTCTACCTGGCGATGGAGGACTTCCGGGTGGACATCGTCGTCGGCCGCGGGCCGGGCGCGACGTCGATCCCGCTGGAGCTGCCGCGGTTCACCCTGGTCGGCGCGACCACCCGGTCCGGGCTGCTGCCCGCCCCGCTGCGCGACCGGTTCGGCTTCACCGCGCAGCTCGGCTTCTACGCCGACGACGAACTGGCGACGATCGTCACCCGGTCGGCCGGGCTGCTCGGGGTGGCGCTGACCACCGACGGCGCGACCGAGATCGCCGGCCGCTCCCGGGGGACGCCGCGGGTCGCCAACCGGCTGCTGCGCCGGGTCCGGGACTTCGCCGAGGTGCGCGGCAGCGGGGTCGTGGACCGGCTGACGGCCCGGGCGGCGCTGGAAGTGTACGAGGTCGACGAGCGGGGCCTGGACCGGTTGGACCGCGCCGTGCTCGACGCCCTGTGCTCCCGGTTCGGCGGCGGACCGGTGGGGCTGTCGACACTGGCGGTGGCGGTCGGTGAGGAGACCGGGACCGTCGAGGAGGTCGCCGAGCCGTTCCTGGTCCGGGAGGGCCTGCTGGCCCGGACACCGCGCGGCCGGGTGGCCACGCCGGCCGCCTTTGCCCACCTCGGGCTGCCCGTGCCCGAGGCCGGCGGTCTGTGGTGACCACCGGCCGGCGACCCTGCTGATGACAGGTCCGCGGTTAGAGTGGCGGGCGCGTTGCGCGCAGTCGATCATGCGCGGGCGTCCCCCGGTACTGCGCGACGCGGTGCCCCGACGAGACGGACGCCCCGCGTCCGTCGGCAAGGACTGATCCTTCCGTGGAAAGTCTTGGCAGCCTGTTGCCGCTGGTCGTGCTGGCCGTGCTCTTCTACCTGCTGCTGATCCGGCCGCAGCGCAACCGCCAGCGCCAGGCCCAGGCCCTGCTGTCCAAGCTCGCCCCCGGTGACCAGGTGATGACGTCCAGCGGCCTGTTCGGGACGGTCGCCGAGGTCGAGGACGACGCCGTGTACCTCGAGGTGGCACCGGATGTCGAGATCCGGTTCCTCAAGGCGGCGGTCCAGCGGATCGTGACGCCCGCGGGCGAGGTGGTCGCGGCCGACGAGCCGGAGGTGCTCGACGCGGACATCGACGCGCCGGTGGACGTCCCCGCCAGCCGGCCCGGCGGCGCGACCGTCGCCGAAGGTGACCTGCCCGGGGAACGCCGCTGAGCTCTCGGCTGCCACGGTCGGCCGTCGTAGTGGCTACCGTCGGTCAGGTCGGTGCGCCAGCCGCGCAGGCCCCCCGCAGCCAGATCTGCCGGTCCGGACCGTCTCGCGCCTAGGAAGTTGGTCTCGTCGTGTCCTTCCCCGCCTCTGCCCGGGGCGTCCGCCGGCCGGGCAACCCGCTGCGGCCGCTGCTGGCGCTGGCCGCGCTGCTCGCGATCCTGCTGGGCGCGGTGGCCTACGTCGGCAACTGGACGCCACGGCTCGGCCTGGACCTGCGCGGCGGGACCAGCCTGACCCTGCAGGCCCGGCCGGTCAGCGGCGGAGCGCGGGTCACCAACGAGGCGATGGCGCAGGCCGAGTCGATCATCCGGTCCCGGGTGAACGGCGCGGGCGTCGCCGAGTCCTCGGTCGTCCGCCAGGGCAGCGACCAGATCGTCGTCCAGTCACCCTCGGCCAGCCAGTCCGAACTCCGTCGGCTCGTCGGCACCACCGCGGAGCTCAACTTCCGGCAGGTCCTGGGGATCCTGCCGGTGGACACCGCCGCCGCGCCCCAGCTGACGCTGACCCCGACGCCGTCGGCGCCGGCCGCCCCGTCGGCGCCGGCCGCCCCGTCGGCGCCGGCCGCCCCGTCGGCCACGAAGAGTCCCGCCGCCTACCACCCGGCGGACCCAGGCAGCGGCTCGGCCCGGTTCGAGCAGGTGGCGCTGCCGGCGGCCACCACCCCACCGACGCCTGCGGCCACCACCCCCCCGACGCCGGCGGCCAGCCCGACCGCCGTTCCGTCCCCGGCGGCACCCGTGCCCGCGGTCGAGGCGACGCCGCGCATCGGCCCTGACACCCCGGTGCGCGAGGTGCTCACGGCCGCGATCAGCCCGACGGTGCCGCCGGCGCTGCTGGCCGCGTTCACGGCGTTCGACTGCGCGCAGCGCCCGGCCGGGACGCCCGCGCCGGCGAGCCAGTTCCTCGTCACCTGCGACGTGGGGAACACGGCCAAGTACCTGCTCGGGCCCGCGTTCATCCAGGGCACCGACGTCGACACCGCAAGCGCCGGCCTGCCCCAGCAGGGCGCCGGCGGTTGGGAGATCAACGTCGACCTCAAGGGCGGCCGGGCGACCGACATCCTGCGCGAGGCGACCACCCTGCTCGTCACGCTGCCCCAGGACACCGTCACCGAACCCGGTCAGCCGACGAGCAACTTCGCGATCGTGCTGGACGGGGTCGTGCAGTCGGCCCCGTACATCTCCGGGGCCATCCCCGGCGGCAACGCCTCCATCAGCGGGACCTTCACCCAGACGGCGGCCCAGCAGCTGGCGAACATCCTCAAGTTCGGCGCGCTCCCGCTGGCGTTCGAGGTGCAGACCGCGCAGACCACCTCACCGACCCTGGGCGGGGAGCAGCTGCGCTGGGGCCTGGTGGCAGGCGGGCTCGGGCTGCTCCTGACGATCGTGTTCGCGCTGTTCTACTACCGGGCGCTGGCGATCGTGGTGGCCGGGTCGCTGGTGGTGGCGGCCGCGCTGAGCTACCTGCTCGTCGTCTTCCTCGGCGGCCAGATCGGCTACGCCCTGAGCCTGCCCGGCATCGCCGGGTTCATCGTCTCCATCGGCATCACGGCCGACTCCTTCGTCGTGTACTTCGAACGGCTGCGGGACGAGATCCGCGACGGGCGATCGCTGCGGACGGCCGTGGAGACGGCCTGGACCCGGTCCCGGCGGACCATCCTGTCCGCCGACTTCGTGTCGCTGCTGGCGGCGGTGGTGCTGTTCGTGCTCGCGATCCAGGACGTTCGCGGCTTCGCGTTCACCCTGGGACTGACCACGCTGGTCGACGTCGTGATCGTGTTCCTGTTCACCAAGCCGTTCGTGACGCTGCTGGCCCGGACGAGGTTCTTCGGCCGCGGGCACAAGTGGTCCGGGCTCGACCCCGACCACATCGGACGCCGGCTGACCAGACCGGGCCTGGGCGACCGCACCGGCGGCGCCGGCCACGGGACCGGCAGCGACGGAGCCGGCGACGGCACCGGAACCGACCCGGACGGGTACGTCGACCCCGCGGACGCCGCGCGTGCCCGGGCGCGTGCCCGCGCCGGGCTGACCACCTCGGGCGCCCACGTCCCGTCCACCCCGGCACGAGAGAGCTGAGGCGCCCGCCATGGCCGGTTCCAACTCGCTCAGCTCGCGGCTCTACCGCGGCGAGCTGTCCGTCGACTTCATCGGACGCCGCCGGCTCTGGTACGCCATCAGCGCCGGTCTGATCCTGCTGGCGCTGGTCGGGCTGTTCGCCCGCGGCCTGAACACCTCGGTGGAGTTCAGCGGCGGCAACGACCTGCGGGTGACCGTCCCGGCGACCAGCTCGGCCGGGGAGCAGGACGTCCGGTCGGCCATCGCCGACCTCGGCGTCGAGGGGGCGAGCAACCCGGTCATCAGCACGCTGCGCGGCGCCGACACGACGATCCGGGTGACCACCGCCGAGACCCCGGACGCGGACACCACCCGCATCCAGGAGACGATCGCCCGGACGGTCGGCGTCCAGCCGGACGCGGTGAGCGTGTCCTCGATCGGCGCCTCGTGGGGCCGGGACATCACCCGCACCGCGCTGATCAGCCTGGTCGTCTTCCTGGCGCTGGTGATGGCCTACCTGGCGCTCGCCTTCGAGTGGCGGATGGGCATCGCCGCGATCGTCAGCCTGGTGCACGACCTGGTCATCACGGTCGGCATCTACGCCCTGGTCGGGTTCGAGGTGTCCCCGGCCACGGTGATCGGCGTGCTGACCGTCCTGGGGTACTCCCTCTACGACTCCGTCGTGGTGTTCGACAAGGTCCGGGAGAACACCCGCAACATCGCCGCCCGGTCGGACACCACGTACTCGCTGTCGGCGAACCTGGCGCTGAACCAGACGCTGGTCCGGTCGATCAACACCACGATCATCGCCCTGTTGCCGATCGTCGCGATCCTCGTCATCGGGACGATCGCGCTCGGCCCGGGGGTGCTGCAGGACCTGTCGCTGGCGCTCACCATCGGGCTGACCGCCGGCGCCTACAGCTCGATCTTCCTGGCCACCCCGCTGCTGGCGCAGCTGCGCGAGCGGGACCCGGGGATGGAGGCGGTCCGCCGCCGGTACGCGGCCACCCAGGCGGGCGCATCGGCCGCGGACGTCGAGCTCGCCGGCACCCGCGCCTGACCGAGCACGGTCCAGGAGGAGAACCGTGCACGATCCAGGAGGAGACCAGTGACCGAGAGCCTGCTGACCGGGTTCATCCGCGACGTCCCGGACTTCCCGTCCCCGGGGGTCGTGTTCAAGGACATCGGGCCGCTGCTGCGCGACCCGGCCGCCTACGCCTCGACGGTGGACGAGCTCGCGGCAGCGGCCTCCCGGTCGGTGACCGGCGGCACCGGCGAGGACCGCGGCTACGACGTCGTCGTCGGCATCGAGGCGCGCGGGTTCCTGTTCGGCGCACCACTCGCGCTGGCGACCGGCACCGGCTTCGTCCCGGTGCGCAAGGCCGGCAAGCTGCCCGGTCGCACCGTGTCGACCTCCTACTCCCTGGAGTACGGCGAGGCGACCATCGAGATCCAGGACGACGCCATCCGCCCGGGCGACCGGGTGCTGGTCGTCGACGACGTGCTGGCCACCGGCGGGACGGTCGCCGCCGCCATCGACCTGGTCGGCCGGAGCGGGGGGACGGTGGTGGGCGTCGTCGTGCTCATCGAGCTGGGGTTCCTGCACGGGGCGGACGCGCTGCGCACCGCCGGTTACACCGGCCCGCTGGTCAGCCTGCAGACGGTGTGACCCGCGCGCCCGCCGTGCCCTCCTAGACTCGGGTCAGGTACGACGACAGGAGCGCCCGTGGCACAGGATGCGGTTCCCCCGGTGCCTGCCGCACCGCTGGCCGCCGCGGGTGAGCCGCCGGCGGGCGCCTCCCGGGTCCGGGCCCGCCTCGCGCGCCTCGGTGCCGCCAGGACGACGGCGAACCCGGTGCTGGACCCGCTGCTGCGCACCGTCCGGGCCGGCCACCCGAAGGTCGACACCGCCCTGGTCGAACGGGCCTACGCCGTCGCCGAGCGGTGCCACCGCGGCCAGTACCGCCGGTCCGGGGACCCCTACATCACCCACCCGCTCGCGGTCGCGACCCTGCTGGCCGAGCTCGGGATGACCGAGCCGACGCTGTGCGCCGCGCTGCTGCACGACACCGTCGAGGACACCGACTACTCCCTGGACCAGCTGCGCGCCGAGTTCGGGCCGGAGATCGCCCAGCTGGTCGACGGGGTCACCAAGCTGGACAAGGTCAGCTACGGCGACGCCGCGCAGGCCGAGACCGTCCGCAAGATGATCGTCGCGATGAGCCGCGACATCCGCGTGCTGGTCATCAAGCTCGCCGACCGGCTGCACAACATGCGCACGCTGCACCACCTCAAGCCGGACAAGCGCGAGCGGATCAGCCGGGAGACGTTGGAGATCTACGCGCCGCTGGCCCACCGGCTCGGGATGAACACGATGAAGTGGGAGCTGGAGGACCTCGCGTTCGCGACGCTGAACCCCAAGGTCTACAACGAGATCGTCCGACTGGTGGCCGACCGCGCACCCAGCCGGGACGAGTACCTGGCCCGGGTCGCCGAGGACGTCCGCTCCGAGTTGGCGGCCGCCAAGATCCGCGCGACCGTCAGCGGCCGGCCGAAGCACTACTACTCCGTCTACCAGAAGATGATCGTCCGCGGCCGCGACTTCGGGGAGATCTACGACCTGGTCGGCATCCGCGTCCTGGTGGAGACCGAGCGCGACTGCTACGCGGTGCTGGGGGCGATGCACGCGCGGTGGAGCCCGGTGCCGGGGCGGTTCAAGGACTACATCGCGATGCCGAAGTTCACCCTCTACCAGTCGCTGCACACCACGGTGATCGGCCCCGAGGGCAAGCCCGTCGAGCTGCAGATCCGCACCTTCGACATGCACCGCCGGGCCGAGTACGGGGTCGCCGCGCACTGGAAGTACAAGGAGACGGAGTCGCGGCCGGCCGGCTCGCCCGACGGCCCGGGCAAGAACGGCGCCGGCAGGAACGGCACCGGCAGGAACGGGGCCGGCAGGAACGGGACCGGCAAGAACGGTGCCGGGCGCACCGGGCCGGGCCGGGACGACCCGTCGGACATGAGCTGGCTGCGCCAGGTCATGGACTGGCAGCGGGAGACCGCCGACCCCGGTGAGTTCCTGGACTCGCTGCGGTACGAGATCTCGGCCAACGAGGTCTACGTGTTCAGCCCGCGCGGTGACGTGTTCGCGCTGCCCGCCGGGTCAACCCCGGTGGACTTCGCCTACGCGGTGCACACCGAGGTCGGGCAGCGGTGCATCGGGGCCCGCGTGAACGGCCGGCTGGTCCCGCTGGAGTCGACGCTGGAGACCGGCGACGCGGTGGAGGTGTTCACTTCCAAGGCCGCCAACGCCGGGCCGAGCCGGGACTGGCTGACGTTCGTCAGGAGCCCGCGGGCCCGCACGAAGATCCGCCAGTGGTTCACCCGCGAGCGCCGCGAGGAGGCCATCGAGACCGGCCGGAACGCGATCGCCCGGCAGATGCGCAAGCAGGACCTGCCGCTGCAGCGGCTGCTGTCCCACGAGGCGCTGACCGCGGTCGCCCAGGAGCTGCGCTATCCCGACGTGTCCGGCCTGTACGCGGCGGTGGGGGAGAACCACGTGTCCGCCGCGACCGTCGTCACCCGCCTGGTCAAGGTTGCCGGCGGCGAGGAGGGCGCGACCGAGGACCTCGCCGAGGCGGTCACGATGCCGCCGGCACCCGGCGATGTCGGCCGGCTGCGGCCGGGCGGTGACCCCGGTGTGGTCGTCAAGGGCGTGGACGACGTCTGGGTGAAGCTGGCCCGCTGCTGCACCCCGGTCCCCGGCGACGACATCTTCGGCTTCGTCACCCACGGCAGCGGCGTCTCGGTCCACCGGGTCGACTGCGTCAACGTCGACTCGCTGCGCGCCCAGCCCGAGCGGGTCGTCGAGGTCGCCTGGGCGCCGACCAGCTCCAGCCAGTTCCTGGTCGCCATCCAGGTGGAGGCGCTGGACCGGGCCGGGCTGCTGTCGGACGTGACCCGGGTGCTGTCCGACCAGCACGTCAACATCCTGTCCGCCTCGGTGACCACCGGCCGGGACCGGGTCGCGAAGAGCCGGTTCATGTTCGAGCTCGGCGACCCCCGGCACCTCTCGCAGGTGCTGAAGTCGGTCCGCGGGATCGACGGGGTGTTCGACGTGTACCGGACGACGAGCAGCAAGGCAACCGACCAGCCGGTCGCCCCCGTCGCGGACTGAGCGGCGGTCCGGCGGCCCCGCCGGTCAGCGCAGCGGGCGGCTGTAGCGGACCTCGGGGACGGCGCGGTCGGTGCCGCGGGGAGTGAACGGCGCGACCACCCCGGCCGGTTCCTCGTCGAGGAACCCACCGGACGCGTAGAAGCGGCGGGCGCGGGCGTTGTCCCGCAGCACCCACAGCCGGGCGACGGGGTGCCCGGCCGCCCCGAGCTGCTCGGCGGCGTCGGCCAGCAACGCCGAGCCGATCCCACCGGACCACACAGCCGGGTCCACGTAGATCGCCATCACCTCGCCGTCGTCGGGACCCAGCGGCCACGCCGGGTCGTCGCCGTCCGCCCGGTAGGCGCCGAGGATCGTGAACCCGAGCACGGCGCCGTCGCGCTCGGCCACGCGGCGGCGCGGCCCGGCGTCCCAGTCGGCCGTCCACCGGGCGGCGTCGGCTGCCGGGTCCAGCGCGTCGAGCACGGCGTCGTCGAGGATCCCGGCGTAGCCGGCACGCCAGCCGGCGACCCGCACGTTCGCGATCGCCGGGGCGTCGGCCCGCACCGCTTCCCGGATCCTCAGCTCGGTCACGGCGTCTATCCTCGACGCACAGGCACCGATCCGGACATCACCGGGGAGCCGCCGGGAGAACGGGTCCGCCAGTCGGCGGGCCCCAGTAGATCCGGCCGGGACGGCCCGTCACAGCCGACCGAGGGGGCCGGGCGACCGGCCAAGCGGGGTGGTACCGCGTCCCGCCGGGTGGTCCGGCGGCGGCGTCCCCGCACAGGCGACACGCGTGTGCGGAGACGAGACGAGATGGCGTACCCGAAGGTCGACCTGTCCGGCAGCGGCGACGGCCGGGTCCCCGCGCAGCCGTCGTTCCCCCGGTTGGAGAGCGCGGTGCTCTCGGCGTGGGACGCCGACGGCACGATGCAGGCCTCGATCGACAACCGCCCGTCGGCGCTCGACGGGGGCAGCGACTACGTCTTCTACGACGGCCCGCCGTTCGCCAACGGCCTGCCGCACTACGGCCACCTGCTCACCGGGTACGCCAAGGACGTCGTCCCGCGCTACCGGACGATGCGCGGGGACCACGTCGAGCGCCGGTTCGGCTGGGACTGCCACGGGCTGCCCGCGGAGCTGGAGGCCGAGCGCGAGCTGGGCATCACCGTCAAGGCGCAGGTCGCCGAGCTCGGTGTCGCGCGGTTCAACGAGGTCTGCCGGTCCTCGGTGCTGCGCTACACCAAGGACTGGGAGGCCTACGTCCACCGGCAGGCCCGCTGGGCCGACTTCGACCACGACTACAAGACCCTCGACGTCACCTACATGGAGTCGGTGCTCTGGGCGTTCAAGCGGCTGTACGACCAGGGCCTGGTCTACTCCAGCTACCGGGTGCTGCCCTACTGCTGGCGGTGCGAGACCCCGCTGTCCAACGCCGAGCTGCGGATGGACGACGACGTCTACGCCCAGCGCCAGGACCCGGCGGCCACCGTCGGGTTCGTCCTGGAGACCGGCGAGCGGCTGCTGGCGTGGACGACGACGCCGTGGACGCTGCCGAGCAACGTCGCGGCCGCGGTCGGCCCGGACCTGGACTACGTCGTCGTCGCGGGCGCGGACGGGCAGCGCTACGTGCTCGCCGAGGCGAGGGTCGCCGCCTACGCCCGCGAGCTCGGCGAGGACCCGCAGGTGCTGGAGCGGCTGACCGGTGCGGACCTGGTCGGGCGCCGGTACACCCCGCTGTTCGACTACCTCACCGACGTCGAGCGGTTCGGCACCGGGAACGCGTTCCGGGTCATCGCCGCCGACCACGTCACCACCACCGACGGCACCGGCGTGGTCCACATGGCACCGGCCTACGGCGAGGAGGACCAGCGGGCGTGTGAGGCGGCCGGCATCCCGACGATCCTGACGGTCGACGACCGGGCACGGTTCACCGACGTCGTCCCGGACTTCGCCGGCCAGCAGGTGTTCGAGGCCAACCGGGGGATCACCGCCGCGTTGCGCGAGTCCGGAGCACTGCTCCGGTCCGAGAGCTACGTCCACTCCTACCCGCACTGCTGGCGCTGCCGGACGCCGCTGATCTACCGGGCGGTGACCAGCTGGTTCGTCGCCGTCAGCCGGTTCCGCGACCGGATGGTCGAGCTGAACGACGCGATCACCTGGGTGCCGGGCAACGTGAAGGACGGGCAGTTCGGCCACTGGCTGGCCGGCGCGCGGGACTGGAGCATCAGCCGGAACCGCTTCTGGGGCACGCCGATCCCGATCTGGGTGTCGGACGACCCGGAGCACCCGCGCACCGACGTGTACGGCAGCCTGGACGAGATCGAGCGCGACTTCGGCGTCCGCCCGACCGACCTGCACCGCCCGTTCGTCGACGAGCTGACCCGGCCGAACCCGGACGACCCGACGGGGCGGTCGACCATGCGCCGGGTGCCGGAGGTCCTGGACGTCTGGTTCGACTCCGGGTCGATGCCGTTCGCCGCCGCCCACTACCCGTTCGAGAACGCCGAGGTCTTCGAGTCCCGGTACCCGGCGGACTTCATCGTGGAGTACATCCCGCAGACCCGTGGCTGGTTCTACACCCTCCACGTGCTGGCGACCGCGCTGTTCGACCGCCCCGCGTTCACCACCTGCGTCGCACACGGCACGGTGCTCGGCGACGACGGCCGCAAGATGAGCAAGAGCCTGCGCAACTACCCCGACGTCAACGAGGTCTTCGACCGCGACGGCTCGGACGCGATGCGCTGGTTCCTGATGAGCTCGCCGGTGCTGCGCGGTGGCAACCTCGTCGTCACCGAGGCGGGCATCCGCGAGGGCGTCCGGCAGGCCCTGCTGCCGCTGTGGAACGCCTGGTACTTCTTCTCCCTCTACGCCAACGCCGAGGGGGCGCACGCCAGCACCGACGCGTGGTCGGCGGACGGGCAGCTGGACCGGTACGTGCTGGCGAAGACGAGAGCACTGGTCACCGACACCACGGCGGCGCTGGACGCCTACGACATCGCCGGCGGCTGCGCGGGGGTGCGGGACTTCCTCGACGTGCTGACCAACTGGTGGATCCGCCGGTCCCGTGACCGGTTCTGGTCCGGGGACCGGGTGGCGTTCGACACGCTCGCGACGGTGCTGGAGACGGTGTCGCGGCTGGTCGCGCCGCTTCTCCCGCTGACGGCCGACGCGGTGTGGCGCGGGCTGACCGGGGGAGCGTCGGTGCACCTGGCCGACTGGCCGGAGCCGCCGGCGCGGCCCGCCGAGGACACCGCCGAGGACGAGGAGCTGGTCCGGGCGATGGACAGCGCCCGGGCGGTCTGCGGCGCGGCGTCGGCGCTGCGCAAGGCCCGCGGGTTGCGCACCCGGCTCCCGCTGCGCCGGTTGACGGTCGCCGCCCCGGACGCCGCCGCGCTGTCCGGGCTGACCGACCTGATCGCCGAGGAGGTCAACGTCAAGGAGGTCGTGCTGACCCCCGACGTCGCCGGGCACGCGCGGTTCGAGCTGACGGTGCTCGCCCGGGCGGCCGGCCCGCGCCTCGGCAAGGACGTGCAGACGGTCATCCGCGCGGTCAAGGCCGGCGACTGGGCGCTGTCCGCGGGCGAGGACGGGAGCGACGGCACGGTCACCGCCGCCGGCATCGAGCTGCTGCCGACCGAGTACGAGCGGCGGATGGTCGCCGCGGACCCGGACGGGTCGGCGGCGCTGCCCGGGGACGCCGGGGTGGTCGTGCTGGACACCGAGGTGACCCCGGAGCTGGCGGCCGAGGGCCTGGCCCGCGACGTCGTCCGGGCGGTCCAGCAGGC
>CAXTBU010000028.1:0-7928 GCA_964242885.1 uncultured Actinomycetales bacterium
GCTGGGTGCAGCCGCGCAGCCCGTGGCCGGAACCCGGACGGGTCGCGGACCGGGCATCGCCGACCACCGACGGGCCCTAGGCTCGGCGCTGCCCACCACGGTGCGCATGTGTCCCCGGGCCTCAACAACAGCCGCCGCGGAAACCCGGTCCGGCCGGGGCCGCGTCCGGCTTCTCGCCGAGAGGCGACCTTCGCGCCGTGGTGGGTTCGTCGTCCCGCCCTCCGGGCCGGAACCCGCCGGCCCCGTCGCGCGGGCCGCGCGTAGCGTCGCAGGCGTGCGGAGCAGCGGTGTGCGGGTGTCCGCCGCCACGGTCGTGACCGCGGTCCTGACCGGTGCGTTCGTGGTGGCCGGAGCCGGGAACGCGTCGGCGCACGACGCGCTGCTGGGCAGTGATCCGGCGCCCGGCGCCACTGTCGACGCGGTTCCCGACCGGGTGACCCTGCGCTTCGCGGAGCCGGCGCAGGCCCTCGGCACCCAGGTCGCCGTGCTCGGCCCCGCCGGGAACGTCACCGCGGGCAGGCCGGTGCTGGCCGGGAGCACCGTCGCCGTCGCCGTCGAACCGGGAGCCCCGGCGGGTGCGTACCGGGTGAGCTACCGGGTGACCTCGGCCGACGGCCACCAGGTGCAGGGCAGCTGGCGCTTCACCGCGACCGGTGCGGCGCCATCCGGCCCGACGCCAGATCCGACCCTGACCCCGATTCCTCCCTCAGCGCCGCCGCCGACTGCGCCCCCGCCGACTCAGCCACCGACAGCTGAGCCGACCCGGGCGCCGTCGCCTGTGGAGACGGGTACCCCGGCGGAGTCCCCCGCGTCGGCGGACTCGGCGGCATCGCGCACGGTGCCGGTCCTGGTGGTCCTCGGCGTCCTGGTTGTCGGGGCCGTCGTCGCGACGGTCCTCGGCCGGCGATGGGGTCGCTGACCGCCCGGCCCCGGGGACGCCCCGGTCAGCCCTTGGCGGCGTGGACGACGACCACCGGGCACCGGGCGTGGGCGACGACGTGCTCGCTGATCGACCCCAGCAGCATCCCGGCGAACCCGCCGTGCCCCCGGCTGCCGACCACGAGCAGGTCCGCCTCGGCCGACTCGTCGAGCAGCACGCGGGCCGGATGACCCTGCACGGCCCGCCGGGTCACCCCGGACGCCCGGTCGCCGAGCGCCTGGTGCACCGCCGACTCCAGCGCGGTCTCCGCATCCGCCCGCCAGTCGATCTCGGCCATCACCGGTGCACCGCTGAACACCATCGGGTACTGCCAGCAGACCACCGCTTCCAGCACCGCCCCGGTCAGCCGCGCCTGGCGGTCGGCCCACCGCAGGGCGTCCACCGACGCCGGTGACCCGTCAGCCCCCACCACGATGCGTTCCTGCGTCGGCGTCGGCGTCGGCGCCGGCGTCGGGGTCTCGGTCATCTGGTCAGCTTCCCCGGTCAGCGGACCCCCCGCCAGGACCGGGTGAGGTAGGTGATGCCGAGCTGGTCCGAGCCGGTGTCGGCCGACCAGCGCCGGGCCAGGTCGGCGGCCGCGGCCAGCACCCGGCGTCGGCCGGCGTCGTCCAGGACGAGGACGTAGCTGCGCGAGGCCACCAGATCGACGAGCCCGGCGGCGTCGACGTGTTGCACCCACGCGACCCGGGGGCCCTCCTCGACGGTGAACGGCGCCCGGACGTCAGGCGGCCTGTCACCGGAACCCGCCACCGGGGAGCCCGCGGAGCCGGCCGGGATCAGCAGCCGGTCCAGCTCCGCACCCCAACGCCCGGACGACTCCCGGTCGTTCCACACCAGACCCAGCACGCCGCCCGGTCGCAGCACGCGCGCGACCTCGGCGCTGGCGGCGGCCGGGTCCACCCAGTGCCACGCCTGCGCGCACAGGACGGCGTCGACGGAGGAGTCCGGCACCGGGATCGATTCGCCGGACCCCGCCAGCACCGGGATGTCGGGCAGCCGCTCCGCGAGCGCCGCTCTCATCGACGCGGACGGGTCGACGGCGGTCACCCGCAGGCCGCGATCGACCAGCGACCCGGTCAGCTGCCCGGTGCCCGCACCGAGGTCGACGACGTCCACCGCGCCGGGCGGGACCAGCCAGTCCACGGCCGCGCCCGGGTAGCCCGGGCGGGCGCGCGCGTAGGCGGCCATGTCGCCACCGAAGGACCGGGCATGACGGTCGCGCACCTCGTCGGTCACCCGGTCATCCTGTCCCCGGGTGCTCCCCGCCCTGACGGGAACCAGCCGGGAACGGCGCAGGGGACAGCGTCGCGGGCCGGTCGCGCGGCCCGCCGGCCATCACCGGGCTTGACCGGTCAGACAGCGCGGAACAGGATCGCCGGCGTCCGCTGGTGCCCGGCACGCAGACAGGAGACCCGATGACGACCTACCTGCTCGTGCCCGGCTCCCACCACGGCGGGTGGTGGTACGACCCACTCGTCGAGCTGCTCCGAGCCGGTGGGCACACGGCCGTGGCGGTCACCCCACGTGGCCTGGACCCCGACGCCGAGCCGCTGGAGGCGGTGATCACCCTGGACGACCATGTCGCACAGGCCCTGACTGCGCTGCAGGCGGTGCCCGAGCAGCCCGACGCACCGCACGGACGGGACGCCGTCCTCGTCGGCCACAGCTACGGAGGCAGCATCATCAGCGCCGTCGCGGACGCCGTGCCGGACCGTGTGCGCGCACTGGTCTACCTCGACGCGTTGGTGCCCGAGGACGGCGACTCGAGCTGGTCGATGACCAACGAGGACGAACACTCGTGGTACGTCAGTGGCTCGGCCCGGAGCGGCGCCTTCGTCGACCCCCTGCCGTTCTTCGACGAGCGTGCCCGCCCGCACCCGCTGGCCACTCTGATGCAGGCCTCAAAACTCAGCGGCGCCTGGCGCAGCGTGCCGACCAAGGTCTACGTCGAGGCCACCGGGTGGCCGGGTGAGTCGCCGATGGCCGCGATGACGTCACGGGCACGCGCCGACGAGCAGTTCACCGTCCACGCCTGGGACACAACCCACAACGTCCTGCGCGAGGGCCCAGACCGCGTGCTGGCGCTGCTTGCCGATCTCTGATACCCCGCGTCATCGCCGTGCAGCGCACCGTCGCACACGCGGTTCAGCTCGGGGGGTACGCCATCGCGCCGGTTGCTCGGCCCCATCGCCAGCGGTCACCACGTCGCCGAGGAAGCGCCCGGGGAACTCGCGTTCGAGCTCGCCGCGTTCCTGGCCGCGTGAGGCGCAGTCCGACCGGGACGTCGTGGCTGGCCCGGCGTCCTGGAACGGCGTGAGGACCCGGGAGCACACCGCGACTGGTGGAGCAGCCTCGCGCCTGCAGCTCGGGACACTGGCCCACGACCTCCGGCTCGGACCAGGCGTCAGCCAGAGCGCTACCTCCGCCATGCACGAGCTGGCCGCGGCCTCGGGTCCCGCTGACGCCGACCGCGGGCCGGGCGCGCCCCGAGGGGACGCGCCCGGCGTGCCGGTCAGGCGGCGTTGAGCGCCACGATCTCCTCCGCCGTGAGGACGAGGTCGGCGGCGGCGATCGAGTCCAGGATCGTCTCCGGACGGCTGGCGCCGGGGATCGGGACGACGACCGGCGAGGTCGCCAGCTCCCAGGCGAGCGCCACCTGCTGCGGCGAGACGCCGTGGCCGGCGGCCACCTCGGCGAACACGTTGTGGTTGTCGCCCAGTGCGTCGGCGCTGGTGACGCCGCCGAGCGGAGACCACGGCAGGAACATGATCCCGGCCTCGTCGCACAGCTCCAGCTCCGGACGCGAGGACTGGAACGCCGGCGAGTACTGGTTCTGCACGCTGGTCAGCCGCCCGCCCAGGATGCTGTCGGCCAGCCGGATCTGGTCGGGGTCGGCGTTGGAGATGCCGACGTGGGCGATCAGGCC
Organism: uncultured Actinomycetales bacterium; assembly: GCA_964242885.1. GTDB lineage: Bacteria > Actinomycetota > Actinomycetes > CAXTBU01 > CAXTBU01 > CAXTBU01. The sequence continues at coordinate 3,867 of CAXTBU010000028.1, forward strand.
GTCGTCGAGCAGGTCCTTCATCGCGCCGATGGTGTCGGCGTAGTCGACCTCGGGGTCCGGACGGTGGTGCTGGTACAGGTCGATCGTGTCGCGGCCGAGGCGGCGCAGCGACTCCTCGGCGGCCTTGCGCAGGTACTCCGGGCGGCCGTTGGCGCCCCAGCCGCCCTGGTCGTCGCGCGTCGAGCCGCCCTTGGTCGCGACGACGATCGTGCTCGCGTCGCCGCTCCAGCCGGCCAGCGCCTTGGCGACGAGCAGCTCGTTCTCGCCCATCTGCGGCGTGGAGGTGTAGGCGTCGGCGGTGTCGATGAACGTCAGCCCGGCGTCCAGGGCGGCGTGGATGGTCCGGATCGACTTCTCCTCGGTCGCGTCCTTCTTCTCCCACATGGACATGGGCATGGCGCCCAGGCCGAGAGCGGAAACGGTCAGGCCTCGTGCGGTACGCGTCTGCATGGCCGCGACGCTATCGCCCGGCCGGGAGCCCGTCCCCCCGGTGAGCGCCGTCGGCAGCCGTCGCGGGGCCGGGTCAGACCACCGACCGGACGAACGTGGACAGCCGCCCGGCCCCGTCCAGGACGTGGAACGCGAAGCCCGGCGGTGCGGACGAGTCCACCAGCCCACTCCCGTCCGGCGCCGGCTCCCACGGCAGCCGGAAGGTCGAGGCGATGCCGGGCGCGAGCAGCAGCGGCACCTCGCCGACCCGGGTGACCGCCGCGGTGTGGGCGTGCCCGGCGAGGACCGCGACGACCCCCCGGTGCCCGGCCAGCACCCGGGCGAACGCAGCCGGATCGGCCAGGGCGATCGCGTCGAGCGACGGGTTGCCCAAGGCGACCGGCGGGTGGTGCAGCACGACGAACACCCGTGTGTCCGCGTCGCCCGCGCCGGCGGCATCCAGGGTGGCGGCCAGCCAGGCGAGGGAGTCGGTGTCGAGCCGGCCGCCGTCCTCGCCCGGGATCGTCGAGTCCAGCAGGACGAAGGTGGCCCCGGCGACCTGCTCGACCCGGTGGCCTGGGCCCGACCCGTCGCCGGCGGCCGGGCCGCCGCCGCCGATCCGCGCGGGCAGCCCCGCAGCGAACGCGGCGCGCTCGTCGTGGTTGCCGGGGACGGCGAGCACCGGGACCGGGCTGTCGGCGAGCAACCGGGCCGCCGCCGCGTACTGGGCGGGCTGCCCGGTGTCCGCGACGTCGCCGGTGAGCAGCACGACGTCGGCCGGGCGGCGGCCGGTGGTCGCCTGGGCCAGCGTCCGCCGCAACCGGTCGGCGCGGTCCGCGGTGCCGTCGACGTGCGGGTCGGACAGGTGGGCGAGGACGAGCGGCTCGGTCACCCGGCAGATCCTCGCGCAGAGGGGTTCCCTGCCGGGGACGGCCTGGCTTACGGTGTACGTCGGTTGTTCGTGGCGGCACCGACCGTGCCGCCGTCGCCGGGACCTCGCCGCGGGGGCCTTCGCGACCCGGCCGCCAGACGCGGGTGTCCACCGATTCGGAGGCCGGCCGTGGCGCTGCTCGCCACCCCGCCCCACCCCGCCGTCGAGTCCGCCGGCCGGCTGCTCGCCGCGATCCCGGGCCTCGGTCTGTCGCCCTCGGACCGGCAGACAGTGACCTTCCGTGCACGGATGCTGCTGGAGTCCGCGTCGGGGGGCAGCGCGTCGGCGGCCGACACGGCTCGGCACACCCGCCGACTGCGTGCGCTGCTCCGGGCGACGGGGAACGCGGCTGCGGCGGCACTGGCCGCGGACCTCGCCGAACAGCCGCCGGGTGGCCTCGCCGACCCCGGCGGGCACGACGTCCCGGGTCCCGTTCGCGGGCGCCCCGGTGGCTGACCCGTCGGCCTGATCGCCGTCCCCGAGCCGCCCGGTCCCCGCTGCTCCCCGTCCTGACAGCCGAGGAGTGCCCGTGCCCGAGATCCGGGAAGGCGACCTGGTCCGGTACGTCGGCCTCGCCGACGGTGGTGGGGTCGGCCTCGCCGACGGTGGTGGGGTCGGCCTCGCCGACGGTGGTGGGGTCGGCCTCGCCGACGGTGGTGGGGACGACGGGACCGGCGAGGACCTCGGCGTCGGGGTGGCCGGTGCCCAGACCGCGCACGGCCGCGTCGTCGACTTCAGTGACACCGTCGGGCTGCTCTGCTGCGTCGACGAGGAGCTGGTCGCGGTCCCCGGTGAGTGGACTCCGGCGCGGGCGATGGACCTGCTGGTCTGCGGCTTCTCCCCGGACCTGGTCGCGGAGCTGACCGGATACGACCGGCGCTGGATGAGCGCCCAGCACCGGCGGCTGGTGCGCGGGTGGCTGGGCGACCAGCCCGGGTGGCCGGCCGGCCAGCCGGCTTCGGCGGCGACCGGGGAGGCCGCGGACCGCGACGAACCGGCCTGACCGGCACCGGCGGGGGTCAGCCCGGCGACTCGGCCAGGTCGGGGTGCCGACGGCCGGCCACGATGTCGCGGGCGATGTCGACGAGCAGCAGGTCGTGCACGAACGCGTGCGCGCGCAGCAGCTCCAGCGCCTCGTCGACGGGTACGCCGACCGCACCGGCGACCATCCCGGTTGCCTGGTGGATCTCCGCGCTGCCGCCGAGGTAGGCGTCCAGGTCCTCGGTCTCACTGACCCGGATCGCCAGCGCTGTCACGGTCAGCGTCTGCGCGACGAGGTCGACGGCGATCGGGTCGAGGTGGTCCAGCCCGCCCGGTGTCCTGCTGTGCACGTCGAGGGAGCCGATGGTGCTCCGGCCCACCGTGAGCGGCAGCGCAGTCACGGCGCGCACCGGGGTGCTCCCGAGCTGGCGGACCAGTGCCGGCCAGCGGACCTCCCGTGGGTCCCGCAGGTCGGCCGTCGACACTCGGCCGTTGGTCCCGGTCGCGTCGGTGCAGGGACCCTCCCCGACGGTCAGCTGCACGTGCTCCAGGTGGCGACCGTCGGCGTTGCTGGCCGCGATGACGGTCCGCAGCGACGTCGCCGAGGCCAGGGTCATCGCCACCCCGTCGACGAGCAGCGCCGACGCGCAGGCCTGGCACGCCTCGTCCAGCACCGCGGGATCGTTCCCGCGGCCGATCGAGGCGATCAGCCCCGTCAGGAGGTACACGTCCATCGACACGGCCGCAGACCCCCCCACTGCTGCGTGGCGGCGGCAGGCCTGCCGGTCACGACTTCAGAGCCAGCGAGGTCCGAGCTGGACGTGACCGAACCGTAGTGGCTGTGGGCCCACGGCGCCACGTGCGGGCGCTCGACGAGCCCGGCCGGGGGCCCGGTGGAGCCGCCCATGCCCTGGGGGGTGGGCACGAGCGGCTCCAGGCACGGGGTCCAGGTGCCGACGAGCACTGTGCGAACCGCGACCCGGTCGCCGCCTCGGGACCGGTCCCGGTCTTCCCCGTGCCCCCGTTGTACCGGATCCGCGCTCGCGCGGGAGTCGTCCGAGCACAGCGGGGGTTCCCGGCGGCTCAGGAGAGGCTGATCGCCCGCCGGAGGTCGTCCAGGGACTGGTGGATCAGTGCGCCGAACTCCGAGGCGCCGTCCTCGTCCACCCAGCGGTCGTAGGCGGTCGTGAAGACGGCGACCGCTGCCTGCGCCGTCAGGGTGGCCGGTACGGCGCCGACCCCGCGGTCGCGCAGTGCCTCGGCGACCGCGGCCGTCAGCGACGCCAACTTGATCAGCTCCCGCTCACGCAGGTCGGTGGACGACGCGATGAGGTCCCGTCGCCAGCGGGCGAACGCGCCGTACTGCGCCAGCTGGGCGCCGCTGCCCGCCAGGGCATCGACGGCGGCGTCGATCGGCGCGACGTCCTCGGGCGCCCCGGCGACCGCGGCGACCACGCCGTCCTGGAGCTGCTGGGCGCCGGCGAAGAAGACCTCGCGCTTGTCGGGGAAGTGACGGAAGAACGTCCGCTTCGTGAGCCCGGCGCGCTGCGCGATCTCGGTGACGGTCACGTCCGCGTACCCGCGTTCGAGGTAGAGCGACGCCGCTGCGTGCTGGAGTCGGCCGCCGGCGTCCGGGTCCCACCGTCCCATGGGACGATCCTAGACGCGATGGCACCCGGTGACATCAGCTGTTACGGTCAGCATGTCACCAGGTGCCATGA
>CAXTBU010000028.1:8028-32888 GCA_964242885.1 uncultured Actinomycetales bacterium
CAGCTCGAGGTCGGGCCGGCGCCGTACCCGTCCCCGCGCGCGAACGAGATCGTCGTCCGCAACCACGCCGTGGCGGTCAACCCGCTCGAGTGGGTGATCCAGGTGGCGGGCCCGGTCGCCTACCGCTGGCTCACCTACCCCACCGTCCTGGGGTCGGACCTTGCGGGCGAGGTCGTCGAGGTCGGAGCGGCGGTCACGCGCTTCTCCGTCGGCGACCGGGTGCTCGGCCACGCCGTGGGCACCGACAAGGACAGCGACAACGCGGCCGAGGGCGCCTTCCAGGAGTACACCGTCGTCCTCGCGAACATGGCGGCGCCGATCCCGCAGACGCTGTCCTACGAGAGCGCCGCGGTCCTCCCACTGGGCCTGTCCACCGCCGCCTGCGCGCTGTTCCAGCAGGACCAGCTGGCGCTGCGGCACCCGTCCGCGGCCGCCGAGCGCACGGGGGAGACGGTGCTCGTCTGGGGCGGCTCGACCAGCGTCGGCAGCAACGCGATCCAGCTCGCCGTCGCCGCCGGCTACGACGTGATCACGACGGCATCGCCGCGCAACTTCGACCACGTGAGGTCACTCGGAGCCACGCAGGTCTTCGACTACAGCAGCGCGACCGTCGTGCCGGACATCATCGCGGCCTTCCAGGGCAAGCCCCTGGCCGGCGCCTTCGCCATCGGGACCGGCTCGGCCGAGGCCTGCTCGGACGTCGTCCGCGCCTGCACCGGCCGGAAGTTCATCTCCACCGCCAGCACGCCGGTCTCTCTGGCGGGGCTTGCCGGGGAGCACCGCTCGCGGTTGCAGCTCCCCCGGCTGCTCCTGCGGCTGGTGTCGTCCACCGCTGCGTTCCAGGTGAGCTGCCGCCTGCGGGGCATCGGGACGAAGTTCGTCTTCGGCACCTCCCTGAAGGCGAACGAGCTCAGCACGGTGATCTACGAGGACTTCCTGCCCGCGGCCCTCACGGAGGGCCGCTACGTCGCCGCTCCCGAGCCCTTCGTCGTCGGACACGGCCTCGACCACGTCCAGGAGGCCCTCGACATCCAGCGGCGGGGGGTGTCCGCCAAGAAGGTCGTCGTCTCCCTGTCCCCGACCGTCGAGGGGTAGCAGCCCGCACCCGGCGGTGGTCACCGGGTCACCCGCTGCACCCAGCCTTGACATCGCCGCGCGCCCCGGCGGAGCGTCTGGCCATGACGCCGCATGCCCGTACCGACGCCGGGCACGTCGCGACCTACCTGCGCCAGCACCTCGCCGCGGCGACCGGTGGCCTCAGCCTGGCCCGCCGGATCGCCGGCAAGTACGCACAGACGTCCGGGGGGCCGGCGCTGGCCGGCGTCGCCGACGCGATCGCCGAGGACCGCCAGGCGCTGGCGCGGATCGCCGAGGCCCTCGACGTCCGCCCACCACGGGTCGCCTCGGCCGTCAGCTGGACGGCGGAGCACCTGTCCCGGGTGCCGATGGACGCACCGCTGGCCGCCAGGTCGCCGCTGACACCGGTCCTGGAGCTGGAGGCGCTGGTGACCGGGATCTCCGCCAAGGCGGCCGGGTGGCGCAGCCTGCAGAGCGCCTCCGCCGAGCTCGGGCTCGACGACGCCGCGCTGGCCGAGCTCGTCCGCCGAGCGGACGAGCAGATCGCCGTCGTCGACGGCCTGCGCCGGGCGGCCTTCCGCCGCTTCGCCACCCGCTGATCCCCGCTGGACGGGGAGGCCGGTGCTGATCGGGCGGGACCAGGAACTCGCCCGGCTCGGTGACCTGCTCGCCGCCGCCGCCGCCGGCCACGCGGTCGAGGGGCACGCCGCCGCCGCCGGCGGTGTGCTGGTCCTGCGAGGTGAGGCCGGCGTCGGGAAGTCCGCGCTGCTGGCCGAGGCGGCCGTCCGCGCGTCGGGCCGCGGCGCCCTGGTCCTGCGCACGACCGGGGTGCAGGCCGAGACCGACGTGCCGTTCTCGGGCCTGCACCAGCTGCTGCGTCCCCTGGTCGATCCCGGCGGCGCGCTCCCGGCGGTGCCCGCGGCGGCCCGGGCGACCGTCCTGTCCGCACTGGGCATCGCGGGAGCCGGGGTGGCGGCGCCCCAGCCGTTCCGGGTCGCGCTCGCGGTGCTCGACGCGCTGACGTCCGCGGCGCTCGACCGGCCGGTGGTCCTGGTGGTCGACGACGCCCACTGGCTGGACGAGGCGAGCTGGGACGTCCTGTCCTTCGTCGGCCGTCGTCTCGAATCCGACCCGGTGGTCCTGCTGCTGGCGTTGCGGGAGGGGGCCGACGCCGACCGGCGGCTGTCGGCGGCCGGCCTCGCCGAGCTCGCGGTGGCGCCGCTGCCCGGCCCGTCGGCGGCCGCCCTGCTCGATTCCCGGGCCCCTGGGCTGCCCGGGCCGCTGCGGGCCCGCCTGCTCGCCGAGGCGGCGGGCAACCCGCTGGCCCTGGTCGAGCTGCCCTCGGTCGCCGCCCGGTTCGGCGAGGGGGTCCTGCTGCCGGCCTGGCTGCCGCTGCCGGTCCGGCTGGAACGGGCGTTCTCCGTCCTGGCGGCCGAGCTGCCCCCGACCACCCGCACGTTGCTGCTGGTCACGGCGCTGGACGATGGTGGGCGCCTCGACGAGCTGCTGGCGGTCGGCAGCGCTGTCGAGGGCACGCCGATCACCGTCGACGACCTCCAGCCAGCGCTGGCCGCGCACCTGGCCGAGGTGGACGACGCCTTCGTCGTCCACCTGCGGCACCCCCTGATGCGCTCCGCACTGCGCCAGGCGGCGACCGTGTCCCGGCGCCGGCAGGTGCACGCGGCACTGGCCGGGATGCACGGCCGCGGGCTGCGCGGCGGCGACCGGGCCGTCTGGCACCGGGCGGCCGCGGCGATCGGCGCCGACGACGGGGTCGCCCGCGACCTGGCGGCGGTGGCGGCCCGGGCCCGCCGGCGTGGGGCGGCCGCGACCGCGGTCAGCGCCCTCGAGCGGTCTGCCGAGCTGAGCACGGACCGCGCCACCCGCGCCGTCCGGTTGCTCGAGGCCGCCGAGGCCGCGGTGGAGCTCGGCAGCCCGGCGGCGCTGGCCCGGCTGGCCCGGGACCTGGCCGACGAGGACCTGCCGCCGCTGCAGCGGGCACGGCTGTCCTGGCTGCAGGAGGCGTTCCTCGGCGCCGGGTGGTCCGGGTCGAGTCGGTTCCCGGCCCTGCTCGACGTGGTGGAGCGCTTCCGCGCCGACGGCGACCACGAGGCCGCGCTGGAGTGCCTGTCCAACCTCGGCCTGCGGAGCTGGTGGTCCAACCCGGAGCCGCGGGTGCGGGCGGCTGTCCTCGCGGCGGCCGACCGACTCGACGTCGACCCGGCCGACCCGCGTCTGGTCTCCGTGCTCGCCCTCGTGGGGCCGGTGGAGCGGGGCGCCCAGGTGCTGGACCGACTGGCCGGCTCGTCGCTGCACCAGGACCCGGAGCAGCTGCACCTGCTCGGCACCGCGGCATCGGCCGTCGGCGCCCTCGGCCGGGCCGCAGTGTTCTCCGCGGCGGCGGCGGCCGGCCTGCGTGACCAGGGCCGGCTCGGGCTGCTGGCGCAGGCGCTCGTCGACCAGGCGTGGACCGCCGCCCAGCTGGCCGACACCCGCCTGTGCCTGACCGCGTCCGCCGAGGCCCGGGCGATGTCCCGGGAGACCGGCCAGCCGAGGTGGGCGCTGACCGCGGACCTGGCCCGGGCGGCGGCCCTGGCGCTGCGCGGCGACGGGCCGGCCGCCCGGGCGCTGGCCGACGAGGGCGAGCGGGTGCTGCTGCCGATGGGCGCCCTGCCGGTGCTCGCGCTGGTCCAGCTCGTCCGCGGGGTCGAGGCGCTCGGCGCCGGGCGGCACCCCGAGGCGTGGGACCACCTCTCGCGGGTCCTGGACCCGGCCGACGCCGCGCACCACCCCTACGTCGGGTTCTGGCTCGTGGGCCACCTCGCCGAGGCGGGAGTCCACAGCGGCCGCGCGAGCGACGTCCGCGCGATCGCCGCGGAGCTGGCGCCGGTGGCCGAGCGCACCCGGTCCCCGGTGCTCGCCGCGGGCCTGGCCTACGCGGCGGCGCTGCTCGCCCCGGACGAGGACGCGGACCGCGCGTTCCGGGCCGGTCTCGGCGGCGATCCCGCGCCGTCGCCGTTCGAGCGCGCCCGCCTCCAGCTGGGGTACGGCGCCTGGTTGCGCCGCCGCCGCCGGCCGGCCGAGTCCCGGCCGCACCTGCGCGGCGCCGCGGCGACGTTCGACGCGCTGGGCACCGCGCCGTGGGCCGACCGGGCGCGGGAGGAGCTGCGGGCGTCGGGGGAGTCCGTCCGCCGGCCGGACGACGCGGCCGACGCCCTGACCCCGCAGGAGCTGCAGATCGCCCAGCTGGCCGCCGACGGCCTGAGCAACCGGGAGGTGGCCGAGCGGCTCTACCTCTCCCCTCGGACGGTCAGCACGCACCTGTACCGGATCTTCCCGAAGCTCGGCGTCGGCTCGCGCGGCGAGCTCGCCCGGGCGCTGAGCGGCTCCGCCGCCGATCGGGGCGGGATCGGCTGACGCTCGGCGCAGTCGGGTACGTCAGCTGACGGATGCGGCTGCGGGGCGCCCGTTCCTAGCGTCAGGGCTCGACATCCCCACGAGCACGGGACCCGGCCATGGCTGCGAGATCCGCCCACGACGGCGCGACACCGACGGTGCTGCTGGTCCACGGCGCGTTCGCCGACTCGTCCTGCTGGGCTGGGGCGATCACCGCTGCCGCGGACTCGGGCGCGGACGTCGTCGCGGTGGCGAACCCGCTGCGCGGTCTGGCGCCGGACTCCGCCTACGTCGCCGCACTGTCCGCGGTCGTCGACGGGCCGGTGGTGCTCGTCGGGCACTCCTACGGCGGAGCGGTGATCACGGTCGCCGGGGCACAGGCGCCGAACGTCGTCGGACTCGGCTACGTGGCCGGGTTCGCGCCCGACGAGTCCGAGAGCTGCATCGACCTGTCCCGCGCCACCGGCGACGACCGGTTCCTGCGCGCGCTGGACCCGGTCAACCTCGCGCTGCCCGACGGGCCGCGCACCGAGCTCCACCTCGACCGGTCCCAGTTCGGGCCGCTGTTCGCCGGCGACCTGCCCGCCGGGGCCGCCGCGGTCGCGGCGGCCAGCCAGCGGCCGGTGCTCGCCGGGGCGCTCACCGACACCCCGTCCTCGGTCGGCTGGCGCCGGTTGCCCTGCTGGTTCCTCGTCCCGACGGAGGACCGAGTGGTCGACGTGGCCACCCACCGGGCGATGGCGGCCCGAGCGGGTGCCGTACCGGTGGAGGTCCGCGCCTCCCACGCCGTCGTGCTGTCCCGGCCCGACGAGGTCGCGGACCTGATCCGGGCGGCGGTCGCCGGCCCGCCCGTCAGGGGAGGGGGCGACGTGCCGCCGTAGCCGCCCACCCCGCACGCCCATCCCGCACAGCCGATCCCGCACGCCCATCCCGCACAGCCGATCCCGCGCAGCCAACCGCCCGATGCGACCCGACACCCGGAGGACCGACCGATGAGCACCTTCACCACGAGCGACGGCACGACGATCTTCTACAAGGACTGGGGATCGGGCCAGCCGGTCCTGTTCAGCCACGGCTGGCCACTGGACTCCGACGCGTGGGACCCGCAGCTGGAGCTGGTGGCCTCTCACGGCCGGCGCGCGATCGCCCACGACCGGCGCGGTCACGGCCGGTCCAGCCAGCCCTGGGAAGGCAACGAGATGGACACCTACGCCGACGACCTCGCCGAGCTGATCGACGCCCTGGACCTGCACGACGTGGTCCTGGTGGGCCACTCCACCGGCGGCGGGGAGATCACCCGGTACATGGGCCGGCACGGCACCTCCCGCGTGGCCAAGGCGGTGCTGCTCGGCGCGGTCCCGCCGCTGATGCTCAGGACCGACGCCAACCCCGACGGCCTGCCGATCGAGAACTTCGACGCGATCAGGGCCGGGGTGGCGGCCGACCGGTCGCGGTTCTACCAGGACCTGACCGCGCCGTTCTACGGCGCCAACCGCGACGGCTCGACGGTCAGCCAGGGCAAGCGGGACGAGTTCTGGGTGCAGGGCATGACGGTCGGGATCCGCGGTGCGCTGGAGTGCATCAAGGCGTTCTCCGAGACCGACTTCACCGGCGACCTGGAGCAGATCGACGTGCCGGTCCTGGTGGCGCACGGCGAGGACGACCAGATCGTGCCGATCGGGGCGGCGGCGCTGAAGTCGTCGAAGCTGCTGAAGAACGCGACGCTCAAGGTGTACCCGGGCGCGCCGCACGGACTCAGCGGCGCGTACGAGCAGGAGTTCAACGCCGACCTGCTCGCCTTCCTGGACAGCTGACCGTCGGCCAGTCGACCCGACCAGCCGACACCGGATCAGCCGACACCGGATCAGCCGACACCCGGCCCGGCGGCCTCGTCCCTCGGCGGGACGAGGCCGCCGGGAACGGCCGCTCCGGGTCCCGCCTCAGCCGGAGCCCAACCGGGTGGCGGTGACGGCGGCGAGTGCCCGCGCGCCCGCGTCGTTGCCCGCCGCAGCTCCGGCCGGGGCGTAGCGGAGCACGCTCACCACGTCCCCGTGCCGGGTCACGACGGCGTAGCTGACCGGCGCGCGCGGTGCGTCCAGCGGGGTTCGCCGCAGGACCAGGGCATCGGTGGTCGGACCGGCGGTGTCGGCAACGGTGGACCAGCTCTCCCGCACGCCCAGCGGGGTTGTCCGCACCGGGCACTGCGCGACCACCCGGCGGAACAGGTCGAGGACGGCGTCGCCCCGGCCGGGCTGGTAGCGGACGACCCGCTGATCGATCCCCGGGGCGGGCGAGGCGCCGGTCCCGGCGAAGGACCGGGCGACCGACGGGGACAGCGTGGCCGTCCCGGAGCAGGACGCCAGCGGCTCGACCGTCGCGATCGGCGTCAGGTTCTCGCCCCGCGTCGCCCAGGCGCCACCGGGGACGCCGCCCAGGTCGCCGGGGACCAGCAGCAGCCGCGAGGTCGGCGCCAGCGGGCAGCGGCTGAACTCCACCGTGTACCGGCCCCGGGAGCCGTAGTCGGAGTAGCCGGTGGCCGGGGTGCGCACGCCCGCGCCGTCGATCTCGACGGTGTAGGTCCCCGCCGGAAGCGGGACGGTGACCGACGCCGCCAGGCCGGTGGGGAGGTCGAGGCCGGCGTCCCCGGACGGCGGGTCGCTGCGCGCCAGCAGTGCACCCGCCCGGTTCCGCAGTCGCAGCTCGATGTCGAGGTCGGGGCCCGTCGGCGCCGGCCGGGCGGTGACCGTGGCGGTGCCGGCGCAGGCGCGGGCGAACGAGAACAGGTCGCTGTCGATCCGGGACCGGATGAGTCCGGTCGCCGAGGCCGCAGCGCCCACCGCCGTCCCGGTGGCGGGCGTGGACCCGTGGTCGTCGGCGACCAGGGGCAGCCCGTGCCGAGCCAGCACGGCGATGTCGTCCTCGCGGTTGTTCGCGTCCCGGTACTCCCCGCGACTCCACTGGCTGACGGGCGCGCTGTACGCGGAGCCCATGATCGGTGCCCAGTTCCCGTGGCCCGAGTAGTACACCTGTCCCGTGGTGCCGTCGTGGGACAGCCCCAGGTTGTGCCCGGCCTCGTGGGATGCGGCCTCCGCGATGTACTTGGCGTCGTTCGACAGCGTGTCGGACCTGACCCAGGCCGGCTGGCTGCGGGTGTTGCCCACCCGGTCGAAGATGCCGATCATCGCGCAACCGGCACCGGAGTTGCCGCACAGCTCCTCCCCCGTCGGGGTGATCAACACGCGGGTGCCGTAGCGGCTGTCGGCCGCACTGCTGCGCGCGAGCGCGGCCTCGCCCGGATCCTCGCTCGTCACGTCCACCGCGAACGGGGCGAAGTCCTCGGCGACGCGCTGGAAGACGCTCTGGACGACGTCGTGCTCGGCCGGGGCCCAGCGCCCGGGGGAGCCGTCCAGATCGAACGCGGGCTGTGGCCGGGTGGAGATCCCGGCCTCGTTCCACACCGTGCCGGCGACGGTGTGACCGTCGAAGTCGAGGAAGATCGTCCGTTCCGCGCCGGGCCGGCTGTGCAGCCGGAACGTCGACGCGACCGGGTAGGGCGCGGCCGCCGCCCGCGCCCCCGGCCCGTCCGGCACGTCGGTGTCCCTGGCCTGCAGCCGACCGCCGGTGTCCAGCCACAGCGTCGAGTCCGTGCGCAACAGGTGCGCCAGCTCGACCGCGGTGCGCCCGTTCCGGGCCGCGACGGCGGGCAGCCGGTCGCCGATGCGGTCCAGCGCCGCCTGGCCGTTCGAGGCGTGCGGGAGAACGGCGCCTGGCCCCGGCGGGGACGGCTGGGCAGCGGCCAGCGCCGTCGACCCGTCCCCCGACGCACCCGGGTCCGAGGCCGCCGCCGGGGACGCGGGCACCGTGACAGCCGCGAGGCACCCCGCTGCCAGGACGGCGCCGGCGGTACGGCGTCGACGTCCCGTCCGCCGCCGGATCGGGTCGGGCTCGTTGGCGTCGCGCGACATGGTCGCTCCTCCTGCAGGCGGGTTGGGCGACTGTGTGAGGCGCTCGCCCGGCGGAAAGTTGTCGGTGGCCGCGGTCCGCGCGGCGACCCGACCCGTGGCAGCCGGACCGCGGGCTTCCGTCGAGGTCCGGCACGGGAACCGCCCGCCCCCGATGTCCGAGGCGGCTGCTCCGGCTTCGCGGGCTGGCCTACGTCAGCAGGTCCAGGGAGTTGGACAGGACGAGGCCCGCGGCGCCGAGCAGCGTCATGTCGCCGCGCCGGTTGCCCAGGACCACGTGCGGACCGCCGCCGGGGTGGTCGGCGACTCCGTCGACCAGGTGCCCCTCGATCAGCACCCGCAGGGCCTCCCCGCCGTGGACGACGTCGCCGTGCAGTACGAACAGCCCGGGAGCGAGGGTCTGCTGGAGGTTCACCAGCCCCACGGCGACGTTGCCGGCGAACTCGTCGCGCAACGCGAGAGCACCCGTCACGCCGAGGGCCACCGCGGCGGTGAGCCCACCGACCGTCAGCCGGTCGGCACCCGGCAGACCGAGCTCGGCGGCCCGGCCACGCAGCCACCGGTGGGTGGCCACCGTCTCCCAGCACCCGCGCCGGCCACACCGGCACACCGCTCCGCCGAGGTCGACGATCGTGTGCCCGACCTCCCCGCCCGCACCCGAGGCGCCGCGGTGGACCTGCCCGTCGATGACGAAACCCGCGCCGATCGCCTCGCCGCAGTAGACCGACGCGAACGACACCACCCGGCGGCCGAGGCCAAACCAGCGATCACCGAGCGCCTGCACCCGCGGGTGGTTGTCCACGTACACCCGCAGGCCGAGCCGCTCGGCGAGGAACGGGCCCAGGCCGAGGCCGGACAGAGCAGGTGCGAGGTTGACCTCGACGATCCTTCCCCTGCTGGTGTCCACGATGCCGGAGACCGCCACCCCGAGGCCGAGGGCCTGCCGGTCGCCGGTCGGCAGCACGGTTCCGATGCAGGAGGCGATGCTCTCGGCAAGCGACCGCTGGTCCGCGTCGCGCGGGTAGCGCGCCGAAGCCTCCGCCAGGATCGCGCCGGTCGGGCTGACCAGGGCGCTGCGGACGCTGTCCGGCCCGACGTGCACGGCGACGATGGGCCGGCCGTCCGGCGAGAACCAGATCGGCCGTGCCGGCTTGCCGCCCTGGGCGCTGCTCGGGCGGGGGTCGCCCTCGACGAGGATCCCCTCGTCGATCATCGGCTGGACGATCGACCCGATCGTCGTCTTGGCCACCTCGGCGATCCGGGCCAGTTCCGCGCGCGACAGCGGCCCGGTGTCGTACAGCAGCTGGAGCAACCGGGTGCGGTTGAGCCGGCCCGTGGCCGCCTGGGAGATCAGGCGCGGAGTGGAGACGGCGCGGACGGTCGCCCGCCCGGTCGCCGGTTCGGTGTCGACGGAACCTCGCATCACTCACTCCCGGAGCCGACGGCGCTGCTGTTAACGGGCTGTTAAGCCGCGGTCGACCCATTGACGTGACCGGCGGGTTCGTTCATAAAGTGTCCATACCTCGCCGGTTGACCCCGCGCGGGGTTTCCCGGCGGCCGCACAGCGGCCTGACCGACCTGGGCGCACCTCCCGAGGAGCCAGCGAACATGAGAAGAAGTCGGAAGGCCACCTTCGCCGTCGGGGCCACGGCCGCGCTCTCCCTGATCCTCGCCGGGTGCAGCGGCGGCGACGAGTCGTCGAGCGGTGCCGCTCTCGACGAGGCCGCCTGCGACGCGCTGCTGTCCGACGCACCGGCCCCCACCGCGGCCGCGTCGGCCGCCGCTGGGAGCAGCGCGGCCGCGTCCGCCCCGCCGCCGACCGGGTCGGCAGACCCCGGCGACGCCTCCGGTTCGGCGAAGAAGACCATCACCTTCGTCGGGGGTGCCTACACGACGACCACCGAGGCCTACTGGAAGGACCTGGCGACCGCGTTCACGGCCGCCAACCCGGGGTACACCGTCAACGTCCAGGTCATCGACTGGAACAACATCGACCAGCAGGTCGCCACGATGATCCAGACGAAGCGGTACCCGGACATCCTGAACCAGAACAAGTTCTCCGGGTGGGCCGCCAACGACCTGCTCCAGCCGGCGTCGGACCTGGTCGAGCCCGCGGTCCAGCAGGACTTCATCCCGAGCTTCCGCGACGCGAGCGTGTACGACGGGACCCAGTACGCGCTGCCGTTCATCACCAGCACCCGCGCCCTGTTCTACAACAAGACGGCGTTCGCGAAGGCCGGCATCGACGCGCCGCCGACGACGTGGAAGGAGCTGGTCGCGGACGCCAAGAAGCTCAAGGAGGCTGGCTACATCGGCTACGGGCTCCCGCTGGGCTCCGAGGAGAGCCAGGCCGAGTGGTCGGTCTGGATGTGGGGCAACGGCGGGGACTGGGAGTCCGAGCCCGGGAAGTTCACCGTCGACAGCGAGCAGAACGTGAACACCCTGAAGGTCCTCAACTGCCTCACGAACGTCTACCAGGTGACCGAGGACAACCCGGGGCAGACGAACCGGACCGACGGCATCTTCCATCCCTTCGCCGACGGCAAGATCGGCATGATGTCGGGGGCCAGCTTCGCGCCCAGCCTGTTCAAGGGCTGGAACTCCAAGGTCGACTACGGGGTCGCCCCGGTGCCGGTCAACGGCGACGTCGCACCGTTCACCCTCGGCGTCCAGGACTACCTGATGTCCTTCAAGAACCCGGGCAACACCGAGGCGGTCAGCAGGTTCCTCAACTTCTTCTACCAGCGGGAGAACTACACCCGGTTCCTGACCAGCCAGGGGTTCCTGCCCGCGACGAGCAGTGCTTCGCAGGCGCTGCAGACGAACCCCGCGTTCGCCCCGTTCCTGAAGCTGCTGCCGACGGCCCGCTTCTACCCCTCGACCGACCCGGCGTTCCCGGCGGTACAGGGCGCGGTGCAGAACCAGATCGGGACGGGGCTGGCGCCCGGGGCCGACGCCGGAGCGGTGCTGAGCGCGATCAACACCTCGGGCAAGTAGCCCGGCCGCCGCATGACCACCGCCGGCGAGATCCCCGAGACGGGGCGGGCGCTGGCCGGGGACCCGGCTGCCTCGCCCGCGGTCGCAAGACGCCGGACATCTCGGCTCGGATCAGTGCTCCGGAGCCTGCCCTGGCTGTCCCCGTCGGTGCTGCTCATCGCAGCCGTGATCCTGGCGCCGATCGTCATCATGGTCAGGTCGTCGCTGACGGAGATCGACTCCGCCGGCGTGGCGCACGGGTTCACCGGGCTGACGAACTACCGGGCCCTCTTCGCCGAGCCGGCGCTGGGACAGGTGATCGGGAACACCGTCCAGTGGGTCGTGGTCGTCGTCGGCGGCTCCATCGTGATCGCACTCGGCCTCGCCCAGTTCCTCAACCGGCAGTTCTTCGGGCGCCGCCTGGTGCGCTGGGCGCTGATCGTGCCGTGGGCCGCCGCGCTCGTCATGAGCTCGACGGTGTGGCGGTTCATCCTTCAGGGCAGCAACGGGTTGCTGAACCGTGTGCTGATGGACCTGGGTGTTCTCTCGCGGCCCGTCGGCTGGTACCAGGACCCGCGGTACGCCCTGCTCTCGGTCATCGTGGTCGGGATCATCGTCACGATCCCGTTCACCACCTACGTGATCCTCGCGGGGCTGCAGACGATCCCGGAGGACGTGTACGAGGCGGCACGGATGGATGGCGCCGGGAACCTTCGCACCTACTGGGCGATCACGTTCCCGCTGCTGCGCCCGTCGCTGGTCATCGCGACGATCCTCGTGGTGGTCTCGGTCTTCAACTCGTTCCCGGTCATCTGGGTCATCACCGGGAGCAACACCGGCAACACCTCGGACACCACCATCACATGGGCCTACAAGATCGCGTTCCGTCAGCAGCTGGACACCGGTGAGGCGGCCGCGCTGTCGGTGGTCAACGTGGTCTTCCTGTGCGCGGTGATCGCGGTGTACTTCCGGGCGGTGGAGCGCGGTCTCGGTGGCGGGCGGCTCGGCCGGGCGCTCGGTCGGCTCCTCGCCCCGGTCGGTGCCCGGCTGCGCGCGCTGGCGCCCCGCCGCCGGCCCGCGGCCGGCGGGGCGGCGGCCAGGGGGGCGGCGGCCAGGGGGGTGGCGGCCAGTCGGGACGGGGGCCGCCGGGCGGACGGCCTGAGCTCGGCCGGCCGGTCCTGGCGCCGGGTCCGCCCGGTCGCGATGCCGTTCTTCGGCGTCGTCATCGCGCTGTTCTTCCTCGCGCCGTACCTGGTGATGTTCGTGTCCTCGTTCAAGAGCGGCACGGAGCTGTTCGCCTCGCCGGCCACCTACCTGCCCGCCCGGTGGGAGGCGGGCAACTGGACCGACATCTGGGACAAGATCGACCTGGCGGGGTTCCTCAAGAACAGCGTGATCATCTCGGTCGTCTCGACAGCGCTCGTCCTGCTCGTGTCGGTCCCCGCGGCGTACTTCACGGCGCGGTTCCGGTTCGCGGGGCGCAACACCTTCATGCGGCTCGTGCTCGTCACCCAGGTGATCGCGCCGGTGGCCGTGGTGGTCGGGCTGTACCAGGAGTTCGTGTCGGTCGGCGGGGTGAACCAGTACTGGTCGATCATCCTGACCAACGCCGCGTTCAACCTCGCGTTCTCGATCTGGATCCTCAGCGGGCAGTTCGAGTCGGTGCCGGTGGACATCGAGGAGGCGGCCAAGCTCGACGGCCTCGGACCGTTCCGGACGATGGTGCGGATCGCGCTGCCGCTGGTCCGGCCCGGCCTGGTGACCGCGGTCGTCTTCTCCTTCATCCAGGTCTGGAACGAGTTCCCCGTCTCGCTGACGCTGTTCAACAACCCGACGGAGGGGCTGCAGACGCTGCCCGTCGGCATCCAGCAGTTCGTCGGGCTGACGCAGACCGAGTACCAGTACCTGTTCGTGGCCTCGCTGGTGGCGATCGTGCCGGTGGTGGCGCTGTTCGCCTCCATCGAGAAGCACCTGGTCGGCGGCCTCACCGCGGGAGCTGTGCGGTGACCGTGTCGACCGCCGCCGGGCGCTTCGAGCGACTGGCGGGAGGTGCACTGACGAAGGCGGCAGGCCGGTCCTCGATCGTCGTGGACCCGGCCGACGGCGCACGGCTGACCTCGCTGCGTGTCGAGGGCACCGAGGTCCTCGGCGGCACCACACCGGCGCCGGGCCTGCCGGCCGGCATCTTCTCGGGATCGTTCCTGATGGCCCCGTTCGTCGGGCGCGCCGACCGCGGCCGGTTCGACTTCGCCGGCAGCTCGTGGAGCGTGCCGACGAACGCGGGACCGCACGCCCTGCACGGGTTGGTCTTCGACCGGTCCTGGCGGGTCGACGGCGACGAGCTGGTCGTCGACCTGGACGGGCGGTGGCCGTTCGGCGGCACGGTCCGCCAGCGGTTCGAGCTCGGTTCCGGCGAGCTGACGGTGACGGCCACGATCAGCAACGAGGAGCGGTCGATGCCGGCCGTCCTGGGGTTCCACCCCTGGTTCACCGAGCGGCTCGCCGACGGGTCACCCGCCTCGTTCGACTTCGAGCCCGGGACCCGGTTCGTCTGTGACGGGTCGGGGATCCCGGTCGGCGGCGTCCCCGGGGGCGGGGACCGGCCGTGGGACGACTCGTTCACCGATGTCCGCACGCCGCCGGTCGTCCGGTGGCGTGGCGGTCCCCAGATCCGGATCGAGACGACCGGCTCGCACTGGATCGTCTGCGAGACCATGCCCGACGCCTTCTGCATCGAGCCGCTCAGCGGGCCCGTCAACGGTCTCGCCGCCGGCGGCTCCGCGGTCGTCGGTCCGGGCCGTCCGCTCACCCTCGCGATGACCCTGTCCTGGGGGGACTCCCGTTGACCCTGTCCCGGAGGGACCGATGAACGCACTGGCCACGTTCTCCCTGCAGGGCAGGACCGTCCTGCTGACCGGCGGGAGCCGGGGCCTCGGCCGGGCGATGGCCCAGTCGCTGGGCGAGGCGGGCGCCGCCGTCGCCCTGACGGCCCGGACGACCGCCGCGGCCGAGGCGGCCGCCGCCGAGCTGGCCGAGCTGGGCATCCGGTCCTACGGGATCCGGCTGGAGGTGTCCGACGTCGCCGACGTCGAGCGCGTCGTGGACACCGTCAGCCGCGAGTTCGGCGAGATCGACGTGCTCGTCAACAACGCCGGTGTCGGCGTGGGCGGTGCGGCGTTCGACACACCCGACACCGCCTGGCACGAGGTGCTCGGCACCAACGTCGACGGGGTCTGGTATTGCAGCCGTGCGGTGGCCCGGCGGATGGCCGAGCGCGGTGGCGGGACCATCGTCAACGTGGGCTCGATGTCCGCCGAGATCGTGAACCAGCCGCGGTGGCAGATCTCCTACCTGGTCTCCAAGGCGGCGGTTCACCAGATGACGAAGGGCCTCGCCGCCGAGTGGGCGCCGTACGGCATCCGGGTCAACGCGATGGCTCCCGGGTACTTCCTGACGGAGATGTCACCGGTCGACCAGCCCGAGTTCAAGCAGTGGTGCGTCGACCCGGCTGCGATGAAGCGCTGGGGGATGCCCGTCGAACTCGGGCCGGTCGCCATCTTCCTGGCCAGCGACGCCTCGAGCTTCATGACCGGCTCGGTGGTCACAGTCGACGGCGGTTTCACCCTGTTCTGACCCGTTGGCCACCCGCACGGCCCCCGGGGGACCCCGGGACCCGGACCAGCTGTCAGGAAGGCATCGATGCTCAGGGTGGGGATCGTCGGGGCGGGGCTGCGCGGGCGGCTGTTCGCGGACGCGCTCGCCGGACGGCCGGGCGTCACGGTCGTGGGGTTCGCCGAGCCGTCGCCGCGCGCCGCCGAACGCACGCGGACGGACACCGGGCTGGCGGTGGTGGCGACGCACACCGACCTGCTCGCCGACCTCGCGCCGGACGCGGTCGTCGTCGCGACGCCGGACCCCGCGCACCGCGCCGTTGCGGTCGACGTCGCGTCGGCCGGGGTCGACCTGCTGGTTGAGAAGCCGCTGGCCACGACGCTCGCCGACGCCCACGCCATCGCCGACGCGGTGCACGCATCCGGGGTGCGGTGCCTGGTCGGGTTCGAGAACCGGTGGAACCCGCACGCGCTGCGGGCGGCCGCAGCAGTGCACTCGGGTGAGATCGGCGCACCCGTCACGTCGTCGGCGACGCTGAGCAACGCCTACTCGGTTCCGGAACACATGCTCTCGTGGGCGGCGCAGTCCTCGCCCGCCTGGTTCCTGATGCCGCACACGGTCGACCTGCTCACCTGGCTCACCCGGCGAACCCCTGTCTCGGTGGCGGCGGTCGGGTCCAGCGGCGTCCTGCGGGCGCGGGGCATCGACACCCGCGACGTGGTGCACGCCCTGCTGACGTTCGACGACGGCACGACGGCGAGCCTCACCTCGGCGTGGGTGCTCCCCGACGCCGGTGACGGGATCGTCGACTTCCGCTTCTCCGTCATCGGCACGACAGGGTCGGTGTCGGCCGACCTCGGGCACCAGGGCCTGACGGTGGTCGCCGACCGCTACCGCTCCGAGTGGCCGCTGGGCGGGCGGGTCGGGCGGGCACCGGTCGGACCGGCGGCATGGATGGTGCAGGACTTCGTCGCCGGCCTGCTGGACGGAGCCGATCTTGGACCCGGCGTCGACGACGGCCTGCTGGTGACCCGGACGATCTGCGCCGTCGAGCAGGCGATCGAGACCGGGACCACGGTCCAGATCGCCGCTCTCGGTGCGAAGGAGGTGCGCGCGTGACGGTCGGGGACGAGCAGGTGACGGGCCAGGGGCGGCGTTTCGACGGACGGGTCGCCGTCGTCGTCGGAGGCGGCCGGGGGATCGGCCGGGCCACCTCGCTCCGGCTCGGCGCGGAGGGCGCGACCGTCGCCGTCGCCGACCAGGGCGGCGGGTTCGCCGACGAGGTCGCCGCCGACATCCGCGCCGCCGGCGGGTCGGCGGAGTCCTTCGCCGTGGACGCGACGGACGCAGCCGACGTCCAACGGCTGTTCGCGTCCGTCGGCGGGGCGCACGGCCGGGTCGACGTCCTGGTCAACTGCCCGGCCCACGCGAGCGACACCCACGTCGAGGACGTCAGCGGCGACGAGTTCGACTTCGACATCGCCGTCACACTCAAGGCGCCGTTCCGCTGCATCCAGGCCGCCCTCCCGTACCTGCTGCGCTCCCCGCACGGCGGCGCCGTCGTCAGCGTCGGGTCGGTCAACGGCATCGAGGCGTTCGGCAACGAGGTCTACGGGGCCGCGAAAGCCGGCCTGGCCAACCTCACGCAGAACCTGGCGGTGCGCTACGGCCCGCTCGGTCTGCGGTTCAACCTGGTGGCGCCGGGCACCGTGGCCACCCGAAGCTGGGCAGCCCGGTCGGCGGCCGAGCCGGACATCCTGGAGTCGGTCGCGCAGGTCTACCCGCTGCGCCGGGTCGGTCGGCCGGCGGACATCGCCGCCGCGTGCGCGTTCCTCGCCTCCGACGACGCCGCGTGGGTGACCGGGGTGACGCTGCCCGTCGACGGCGGCATCACCGCCGGCCACGGCGACCTCATCGAGCGCATCTTCGGCCGGGGGTTCTTCACCACGACCCACGGTGGCGACGCCGACGCCGCTGCTCGGGGCGGGGCGGAGCCGCGCCCGTGAGCGACCTGGACACGTCGTTCTTCTGTGCGATGCAGGACGTGCTCGCGAACGGGCCGGCCGGGGTGTGCGACACCGTGCAGGCGGCGGGGGTCGGCGGTCTCACGGTCGCCGTCAGCTACCACGCGTCCGTCGACTTCCGGCCGCACGGGACGCGGGGCCGCATCGAGGAGTTCCCCGCCGGCGCCCAGTACTTCCCGACCGACGCAGCGCTGTACGCCGACAGCCCGGTCCAGCCCTGGGTGCCGGAGCCGTACGCCGAGCGGAACCTGCTCGGTGAGCTGCGGGCCGAGACCCGGCGGCGCGGGATGTCGCTGACGGCGTGGACGGTGTTCGGGTTCAACGAGCGCGCCGGCCGGGCCGACCCCGGGCTCTGTCAGCTCAACGTCTACGGAGACCGGTACGTCACCGACCTGTGCCCGGCGAACCCGGGCGTGCAGCGGTGGTGCACGGCGCTGGCCGGCGACGTGACCCGCTCCGGCGTGGACTGGCTGCTGGCCGAGTCGCTGCACTTCTCCCCGCTGCGCGAGGGCCGGCGGTTCCTGCGGCTGGACGCCGCCGCCCGACTCGCGTTCGGCCTCTGCTTCTGCGAGCACTGCGAGCGGGCCGCGACCGGCGCCGGGGTGGACCTTCCCGCCGTGCGGCGCTGGGCCCGGGCGGCCGCCGACGAGGCGCTGGCGGGCACCGCGGACGGCCCGGAGCAGCTCGGCCCGGCGGAGGTGGCGGAACTCGCCGACGGGGCGGTCGCCGCGTTCCTGCAGGCGCGGACAGTCGTGGTCCGGGACCTGGTCGCCGTCGTGTCGGCGGTGGTCGCCGCAGCCGGTGGGCGGCTGATGGTGATGGACCAGGTCGCTGCCGGGCCTCGGGTCCTCGGCCCGACGGCGGTCGACGCGGCGCTGCAGTACGGCGTGGACGTCGCGGCGATCGGTCGGGTCGCGCCCGGCTACATGGTGCTGGGCTACACCACGGGTCCGGCGCCGGTGCGAGCCGACGTCGACGCCTACCGGGCCCGGCTGCCCGCGGACACCGTGGTGCGGGTCGCGCTGCGGCCGTCGTGGCCGGACTGCGAGACCACCGCGGACCTGACGGCAAAGCTCGACACCGTCCGGTCCGCCGGGGTGGCGGGCGTGGACTTCTACCACCTGGGCCTGGTTCCCGACGCGGCGGTCGACCGGGTGCGGGCGGTGCTCCCGGCGGCTGCCGGATGACGGTGTTCGACCTGCTCCTGCGCGGCGGCGCGGTCGTCGACGGTACCGGTGCCGAACCCTTCCGCGCCGACGTGGGCGTGGTCGGGGACCGTGTCCGGGAGGTCGGCGACCTGGCCGACGCGGACAGCGACCGCACGGTCGACGCCACCGGCCGGCTCGTCTTCCCCGGGTTCGTCGACGCGCACTCCCACGCCGACTCGAGTCTCGCCGATCCCGACGTGCAGGCCGCGTACCTGCACCAGGGCGTCACCACGGTGCTGCTGGGCCAGGACGGCGTGTCGTTCGCGCCCACCGACGCCGCCTCGCTGGCGCACGCGGGGCAGTACTTCGCCGCGGTGAACGGAGCAGCACCCGACGACGGCGGCCGGGGGCTCACGGTCGCCCAGCTGCTCGTGACGTACGAGTCGAGCGGTGCTCTCAACGCCGGCTACTTCGTCCCCGCCGGGGTGGTGCGCCAGCGGGTCGTCGGCAGCGCGGACCGCGCGGCGTCCCCGGCGGAGCTGGAGCAGATGGCCGACCTCGTCCAGCGGGCGATGACCGACGGCGCGCTCGGGCTGTCCACCGGTTTGGACTACGTGCCCGGCGCGTTCGCCGACACCGCCGAGCTGATCGCGCTGTGCGGTCCCGTGTCCCGCGCAGGCGGCGCGTACGTCAGCCACCTGCGGGGGTACGCCACCGACACGGTGGCCGGCGCCCTCGCGGAGGCGGCGGCCATCGCCGACGGCGCACGGGTGCGGGCGCACGTCTCCCACCTGCACGGCTCCGCGGCCGTCGTCCGCGCGGCGCTCGACGCGGTCCACCGGGAGCGCGGGGTCCAGCTGAGCTTCGATTCCTACCCCTACCTGCGGGGGAGCACGATCGTGGCCATGCTGCTGCTCCCGACCGAGCTGCAGGCCGGCTCACCGGCGGACACCGTGCGCCGGCTCGGTGACCCGGCCGTCCGCCGCGCGCTGCGCACCGAGTCGTTCCCGCGCAACCCCCGGCTGGGGTCGATGACCCTGTCCTACCTCCGCGAGCCCGCGTGGCGGTGGGCGGAGGGCCTGGTCCTGGCCGCCGCGGCGCAGGAGTGGGCCGACGAGCACGGTGGCGCCGGGGACCTCACCGATTTCGTCTGCGAGGCCCTGATGGCGAACGGGCTCGCGGTCGGGTGCGTGGTCGAGAACGGCGCGGACCGCACCGAGGCCGACCTGCGAGCGCTGCTCGCGGACCCTCGGCAGATGGCGAGCTCGGACGCGATCTTCCTCGGCAGCCGGCCGCACCCGCGGGGGTGGGGCGCGTTCGCCCGGGCGCTCGCGCGGTACACCCGCGACCTCGGCGACTGGACCTGGGGACAGGCCGCCCGCCACCTCGCCGCCGCCGCCGCCGACCGGTTCCGGCTCGCCGGACGCGGGTACGTCGTGCCCGGTGCCGCCGCCGACCTGGCCGTCGTCGACCCGGGCGGCATCCGCGACAACGCCACCTACGCCGACCCCCGGCGGGTCGCCACCGGGATCTCGCACGTCGTGGTGAACGGCGCCCTCGCGCTGACCGACGGGGCGGTCACCGGAGTGGTGTCCGGCCGGCCGGTGCGGCTGGGACGCGGGCCGGGCGGCAGCGCGCGATGACCACGCGGCAGCAGGCCCGACCGGCCTTCGACGAGGCGGTGGCGCGCACCGCCCTGGCCGCGCTGGCCGACCAGCCCGTTCCGCCCGCGGCCAAGGGCTTCGCCGGCCTGGACCTGGTGGCCGGCTCGGAGTCGGTGGCAGGTTCGGACCCGGTGACCGGCCCGGTCACGGCGCGGGACGTCGCGGCGGCCGGGGTCGACCTGGCCGACGCGGCGTTCTCCACGCCGCTGCTGGTGCTGCGCGACGCCGCGATCGAGCACAACGTCGCCACCATGGCGGCGTACTGCCGGCGACGGGACGTCCTGCTGGCGCCGCACGCCAAGACGACGATGAGCCCGGAGCTGTTCGTCCGCCAGCTGCGCGCCGGCGCGTGGGCCCTGACGGCGGCGAACGTCTGGCAGGCCTCGGTGTTCGTCCGGTTCGGCGCCCGGCGGGTGCTCATCGCCAACGAGGTCGTCGACCGCGCCTCCATCCGGCGCCTCGCCGCCCTGCTGGACGGGGATCCGGACCTGGAGGTCTGCGTCTACGTGGACAGCGTCGCCGGCGTCCGCCTGCTCGACGGGGAACTCGGCCGGGCGTGGGCCGGGGACGGGAGCGCGCCGGGCCGCCGGTTGCCGGTGCTCGTCGAGCACGGCCTGCCCGGGCGGCGGGCCGGTGTCCGCACGCTCGCCGAGGGCCTGGCGGTCGCCCGGGCCGCGGCGTCGACCGGCACGCTCAGCGTCGTCGGGGCCGCCGGCTTCGAAGGGGTGGTCGGCACGGTCCGGGACGACGACGCCCTCGCCGGCGCGGACGCGTTCTGCCGCGGCGTCCGGTCCCTGGGCGAGGCGCTGGTCGCGGAGTCCCTGCTGGGCGGCGGGTTCGGGACCGGACCGGA
Organism: uncultured Actinomycetales bacterium; assembly: GCA_964242885.1. Classification (GTDB taxonomy): domain Bacteria; phylum Actinomycetota; class Actinomycetes; order CAXTBU01; family CAXTBU01; genus CAXTBU01. The sequence goes on from CAXTBU010000028.1 coordinate 28,741, forward strand.
CGACCCGTCGCTGGTGCTCAGCGCCGGGGGCAGCCACTACTTCGACCGGGTCGTCGACGAGCTGCACCGGGCCCGGGTGCCCGTCCGGGTGGTCGTGCGCAGCGGCAGCTACGTCGTCCACGACCACGGCGGGTACCGGTCCGGCTCGCCGTTCCCCGACGTCGACTCAGCGGAGTTCCGGCCGGCGATGGAGGTGTGCGCGAGCGTGCTGTCCCGACCCCAACCGGACCAGGTGCTGCTCGACGCCGGCCGGCGCGACGTGTCGTTCGACTCCGGCCTGCCGTTCGTCCTCGCCGGGAAGAGCGGTGCTCGCGCGGTGGCGGTCGACGGCGCCGAGGTGACCGATCTCAACGACCAGCACGCGTTCGTGCGGGTGCCGGCGGACTCCACCCTGCAGCCTGGGGACGTGGTCGTCCTCGGCATCTCCCACCCCTGCACGACCTTCGACAAGTGGGCGCTGGCCGTCCTCGCCGACGACGACGACCGGGTCGTCGGTCTCGCCCACACCTTCTTCTGACGTGACGAGGCCGACAGGTGACCGGATGAGGATCGGGGTGGACGTCGGCGGGACGAAGACGCACGCCATCGCGCTGGACGGGGACGATCGCATCGTGGCGGAGGCGCGCGTCCCGACCGGGCGCGGTGCGGACGGCGTCCTCGCGTCGACGCGATCGGTGATCCGCGAGCTGGAGGCGGCGACCGGCACGCCGGCCGGTGGGTTCGAGTCCGTCGGCATCGGCATCCCGGGCATCGTCGACCCCGCAGCCGGCACCGTGTCGCACGCCGTGAACCTCGGGTTCGCCGAGCTCGACCTGGGCCGGCAGCTGGCGGCAGACGTCGCGGGAACGGTCCGCGTCGACAACGACGTCAACGCCGCGGCCTTCGGCGCGTTCCGGACGCTGGACGGCATCCCCGACTCGGTGGCCTACCTCAACGTGGGCACGGGTCTGGCGGCCGGGGTGGTGGTCGACGGCCACCTCGTGCGGGGCACTTCCGGTACCGCCGGCGAGATCGGGCACATCCCGGTCGACCCTGGCGGGTTGGTGTGCACCTGCGGCCAGCGCGGGTGCCTGGAGACCGTCGCGTCCGGGAACGCGCTGCTCGCCCGGTGGCCGGCCGGTGGCGACCAGCCCGTCCGCGCACTGAACGCGGCCGCCGAGCGTGGCGATGCCGAGGCGGGCCGGGTGCGCGATGCTCTCGTCGACGGCATCGCCACCGCGGTGCAGGTGCTGTTGCTGACGCTGGACACCGAGCTGGTGCTCGTCGGCGGCGGGATGATGTCGGACGGCGAGGCGACGTTGGGCCGCGTCCGGGCGAACCTCGCCGCGCGGTCCGAGCGCTCGCCGTTCCTCGCCGCCCTGTCCCTGCAGCAGCGACTGCGCCTCGCCCCGCCGAGCTCGACGGTCTCCGCACTCGGCGCCGCTCTGCTCGCGTCCGGGGACGACGATCCCACCCGCACCCCCAGGAGGAACCCGATGGCCAAGACCGCCCACACGAGCGATGCGCTTCCCCGGCCCGGCGGGGCGTACAGCCACCTCGTCGAGGCGAACGGCTTCGTCTACACCGCCGGGTTCGGCCCGCACGACCCGGCGACGGGCGTGGTGCCGGACGGGATCGCCGCCCAGACGGAAGCGGTGCTCCGCAACCTGGCCACCGCGCTCGGCGTGGTCGGCCTCGGCCTCGCCGACGTCGTCAAGACCACCGTGCACCTGGCGGACCTCGGCGACTTCGCCGCCTTCGACGAGGCGTACACCCGGGTCATCCCGGCGCCGTTCCCGGTCCGTACCACGGTGGGCAGCACCCTGCGCGGGATGCTCGTCGAGATCGACGCGGTCGCGGTGCGCCCGACGGCGGCCGGGTGACGGGCGCTCGCTACGCGCCGGCGGCGCGGTGACCGGGGCCGCGGTGACCGACGAGCTGGTGCTGCGCGGCCGGGTGGTGACCCCGGACGGCGTCCTGCCCGACGGGATCGTCGCGGCCCGGGGCGGCCAGATCACGGCGGTCACCTCTGCGTCGCGGTGGCCCGGTACCGCCGGCCCGCTGCCCGAGCCGACGGCGCTCACCCTGCTGCCCGGGTTGGTCGACGTGCACTGCCACGGCGCCGTGGGGTACGGGTTCCCCGACAGCGACGACGCCGGGGCCCGGGCGGCCGCCGCCCACCACCTCGCCTCCGGGACCACGACCCTGCTGGCCAGCACGGTGTCCGCACCGGCCGGGGCCCTGCTCAGCCAGGTCGCGGTGCTCGCCGAGCTCGTCCGCGACGGCGCCGCGGCCGGCATCCACCTGGAGGGCCCGTTCCTCTCGCCCGTCCACTGCGGTGCACAGGACCCGGCTGCGATCGTCCCGGGCGACCCGGACCTGCTGGCTGCGGTGCTGCGCGCCGGTCGCGGAACCGTCCGCTCGGTCACGCTGGACCCGGCGACAGCGCGCTCGCGTGAGCTGGCCGCGATGCTGCGCGAGCACGGCGTGACACCGAGCCTCGGCCACACGGGGGCGTCGACCACGGCCGTCGGCGCGTGGGTTCGCGACTGGCTGGGCGACGGCGGCGGGGAACTCGGTGTCACCCACCTGTTCAACGGGATGCCGCCCTGGCTGTCCCGCGCGCCGGGACCGGTGCCCGCCTTCCTGGCCGCTGCCGCCCGCGGCGAGGCCGTGCTCGAGCTGGTCGCCGACGGCGTGCACCTGGCCGACGAGACCGTCTCGGCGGTGTTCGACCTGGTGGGGCCGGGCCGGCTGGCCCTGGTCACCGACGCGATGGCGGCCGCCGGCACGGCGGACGGCCGCTACCGCCTCGGAGCGCTCGACGTCGAGGTGGCCGGCGGTGTCGCCCGGCTCGCGACGGGCCCGATCGACGGTGCCGGCCTGCGGCCGCTCGCCGGCGGGACCGCCCGGCTGCTGGACGTGGTCCGCCGGGTGGTGCGGTACGCGGGCGTCGACCTGGCCGACGCGGTGGCCGCCGCGAGCACCACCCCGGCCCGGCTGCTGGGGATGGAAGCGGAGCGCGGCAGCCTGGTGGCCGGCCGTCGGGCTGACGTCCTGGTCATCGACGACGACCTCCAGCCGGTGGCCGTCGCGGTCGCCGGCACCTGGGTCGCGGGCAAGCCGGGAGCGTCCGTGGGACCGGAGGTCGCGTGGAGGTCGTGATCGTGGCCACCCCGGCCGACGCCGGCCGCGTCGTGGCCGACGTGGTGCAGCAGGTGGTCACCGGCGGCGCGCGGGTGCTCGGCCTGGCGACCGGGTCCTCGCCACTCGCGGCCTACCACGAGCTGGCCCGCCGGCATCGCGAGGAGGGCCTGAGCTTCACCGGGCTGTCGGCGTTCCTGCTCGACGAGTACGTCGGCCTACCGGCCGGCCACCCGCAGTCCTACGCCCGGGTGATCCGCACCGAGTTCGTCGACGCCGTCGACCTGGACCCGGCGCGGGTGCGGGGCCCCGACGGAAGCGCGACCGACGTGCTGGCCGAGGCCGGGCGCTACGAGGCCGCCGTCCGCGCCGCGGGCCCGGTCGACCTGCAGATCCTCGGCATCGGCGGCAACGGGCACGTCGGGTTCAACGAGCCCGGGTCGTCGCTGACCTCCCGGACCCGGGTGGCGACGCTCACCGAGCGGACCCGCCGGGACAACGCCCGCTTCTTCGACGACCTGACCGACGTCCCGCGGCACGTCATCACCCAGGGCCTGGGCACGATCGCGGAAGCGCGGCACCTGGTCCTCACCGCGTCCGGGCCGCACAAGGCGGCCGCGCTGGCCGCGGCAATCGAGGGGCCGCTGTCCGCGTCGTGCCCGGCGTCGGTGCTGCAGCTGCACCCGCACGTCACCGTCGTCGCCGACGAGGCGGCCGCCGCGCAGCTGCACTCCGCGGACCACTACCGCTACGCGTTCGCGAACAGGCTGCCGCAGCAGGGCTGGTGATCTCCGGCGGGATCCGGGGGTGTACGGGAAGCCCGCCCGGTGGGATCGTCACCGGGTGCGAACCTCCTGCTCCGGGATCAGAACGGCAGTGGTCCTGTCCGTGGTGCTGTCCGTGGCGCTGATGACCGCGGCCTGCGACGGCGGTGAGCCGTCGGCCGAGACGAACACCCCGACGGCCGCCACTGCGACGGCTCCGCCTTCCGTGACCCCCGCCCCGGCGACGGCCGGCCCGGCCTC
>CAXTBU010000028.1:32988-37132 GCA_964242885.1 uncultured Actinomycetales bacterium
CTCCGGCCTCTCCGACCCCTACGGCTCCCGCTCCAGCGACGCCCGGTCGGTCCTCCGCCACACCGACGGCGGGCAGGACTGCCACTCCCGCGGCGTCGTCGGTGCCCCGAGACCTTCCACAGTCGGTGCTGCTCCCCGCCGCCGCGCTCCGGCCGGCCGACGGCCCGCGGAGGGTGTCCGTGGGCGTGGTGGCCTGGCGGCTGCCCGAGCCGTGCGGGGTCGACGCTCCGCCCGCGGCGCTGGCGATGCGGACGGTGGAACAGGGCACCGGGGAGTTCGAGGTGCCGGTGGGTGTCCAGCAGGTCGCCGTGCACGCCGACGCGGCAGCGGCACATGCCGAGGCCGTGCGGGTCCGCACGGCGCTGCGGACCTGTGCCCGGCGGGCGGCCGCCACCGGTGGCACCGGCAACGACGACACCCGCTACCTGGTCTCGTCGTCCGCTGTCGGCGCAGACGGCACCGGGTTCGCCGTCGACTACTACGGGGTGACCGCCGACGACCCGGCCGCGGACGGCATCGGCTACGCCCTGGTCCTCACCCGGCGGGGCACAGCGCTCACGCTGGTGGCCGCCGAAGGCGGGGAGAGCAGCATCAGCGAGTCGCGCGCGCTGGTCGCCAGGCAGGCGCAGCGGGCGTGGCAGCTGTTGTGCCGGTACCAGGTGGCCGGCTGCTCGTGACCCGTCGGCGCGTCGGGTATCGGGCGCGCCCGGCTCAGGGGCGCCCGGACCCCGCCGCGGGACGCGGGACGGGGGACGCCGGCCGTCCGGCCGGGGAGCGGGTCCCCGCACCGGACTTCTGTCCGTAACACGCCCCTCCTACGGTGCGGATCGACCGAGTGGACCCGACCCCGGAGCGACCATGCCCCTGCACGACGTCCTGCGCACCGACGCCGCCGCCCTCGCCCCGGAGCTGACCGACCTGCGGCACCGGCTGCACCGGCGCCCGGAGATCGGTCTGGACCTGCCGCGCACGCAGGAGGCGCTGCTCGCCGAGCTGGACGGCCTGGGCCTGGAGCTGTCGGTCGGCCAGGCGCTCACGTCGATCACCGGCGTGCTCCGTGGTGGTCGGCGGTCCGGCGAGGCCGGCGGCTCACCCGCCAGCGCAACGGTCCTGCTGCGCGGGGACATGGACGCGCTGCCGGTCACCGAGGCCAGCGGCGAGGCGTTCAGCAGCGAGGTCGACGGCGCGATGCACGCCTGCGGGCACGACCTGCACATGGCGATGCTCGTCGGGGCGGCGCGGCTGCTGTCCGCCCACCGCGACGAGCTGCGCGGCGACGTCGTGTTCATGTTCCAGCCCGGCGAGGAGGGCTGGGACGGCGCGGGCCGGATGCTGGACGAGGGGATCCTCGACGCGGCCGGTCCGCGGGTGGACGCCGCGTACGGCATGCACGTCATGTCCTCGAAGTACCCGAGAGCAGTGTTCGCCACCCGGCCCGGCACCCTGATGTCGGCCAGTGGCTGGCTCGACGTGACGGTGCGGGGTACGGGTGGGCACGGGTCGACCCCGCACCTGGCGCGGGACCCGATCTCCGCGGCCGCCGAGATGGTGTCCGGGCTGCAGACGATGGTGACCCGCCGCTTCGACGTCTTCGACCCGGTCATCGTCACCGTCGGGTCGATCCACGGCGGCACGAAGCGGAACATCATCCCGGACGACGCGCACTTCGACGCGACGGTCCGGACCTTCTCCGCGGCTTCGCAGGAGCGCATGCGAGAGCATGCGCCGCTGCTGTGTCACCGGATCGCCGAGGCGTACGGACTCGAGGCGGACGTGACCTTCCACGACGAGTACCCGGTGACGGTCAACGACGCCGCGCACGCCGCGTTCGCCGGCGACGTCGTCCGCGAGGTGTTCGGCGAGGAGACCTTCGCGCCGATGGCCTTCCCCCAGGCCGGCTCCGAGGACTTCTCGCGGGTGCTGGCGGAGGTGCCCGGCTGCTACCTGTTCCTGGGCGCCAGCCCCAGTGACGACGCGACCACGGCGCCGAGCAACCACAGCCCGAGAGCGACGTTCACCGACGCCGTGCTCCCGCAGGGAGCACTGCTCCACGCCGAGCTGGCGGTGCGGGCCCTGGCGCGGGACGCCGACGCGCGGACGGCCGCGGCGTGACGACCCCGCTCGTGACGGGCGCCATCGCCGGCACCAGTGCCGGCACGCGGACGCTGTTGCACGGCGGCCGGGTCTTCGACGGCACCGGCAGCGACCCGGCGCCGGCCGACGTCGTGCTGTCCGGCGGCCGCATCCTCGACGTGGGGACCGGCCTGGACGGGGACGTCGCCGTCGACGTGACCGGGCAGACGATCGTCCCGGGGTTCTTCGACTGCCACGTGCACATGACCGCCTCCGGCGTGGACCTGATGCACCGGCTGAACCGGCCGTTCTCCTACCAGTTCTTCGAGGCGGCGCGGAACCTCGCTGCGACGCTGGCCGTCGGGGTCACCACCGTCCGCGACGCCGGCGGGTCCGACGCCGGGCTGAAGCTGGCCGTCGAGGACGGGCTGATCGCCGGCCCGCGGATGATGATCGCGATCAGCATCATCGGGCAGACCGGCGGGCACAGCGACGGCTGGCTGAAGTCCGGCCACGACCTGCCGATCTCGGTGCCGCACCCCGGGCGACCCAGCGGGATCGCCGACGGCCCGGACGAGATGCGCCGGGTGGTCCGGACGATCGTCCGCGCCGGCGCCGACGTCATCAAGGTCTGCTCGACCGGCGGGGTGCTGTCCCCGGACGACGACCCGAAGCACCCGCAGCTGGACGAGGCGGAGCTGACCGTCGCGGTCCGCGAGGCGGCGGCGACCGGCAAGCACGTGTTCGCGCACGCCCAGAGCCCGACCGGCATCCTCAACGCCCTGCGCGCCGGGGTGCGGTCGATCGAGCACGGGATCTACCTCGACGACGAGTGCATCGAGCTGATGCTGGCGACCGGCGCCTGGCTGGTGCCGACCCTGGCAGCACCGCTCTCGGTGGTCGAGGCCGCTGCGGCCGGTGCGCAGATGGCGCCGTCGGTGGTGCGCAAGGCGATCGAGGTGTCGGCCGCGCACGCGGAATCGGTCGGCCGGGCGGCTGCGGCCGGGGTGAAGATCGCGATGGGCACCGACAGCGGGGTCGGCCCGCACGGGGCGAACCTGCGCGAGCTCGGCCTGATGGTCGACGCCGGAATGAGCCCGGAGGCCGCGCTGCACGCGACGACCGCCAGCGCCTCGGAGCTGCTCGGGCTGCAGGACGTGGTCGGCCGGGTCGCGCCCGGCCTCGCCGCCGACCTCGTCGTCCTCGACGGGGATCCCTACGACCTGGCCGATCTGCAGCCCCGGGTCGCCCAGGTGTGGCAGGCCGGCCGCGTCGTCTCCCGCCCCGAAGTGGTCCCCGTCTGACCGTTGCCTCGCCGTGCGGCGCATGCGGTCAGTGACCGGGGCCGGATCTCCGGGCAGGTCCGGGACGCCCACGCCGCAGCCACCAGCTGAGGGAGTGCGGCGGCTGTTGGGTAACCGGGGGCTGGCCTTGGCTCACTGAACAAGTTGACTTGGTGGGGTGGCCGTGGGGCCGGTGATCGCGCCGAGTGCCCGCAAGCACGGTGTCAGCGACCACGCGTTCACCTACCCGGTGCGCGCGTTCGACCTCGACGACGGTTTCACGATGCTGATCGGGGCGGGGGTGTCCGGTGCCCTGTTCGAGGTCGGCGTCGTGGAGTCCGACGACGTCCCGGTCATCGTCCACGCGATGCCGGCCCGAGCGAAGTTCCTGAGGTGATGACGATGCCCCGCACGGTGCAGGAGATCCTCGACCACGGCGACGAGCTCGCCGCCCGGTTCGAGGCCTACGACCCGAAGCCCGGGGACGAGCGCGACCCGGACGTGATCGGGGAGCTGCGCGCCGCGGCGGTCGCCCGCGCGGACGCGGAGCGGTCGCTGCAGCAGGCCGTGGTCCACGCGCGAGCCCAGCACTACTCCTGGCAGGTCATCGGGTCCCTGCTCGGAACGTCCGGGGAGGCCGCGCGCCAGCGGTACCGGCCCCGGCAGGACGCCTGAGCCTGCCGCGCCGATCGGAGTCTTGGCGCCGGTGACTCGGCGGTCCTGTGGCCAGGGCTGCCTCCATGGTCCTGGGTTGTCCGCTGGTGAGGTGTTCGCGGGGGCGGCCGCCG
>CAXTBU010000029.1:0-10716 GCA_964242885.1 uncultured Actinomycetales bacterium
TCGCGTCGGTGAACCCGGCCGCGGCCAGCCCGGACAGGTACTCCGAGCGCGACAGGGCCCCGGCGACACAACCGACGTAGGACCCGCGCTCGGTGCGCTGCTGCGGGCTCACGTCGTCCTCGGCGACCACGTCACTGATCCCGATGCGGCCACCCGGCACCAGGACGCGGTGCATCTCGGCGAGCACCGCCGGCTTGTCCACCGACAGGTTCACCACGCAGTTGCTGATGACCACGTCGACCGCGGCATCCGGCAGGGGAACCGCCTCGATCCGGCCCTGCCGGAACTCGACGTTCGTCGCGCCGGCCTCCGCGGCGTTGCTGCGGGCGAGCTCCAGCATCTCCTCGGTCATGTCCACGCCGTAGGCGAACCCGGTCGGGCCGACCCGGCGGGCGGAGAGCAGCACGTCGATCCCGCCGCCCGAGCCCAGGTCCAGGACCCGCTCGCCCGGACGCAGGTCCGCGACCGCGGTCGGGTTGCCGCAACCCAGGGACGCCAGCACCGCCTGGTCGGGAAGCCCGTCGGTGTCACCGGCGGCGTAGAGCGCAGCCCCGAACACCTCCGACCCCACGTCCAGCGACGCGGTCGCCGACCCCCCACAGCACCCGTTCCCTGCTGCTGCGTCCGATGCCGTCGCCGCCACCGCTGCCGCGGCGTAACGGGACCGGACCAGCTCAACCGTCTGCGCGTCCTGGGACACCGTTCACTCCTGACATTGACACCAGTCGATGCCGCCAGGATGCACGGTGCATCGACATGCGTCAATCGATCGGCCACACTGGGCTCATGACGACCACGCTCGCGCCGACGACCACCGCGTGCTGCGCCCCGGTGGTCCGCGAGCCGCTGTCCGCCGACGACGCGGAGCGGCTCGCCCGGACCCTCAAGGCGGTCGCGGACCCGGCCCGGCTCCGGCTGCTCTCCCTGGTCGCGGCCCACGAGGGCGGCGAGGCCTGCGTGTGTGACCTGACCGACCCGATCGGACTGTCCCAGCCGACCGTGTCACACCACCTGAAGGTCCTGGTCGACGCAGGGCTGCTCACCCGCGACAAGCGCGGCGTCTGGGCCTACTACGCGGTCGTCCCGACAGCGCTCGACGCGCTCGCCGCCACCCTCGCCACCCACTGACCGCATCGGGAAATCGACGAACGGAGGAACGCGAGTGCTGGGCATCGCGGTGCGGTTCGACGTGCTCGACGAGCAGGCGGGCGAGGAGTTCGATCGCCTGACCGAGATCGCCGTCGGGCGGATCAGGGCGCGGGAGCCCGGCACGATCGTGTACGCCACCCACCGCGTGAAGGACGACGCGCTGGCCCGGGTCTTCTACGAGGTCTACGCCGACGAGGCCGCGTGGCAGGCGCACGAGGACGCTCCGCACGTGCGGGAGTTCCACGCGGCGAAGGACCCGCTGCTGTCCCGGCCGCCCCGGGTCGAGTTCTTGATCCCGGCGCCGACGCGGTCCTGAGGCCCCGGCTGCTGGTCAGTGGGTGAAGTCGGTGCCGGCGGCCAGCTCGCGCCATCGTTCGAGTTCGGCGCGCTGGTCGTCCAGGACGCTCCCGAACGCCGCCAGCGCGTCGGTCCCGAGCACCAGCAGCGCCGGCGCGTCCGGAGCCTGGACCGCGGTGATGATAGCGGCGGCGCCCTTGGCGGGGTCCCCCGGCTGGGCGCCGTCGGCGGTGTCGTTCTCCTTGCGCCGCCTGCCCGCGGTCTCGGCGTAGTCGTCGATGGGCTGCGCCGACTGGGTGAGCGAGCGGCCCGCGAAGTCGGTGCGGAAGCCCCCGGGCTCGACCGCCATCACCGTGATGCCCAGCGGCGCGAGCTCCTTGCGCAGCGAGCCCGACATGCCCTCGAGCGCTGCCTTGGCCGCCGCGTAGTACCCGGACCCGGCCGGGCAGATGCGGGCCCCGATCGAGGAGACGTTGACGATGACCCCGGCTCGCCGCTCACGCATCCCGGGCAGCGCAGCCTTGATCATGGACACGGCGCCGAAGAAGTTGGTGGCGAACAACCGCGCCACGTCGGCGTCGTCCCCCTCCTCCACCGCAGCGCGGTAGCCGTAGCCGGCGTTGTTGACGAGCACGTCGACGCCGCCGAAGCGCTCGGTGGCCCGGGCCACGGCGGACGAGACCTGGCCGGGGTCGGTCACGTCCAGGGCCAGCGACAGGGCGGTGTCGGGGTGGGCCCGCACCAGGTCGGCCAGCCGGTCGGGCCGGCGGGCGGTGACGACCGCGTTGTCACCGCGCTCCAGCACCGCCTCGGCCAGGGCACGCCCCAGCCCGGTCGAGCAGCCGGTGATCAGCCAGGTCGTCACTGTCGTCTCCTCCTGCGCGGCCGGTCGGGTGCGGCCCGGGAGAGCAGCGCTCTGCCAACTCCGGGCTCAGTTGCTGGTGCGGCCGCGGCGGTCCTGCGCGGTGAGCCACCGCCGGTCGTACCCGGTGAGCACGGCGACCCGGTCGACGCTGTAGCCCTGCCCCAGCAGCTCGACCGCCTGCTCCGGGGACCAGTCGCCCTGCGGCACCACCGCACTGCGGACCTGCACCTCGCTGAACAGCTCACGCTTCACCCGGGTCGCCACAGCGTCCACCGTAGAGCGGCAAGCGCGGGTGGTCTCCCGCCACGCGGAACCGACCTGCGCCACCTCGGTCCAGCAGCTGCCGGGCGTGCTGCGCCCGCCCCGCCCACCCCGCCCACCCCGCGCACCCCGCGCACCCCGTCGAGGCCACGGCCTGAGGCGGTGCCGGGGGTCAGGCGGGCGGGAGGACGTCGTCGATGCGGACCGAGACCGAGGCGACGGTGACGCCGATCGTGGCCTCGGCGTGCCGCTCGACCTGTCGGCGGATCGCCGCCCCGAGCTCGCGCAGGTCCAGGCCGTAGTCGACCGCGACGGTGACCAGGACGGCGACGGTGGAGCCGCTGACGCCCAGGTCCACCCCCACGTGTCCCGGTCGGCCCTCGGCCGGGTGGCGACCGCCGGAGCCCGGGGGGCCGTCCACGGACACCAGGGAGGACCGGACGCCGTCGACGGACTGGGCCGCGTCCCGGACGACCCTGACGACCAGGTCGACGGCCACCCGGGTCACCCCCCGGTCCTGGTGGATCAGCGCCCAGCCGGGGGAGGTGACGGCGGACCTGATCCGATGGATGACCCGGTTGACCAGGTCCGGCGGGGGCGCCGGGGTGGTCCGCGCCGACTCCCGGACGGGCAGCCACAGGGTCTCGAACTCGGCCAGCGCGGCCTGGCAGTGCAGGCAGCCGCGCTGGTGATCGGTCCGGCGGCCGGGGTGGTCGACCGCCTGTTCCAGCAGCGGGCCGACCGCGGCGCCGCAGGCGAGGACGGTCACGGTGTCCGTGCTCGTCATCGCCACTCCCTCAACACACCGACCAGCTGCTGGCGGGACCTCGCCAACCGCCCCCGAACCGTCGCCACCGGCAGATCGAGGACATCGGCGAGCTGCTGGTAGCTGAGCTCCTCGAAGTGGCGGAGCACGAACACCGCACGCAGGTCCTCGGGCAGCCGCGCGATCGCGGCCGAGACAGCCCGCGATCGCTCCCCGGCCACTGCAGTGTCCTCGCTGCTGGCCGCGGGCGGGGTGTTCCGTTCCAGCGGGTCCGTCGAGCTCCCGTCGCCGGTGGCCGGGCGCTCCAGCGCCCGGTACCGCCGGCGGGTCAGCGACAGGGACTTGTTGACCGTCACCCGGTAGAGCCAGGTCGTGAAGGCGGCGGAGCCCGTCAGCGAACCCAGCGATGTCCACACCTGCACCCACACGTCCTGGGTGATGTCCTCGGCGTCCTGCTGGTTGCCCAGGAGCCGGTAGGCCACCCGGAACACCAGCCGCTGGTGCCGGTCGACCAGCGTCTCGAACGCCTGCAGGTCGCCGGCGACGGCGTGCGAGACCAACCAGGCGTCGACCTCGGCCGGACCACCGACCGGCGGCGGCGACGCGGCCGCCGGCCCGGTCACCGCGGCGACCGGGTCACCCGGGCCGGTTCCCGCTGGTCCGCCGGGCGCATGGCCCGCAGTGTGCCCGCCCGGCTGGTGGCGGAGTCGACCACTCAGGCGGCGACCTTGCGGCGGCGGGCGACGGACAGTCTGGCCCGGTAGGTGACACCCGGGTCCTGCAGGGCACCGGCCAGGGCGGTGGCGCTCCGGTCGACGGCCGCGGCCACCGCGGCCAGGTCCGCGCCCGGGTCAGCCGTGACGTCGAAGGTGGCGATCAGCGCGCCCCGCTCGTCGGTCATCGACCCCGACGCCGACCTGATCCCCCGGGTGTCGGTGAGGTCCGCGCAGGCGGCGGAGAGCAGAGAGCCGGTGTCCGCCCGCAACGTGCCGGCCCTCCCGGTACCGGCCAGCCGGTAGCCGTGGACCCCCCGCTCGGCGAGGTGCCGCAGCAGCCAGATGATCCCCAGCAGTGCCAGGACCAGACCGGTTGCCCCGGCGACCCAGGGCCACCACGAGGCGCCGACACCCGAGCGGATGCCGGCGGCGGTGCTCTCGCCGACGTCGGCTGCGCGCGGGACCCGGCGCAGCAGGACCCCCTGCCACCAGCCGATGCCCAGCAGGCCGAGCAGGATCGACACGATGCCCAGCACCACGCCGACGGTCCGGTCGAACCCGATGGTCCCGCGTCGCATCAGGTGCTCCTCATCACGGTGGTGACCGTGGGGGCGGACCCGCGACGGCGGTTGCGGACGGCCCGCACGGCCGCGGTGACCTCGCTGGTCACGGCGTCGGCGATCCGCTGGTCGTCCCCGGTGGTCTGCACGGCGACCCGTACCCGCGAGGCGGTGGCGGTCGCGGAGGCGCTGCGCACGCCGTCGACCTGGTCCGCGGCGGCTGCGGCGACCCGCGCGACGTCGACGGGGTGCAGGTGGACCGGGACGGCGGCATCCAGCAGCAGGTCCGGGCGGGAGCGGCGCTTGACGGCGAGCAGCAGCAGGACGGATCCGAGGACCACCGCCGCCACGCTCAGGCCGAGCAGCAGCAGGTCCGGCGCGATCCCGGCCACCCACCGGCCGGCGCGCGGGAGCAGCGGGGAACCCGCTGCCGCACCGGCTTCGAGCAGCGCGTCGCGGACCGCGACCACGCCGGCGCCGATCAGCACCAGCGGCACGAGGACGCCGACGAACGCGGCTGCCGCGGGCCCGGTGGGGACGCGGGCCGCCGCGGGTGTCACGGCGTCGCCGGTCCGCACGGAGCCGCCGGTCCGCACCGTGTCGCCCAGCCTGACGTCGACCCGGTCGACGATGTGCCCGGTCAGGTGGGCGACGCGTGAACCGACGTGGTCCCGGACCGCGTCGGCCACGCCGGGTGCCGTGGAGGGCCAGCGCAACGGAACGGTCGTGTCCAGGTGCACGTGGGAGCCGGCCAGCTCCGCCGACGCGCGCGGCATGCCCCGGCCCAGCAGCTTCGAGGCCTGGTTGCCCTGGGTGGTCCCGACCCCGCGGACCTCGGTCGCGGCCACCGCAGCGATCCGCTCGAACACCCGCTGCTCGATCCGCAGCGAGCCCCGGCCCGTCGTCGCGGGACTGGTGTCGACCGGGATCCTGTCGTCGAGCCGGAAGGACCGCACGGCCGCGGGTGTGGAGGTGGGCACCCGGTAGGACCGCATCGCCTGCCGGTCCGAGGTGTCGACCCGGTAGGACCGCACAGCCGCCGCCGTGGCGACGGGGACCCGGTAGGAGCGACCGGCCGCCGCGGACGACGGGGCGACGTCGAACGGACCGGTGGCCACCGGCGAGGTGTCGACCCGGTAGGACTCGCCGACGACCGGCGAGGGGTCCACCCGGTAGGACCGAGCCGCGCCGGCAGGCGGGGTGTCGACCTCGAACGACCCGCGCACCGCCGGGGCGGTGTCCACCCGGTAGGACTCCCGGCGGGCGGGGTGGACCGCGTCGCGGGGGTCAGCCACTGCTCTTGCCGCCGAGCATGCTGGCCAGGTCGAGCTTTCCGCTGAGCTGGGCGACGACGACGTAGCCGGCGGCGCCGAGCACGAGGGCGAGCAGGAACCCGCTGAAGCCCCCGGTGGTGGCGGCGATCGCGAGCAGGACGCCGATGATGATGCCGATCGCGGGTGTGGGCATGACTACTCCAGGAGAAGGTGCCCGCGGGGCCGTCCGGCTCCGCGGTGCGAGGTGGGAGAGCACAGCTCTCAGTACCGGGTGGAGATCAGGGCTCTCAGGCGTCGGGGTCGGCGGACTCGAGGTCGGCGATGACGACGTCGACCGGCCGGGCGTCGACCCGGGACACTGCTGCGCGGACACGTTCGGCGAGGTCGAGCAGGCTCCCCGCGGGGAACGCGGTCACGGACACCGTCAGGTGGTCCCCGCGGTCGGCGACGCCGGCGACCCGGCGGCCGGGCAGGTAGGTGCCGACCTCCGGAAACGCACTGCCGCCCAGCCTGACGACACCGGGAACGGTGCTCACCGACGCCGCGACCCGGTCGGCCAGCGTGCTGGCCGGCTCCGGGAGGGACGCTCTCCCCACCGGACCCGAGGACCCCGGCTGACCGGGAGCACTGCTCCCGGACGGCTGGGTCACTGCTGCTGGTCGCTCTCGTCGTCGTCCTCGGGCAGGTAGACGTCCAGGACGCTGACGTCGACAGCGGTGACGGTCATGCCGGTCATCCGCTCGACCGCCGAGATGATGTTGGCGCGGATGCCCTGGGCGAGGTCGGCGATCGCCACGCCGTAGTCGGCGATGACGCTGACCTCGACCGCGGCCTCCTGCTCGGCGACGGTCACCGACACGCCCTGCGCGACGCTGGTCTTCTGGCCGGGGATCCGCTCGCGCAGGGAGCTCACCGCGCGGGACGCACCGCCACCCAGGGCGTGCACGCCGGAGATGTCGCGTGCCGCGATGCCGGCGATCTTGGCGACGACGGAGTCGGCGATCACGGTCGTGCCGTGCTCGGAGACCAGCGCGGAGTCGGGGTGCGTCGCCATGGTGCGGCTGCCGCTGGTCGAGATCACAGCTGGGGCCTGGGTCATCGGGGATCCGTTCTACGAGGAGCCGAGGACGTTCCCCGGCGTGCTGTTCTCCTCGTTGAGACGCGGCCACTCCGCATCTGTCACGGCACTGCGCGATCTTCCTCCGCGCGGGACCGGACCGGCCCCGGCGGAGATCCGCCGGGGCCGGTCCAGTCGTTGGTCTGTGCACCGTTCTGGTGCGGTCAGCCGGTGGCCGTGATGGTGGCGCGGCGGTTGAGCTGACGGCCCGCGGCGGTCGTGTTCGGTGCGACGGGGCGCTGCTCGCCGCCGGCCGCCGTCGTGACGGTCGGGCCGCCGGCACCGAGAGCGGTGCGCAGGGCGGCGGCGACGGTGTCGGCGCGCTGTTGGGACAGGTCGGCGTTGCGCGGGTCCCCGCCGACCTGGTCGGTGTACCCGGTGACGGTCACCGCGGCGGGCTCGTCCGCGCGGATCCGGGCGGCGGCCGCGGTGACCACCTGCCGGCTGGCGCTGTCCAGGCTGGTGGAGCCGGTGGCGAACAGGACGGTGCCGACACCGGCCGTGCTGACGGCCGCACCGGTCGCCGGCCGGGCCGGCACGGTGCCGCCGCCGATCAGCGCCGCGCCCGCCGTGGCGGAGTCCGTTCCGGCGCTGGGGCTGGCCGTGGGATCAGCGGCGGCGCTGGCCGCGGGGGCGGGTGTGGCGTCGGCGGTCGTGATGGTGGCGCGACGGTTCAGCTGGCGCCCGGCGGCAGTGGCGTTGGACGCGACCGGGTCCTGCTGACCGCGGGCCACCGTCGTGATCGTCGGAGCCTCGGCGCCCAGGTCGGCGCGCAGCGCGGCGGCGACGGCATCGGCCCGCTGCTGGGACAGCCCTGCGCTGGCGGGTTGGCCGCCGATCTGGTCGGCGTACCCGGTGACCGTGACCGAGCCCGGCTTCGTCGCGCGGATCCGGTCGGCGGCCGCGGCGACGACCTGCCGTCCCGACGCGTCGAGGACGGCTGAGCCGGTGCCGAACAGCGCGGTGCCGGCCGCGCCCGCCGCGGCGTCGGCTCCGGTGGCAGCGCGCAGCGGCACGGTGCCGCCACCCACCAGGACCGCGCCCGCTGCACCGTCGGCTGAGCCACCACCGGCGGTACCGGACGTCGAGCCGGGAGTCGGGGCCGAGGTGCCGGCGGCGTCCGTGGGCGCCGGGGTGTCGTCGGTGTCGTCCGACGAGGGCTCCGTCGGGACGCCGGCGGTCGGGACGTCGGCGGTCGGGACGTCGGCGGTCGGGACGTCGGTCGCTGCGCCGACCGCCGGCCCTGTGGACCCGGTGGAGTCCGGGGACGCCGAGGTGGAGGCGGCGGCGACCGGGTTGCCGTCGCCGCAGCCGCGGAGCAGCAACGAGAGCAGCAGGGCGAGCGCCACCAGGGCCAGCAGCAGCCAGAGCCAGCCGAGCCGGCGCCGCCGGGGCTGGTGGTCGATCGCGACCGCGCCGACCCGCTCGTCGCGGACGCGGCGCGGTCGACCGGGTCCCGGAGCTGCCTCAGCCACGGGGTACCTGCTCGGTCCGGGTCGTGGTGCTGGTCATCGGTCGGCGCTCCTCCCGCGGGGCTCCCGCGGTCTGTCGGCGACCCGGTTGCCCGGGTGCAGCTCGGTGTCCTGTCGTGGGAACGGCCAGCCGGGGACCGGGGCTGACCGTTCGTTCCGCCGTGCCGGTGGGTCAGCGGCGCTGGTCGCCAGCAAGGGTGGTGGTGCTGTCGTCGAGGAGCTCGATGTTCTCCTCGCGGACGTCCGCGGACACCGTCTGCTGCTCGGTGACGGTCCTGGTGTCCAGGCGCACCCGCTCGACCGGGACGGTCTCCTTGGCCACGACGGCCGCCTCCTCGTGCAGCACGACCTCGTGCTCCTCCTCGGTCAGGTCCCCGCCGGACATCGCCGCGCCGCGGTTGGCCGCGGTGATCGGCTCCCGCTCGACGACGACCTCCTCGTGGCTGACCGGGACGGTCCGGGTCTCGGTGTGGCTGGTGATGAACTTGCGCAGCCGCGCCTTGCCCGCCTCCCGGGACTGGACGCCGACGTGCAACTGCTCGGCCGAGCGGGTCATCGCCTCGTCGGTGGTCGGCCCGGAGGTGTCCCGTCCGACGATGCCGGGCTCACCGGCCAGGTCGCGGCGGTCGGTGCCCGCCGTCGAGCGGTTGCCCGACGTAAGGCCGGTCTGCGGCCCCCCGGTCGCGGTGACGGTGTCCCCGCCGTACGGGATGCCGTAGTAGGCGAACAGTTCCCGCTCGTCGTCGGCGCTGATCTCGCGGCCCGGGTCGTGGTGCGGTGCGCCCTTGAGCTTGTCCTTGCCGAACGGCACGGACAGCTCGCTGCCGTTCCAGGTCCCGGCCGCCATCGGGACCAGGGAGATGTTCCCGCCGAACAGGCCCGTCTTCACCGCGGCCCACTCCGGCTTGGAGGTCTCGTTGTCCAGGTAGACCTCGTCGACCTTGCCCAGCTTGTCCCCGCCGGAGCCGACGACGGACGCGCCGCGCAGCTCGGTGGGATCGGTGACGTCAACTGCCATGAGCGGTGCTCTCCTTCCGCGGCCACCGGCCGCGGTCTCCTGCCGACGCGGGGGCGGTTCCCCCGGGCGCGCAGGCCGTGCACGAGTGGTGCGGGCGCCCTCGCCCGGTCGGTTCCGTGGTCGACCGGGCGAGGGGATCGCCGTGCTCAGCGCCGGGTCGCGCCGGGTGAGCTGGACCGGGCCTGGGCGGTGGCCTGCTGGGCCTGGTCGAGAACGCTCGGGGCGTTGCGGGACGCGGCGGCCATCTTCGGCTTCTCCGCGTCGTAGGTGGCCAGCGTGCGCTCCCAACGCGCCCGCATCGGGGCGATCCCGCCGCCGCCGACCGCGACGACCGCGATCCCGACGACCGCGGCCAGCGCGGCGTACAGCACGGCGTTGACGACGTTCGTGGCGATGCGCAGCTGGCCCAGCGCCGCGACGACCCCGAGAGCGATGATCACCGCGGATGCGACGTTCGCCAGGGTCTTGCCGTAGGAGAGCCCACCGAGGGTCGACTGGATGAGCAGCTTCACCGCGGCGGCGATCGCGGCGGAGACCACGATGATGAGGATCGCCACGAAGACCAGCGGCAGGTAGGCGATGATCGCGGTCAGGTAGGTGCTGATCGGGTTGGGCCCGAACACGCCGAACGCGGTGCTGAGCACGAACAGCATGATCGCGTAGAACACGATCTTCGACAGGATCCCCGACGCGTCGTACTTGCTCTGCGCGAGCGCCTTCTTGATGCCGCCGCGCTCGACCAGCCGGTCGAAGCCGACCCGCTCCAGGATCTTGTCCAGGACCTTGGACAACGCCTTGGCGACGAGGTAGCCGATCAGCAGGATGACGAGGAACAGCACGAGCCTGGGAACGAACGAGACGACGGTCGTGAAGCCGGTGTTGAGGCTGGTACCGACGTCGAATTCGGTGGGAATGGGTGACACGGTGCGGTGCTCCTGTCCGGTGGCTCGGCACATCACAGACGCCCTGGATGTGATTGGACACAATTGCCCGCAACCAGTGGGGTGCGGGGGCAATCGGCATCGGTGAAGGGGTCTGGTGCACCGGCGAAAACGAACCTTACTCCGTAAGACTGCGCTGTCAACAGGGACGCGGAGGCGCCGCGCGCGCCGCCTGGCGGGCCGCCGCAGGTGGTCCTCCGAACGCCCCTGTCATCGGGGGCGACGGGGCGGTGTCCTCAGCCCCGGGCCGGCGGCGGGGCGGTGTCCTCAGCCCCGGGCC
>CAXTBU010000029.1:10816-18259 GCA_964242885.1 uncultured Actinomycetales bacterium
GGGCGGTGTCCTCAGCCCCGGGCCGGCGGCGGGGCGGTGTCCTCAGCCCCGGGCCGGCGGCGGGGCGGTGTCCTCAGCCCCGGGCCAGCGGCGGGGCGGGCGGGGCGGTCCCGTGCACGACGACGACCGGGCAGCTGCCGTGCTCGGCGCACGCGGTGCTCACCGACCCCAGCAGCAGTCCCGCGAAACCGCCGTGGCCGCGGCTGCCGACCACCAGCGCCGACGCGTCGCGGCTCGCCTCGAGCAGGACGCGCGGCGCGGACCCCTCGACCACCCGCCGGCCGACGAGTGCACCGTCGAGCCCGAGGACCTGCTCGATCGTCGCGTCGAGCGCGGCCTCCATCTCCCCCTGGGGCTGCCACAGCCCGGGGCTGGGGCCCAGCCAGCCGAACCCGTAGCCGATCCGGGGGTGACCCCACACCCCCACCGCCTCGACCGGCAGGCTCCCGGCGACGGCGAAGTCGAACGCCCAGCGCAGTGCCTCCCGCGATCCCGGGGAGCCGTCGACCCCCACCACCACCGGTGCATCGGCCACCGCGCCCGGACCGTCCGTCGCGTCGGTCGGCTCGCTGCCGTGCACGACCACGACGGGGCAGGCGGCGTGCTCGGCGCACTCGGAGCTGACCGACCCCAGCAGCAGACCGGCGAAACCGCCGTGGCCGCGGGTGCCGACGACCAGCGCCGACGCCGACCGGCTCGCCTCGACCAGGACCCTCGCCGGCAGGCCCTCGGTCACCCGCCGCCCCACCCGGGCACCCTCGACCGGCCCCAGAACGGCATCGACGGTCTCGTCGAGCACCGCCTTGGTGGCGGCCGCGGGCTGGGGGGCCGGGGGGGTCGTGCTGTACCACCGGGAGCCGACGCGGGGGTAGGACCAGGCCGCGATCGCCTCGACGGGTGCGCCGTTGCGCCGGCCGAAGTCCACGGCCCACCGCAGCGCCTCGCGGGACTCGGCGGACCCGTCGACCCCCACCAGGACCGGTCGCGCGGTGCCCTGTCCGGACTGGGACATGTCGAGCTCCTCCGTGGTTGTCGCCGAGGGTTTCGCCGAGGGTGACGCCGATGATCCGCTGGTACGCGGACCACCCTGCCCGCTCGTCAGCCCTGCCGGGAGGGGCGGTAGACCAGGTGGAGCACGCCGGTCGGGAGTGCCTCGGACGACACGAGGTCCCGTGGGGTCCGCCCCAGCTCGTCGGTCCAGCGGCGCTCGCCGGAGGTCCACCGCCCGGTGTGGCTGTCCGGTCGCTCGGCGGATCCGTCGACGGGGGTGGACAGGGCGGCAGTGATGCGTCCCACGGCAGGTCTCCTCGGGCCGTGGGGCGTCGTCGAGGGAGCTCAGCGGCCCTGGTTGGCGACCGCCGCGACGGCCGCCTCGGCCGCTGCCGGGTCCAGGTAGCGGCCCATCGGCTCGACCGGGCGCATCTCGTCGTCGAACTCGTAGAGCAGCGGGATGCCGGTCGGGATGTTGAGCCCGACGACCTCGGCGTCGGACAGCCCCGCCAGGTGCTTGACCAGCGCGCGGATCGAGTTGCCGTGGGCGGCGACCAGCACGACCCGGCCGTCGCGCAGGTCCGGGACGATCGCGTCGTACCAGTAGGGCAGCAGCCGGGCGACGACGTCGGCCAGGCACTCGGTCCGCGGCCGGGCCTCCGGCGGGAGCGACGCGTAGCGGGGGTCCGCCGTCTGGCTGAACTCGCTGGTCGCCTCGAGCGGCGGCGGCGGGGTGTCGTAGGACCGGCGCCAGAGCATGAACTGCTCCTCGCCGAACTCGGCGAGGGTCGCCTTCTTGTCCTTGCCCTGCAGCGCGCCGTAGTGGCGCTCGTTCAGCCGCCAGCTGCGCCGCACCGGCAGCCAGTCGCGGCCGATGCCGCCGAGCGCGATCTGCGCGGTGCGGATCGCCCGCCGCAGCACCGAGGTGTGCAGCACGTCCGGCTCGATCCCGGCCTCGCGCAGCAGCTCGGCGGCGCGGGCGGCCTCCGCGCGTCCGCGGTCGGACAGGTCGACGTCCACCCAGCCGGTGAACAGGTTGCGCGCGTTCCACTCGCTCTCGCCGTGGCGGAGCAGGACCAGGCGGGACGGTGTCGGCACGGCGCGACTGTAACGAGCCGGTCCCGACCGGCTCCGTCGGCGCCGTCCGGGGGGTCGATCGCTCACGGTCCGGGTCACACTGTCCGGCGTGAGTTCGATGACGGGCGGTAGTCGAGGTGTCGCGGTGGTGACCGGTGCGAGCAGCGGCATCGGTGCGGCGACCGCGCAGGCGCTGGCGGACGCGGGCTTCTCGGTGGTGGCCGCGGCACGCCGGGCCGAGCGCGTGGCCGCGGTCGCCGAGCGGACCGGCGGCCGCGCCGCGGTCCTGGACGTGACCGACCCGGCCAGCGTCGCCGCCCTCGCCGCGGACCTGGGCGACGTCGCCCTGCTGGTCAACTGCGCCGGCGGCGCGTTCGGCGTCGACCCGGTCGCCTCGGCCGACGCCGGCGACTGGTCGCGGATGTACGAGGTGAACGTCCTCGGCGCCCAGCGGATGATCCGCGCGCTGCTGCCCGCGCTGGAGGCCGGCGCCGGGGGCCACGTCGTGAACATCGGCTCGACCGCGGGGCACAGCGCCTACGCCGGCGGCGGCGGGTACTGCGGCGCCAAGGCGGCACTGTCCTCGCTGACCCGGTCGCTGCGGCTGGAACTGAACGGCCGCCCGGTCCGGGTCACCGAGATCGCGCCCGGGATGGTCGCCACCGACGAGTTCTCGCTCAACCGCTACGGCGGGGACCGGGCGCGGGCCGAGCAGGTGTACGCCGGCGTCGAGAACCCGCTGACCGCGGAGGACGTCGCGTCCTGCGTGGCGTTCGCCGCGACGGTGCCGGCCCACGTCGACGTCGACCTGCTCGTCGTCCGCCCGGTCGCCCAGGCCGACAACGTCACCGTCGCCCGTTCCCCGCTGCGTGCGGGTGGGTGACGGGCGTGCGCGGGAACCGAACCGCCGACCCCCGCATCCAAGCCAGCACGACGATCCGCCCGCTGGGCGGCTCGCACCCGAACGAGGAGAACCCGCGATGATCGGCACCCGCCCCCGCTCCCGGCTCGGAACCCGGCGGGCCGGTCGTGGCGCCGCCGCCGCAGCCGTCGGGCTGGCTGCGCTGCTCACCGCGTCCTGCACCCAGGCCTCGGCCGGCGCGACCGGAACCATCAGCCCGGTCGCCGCGCCGAGTTCGGTGGCGCCCACCGCGGCGGCTGCCCCGGCGCCAGCCCCGGCCACTGCCACGCCCCGGACGGCCTCGCCGAGCCCGTCGGCAACCCGGACCCCGACCCCCGCCACCCCGACCCCCGTCACCTCGACCCCCGTCACCCCGACCGCCGCCACCCCGACCGCGACGCCGACCCGCACCGCGAGCCCCTCGCCGACCCGCACCGCGAGCCCCTCCCCGAGCCCGGCGGAGACCGCCGGGCCGGCGATCCTGGCCCAGGGCGACACCGGCGCGCAGGTCCGGGAGCTGCAGGCCCGGCTGGCGCGGGCCGGCGTCTTCGCCGGCACCGTCGCCGGCAACTTCGGACCGGTCACCAGGGCCGCGGTCAGCCGCTACCAGGCCCGCCGCGACCTGCCGGTCACCGGTGCGGTGGACGCGGAGACGTGGTCGACGCTCCGGTCCCGGACGAAGACCCCGACCAGGCTGGAGATGTACCCGGAGACCGCGCCCGAGAAGGCCGAGAACCCCGACGACCCCGCGTCCCAGCTGGACAGCCGCTGCCTCACCGGCCGCGTCCTGTGCGCCGACAAGAGCCGGAACCGGCTGTCCTGGGTGGTCGACGGACGGGTGCAGATGACGCTGACGGTGCGGTTCGGCCGACCCTCGCTGCCGACGAGCAACGGGGTGTTCTCCGTGTACTGGAAGGACATCGACCACAAGAGCTCGCTCTACGACGACGCTCCGATGCCGTACTCGATGTTCTTCAACGGCGGCGAGGCCGTGCACTTCTCCGCCGACTTCGTGGCCCAGGGCTACGGCGGGCCGGGCGGCTCCCACGGCTGCATCAACACCCGCAGCCGGGCGAAGACCGCTCAGCTGTTCAGCGAGGTCCGGGTGGGGGACAAGGTCGTCGTCCACGCCTGACCGGCCCCGCGCCGGTGACGGTGCCTGATCCACGGACAAGACCCAGACGTCGAGTCCGTCAGGAACGAGGTGTCCGGGACCCGTGAGGACCGACACCGCTCGTGGGCCGAACTGGACCGCGGCTTCATCGAATCCAGCTCACTCTGACGGCCGCGGGCGCTCCTGCGCCTCGATGTCCTTGATGTAGGCGCTCATCGTCGAGCAGTACTCGCCGAGGAAGCGTTCGAACTCCGTCAGCACCTCGGGTCGATAACGCTGCATCAGGGCCGTGGCCCGGTCGGTGAGCGGACCGAAGAACTGCGCAACCGCGGCGTCGATGCCTTCGCTGGCGTGGAGGGTGACGACGCGTCGGTCTGCGCTGTCACGGGCTCTCCTGATGTGACCGGCGTCCTCCAGGCGGTTCAGCAGCGATGACGTCGCGCCTGTCGTGAGCCCGACGTGGTGGCTCAGCTCCGACTGGGTCAGGGGCCGTCCCCGGTCCTGCGCTTCGAGGATCGCGACCAGCGCTGTGGCGTCGGTGGTGTGCAGGCCCATCGTCGAGCCGAACCTTCGCCCGAGCTCACCGAACGCGGTGCCGTGGGTCCGCAGGACCTCGAGCAGCCGGTCGCGCTGCGCCTCGACGTCTCGCGTGTGGCCAGCCATCCGTCCTCCTCCACCCTCCGCCCACCCGCTCCGGCCACCAGCAAAACTAACACCCTCTGATAGTTCTGTGGTAGAACTACTTCACCGTGGAACTAACTGGGGAGACATCCATGTCGAAAGAGTCAGGAGCGACCCGCAGGTGGGCGGGTCTCGCTGCGATCGCCCTCGGGGTGTCGCTGATCGTGGTGGACACCACGATCGTCAACGTCATCACACCGTCGGTGATCGATGACCTGGGAATCAGCTCCTCACAAGCGCAGTGGATCCAGGAGTCCTACGCGATCACCTTCGCTGCACTGCTGCTGGTGTTCGGACGCCTGGCCGACCTGCTCGGCGCACGGCGGGTGTTCGCGGCAGGCATCGTCGTGTTCGGCGTGACGAGCCTGCTGGCCGGACTGGCGCAGACCGGCAACGTGCTCATCCTCGCCCGGTTCCTGCAAGGCGTCGGCGGCGCGATGCTGCTGCCCACGTCACTGTCGCTGTTGAACCAGACCTTCACCGGCAAGGCGCGCGGTCAGGCGTTCGCGGTGTGGGGATCGACGATCGGCGCCGCGACGGCGGTGGGTCCCGTGATCGGCGGCTGGCTGTCCGAGAACGCGTCCTGGCGCTGGGCGTTCGGCATCAACATCCCCCTGGTCGTCGTCGTGCTCGTCCTGACGGTGGCGTGCATCCCGACCTCCCCTCGGACCAGTGGCCGCGTCGACGTCGCCGGTGCACTGCTCTCGATCATCGGCCTGGCCGCACTCGCGTTCGGCCTGGTCGAAGGCCGGATCTACGGCTGGTTCCTCAGCACGGGAACCTTCGACGTCTTCGGGCGGGCATGGGATCGCGGACTGTCGCCTGCCTTCGTCGCGCTGTTGGTCGCGGCCGTGTTCCTGGCCGTGTTCGTGCGCCGGCAGGTCCTCCTCAGTCGCGACGGATCGCGGGGGGCCCCACTGATGGACACGCGACTGTTCCGGATCTCGTCGTTCCGCAACGGCAACATCGCCACGGTCATCATCGGTCTCGGCGAGTTCGGCATCATCGCCGTTCTCCCCCTCTGGCTGCAGTTCACCCTCGGTTACTCGGCCCTGCAGGCCGGCGTGGCTCTGCTGCCGCTGGCCGTCGGCAGCTTCCTGGCCAGCGGGCTCAGTTTCGGCCTCCCGCAGATCTCCGCTCTGGGATTCGTCAGGCTCGGCCTCGGTCTGGAGGCCGCCGCGCTGGCCGGTCTCGGTGTGGTCGCGGCCACGACACGCGCACCGTGGTGGTCGATCGCACTCGCGCTGCTCGTCTATGGCGTCGGGGTCGGCTTCGCCACGGCGCAGGTGACCAACGTCGTCCTCGCTGACGTACCGGATGACCAGGCCGGTCAGGGATCGGGGATCCAGTCGACCTTCCGCCAGCTCGGATCGGCTCTCGGGATCGCTGCCCTGACGACTGTCTTCTACTCCACGCTCAGTTCCCAGGTCACCTCGACGCTGCGAGAGGGCGACCTGCCCGAGAACCGCATCGACCAGTTCGCGGCAGCAGTCACCGACAGCGCCGGTGCAGCGATCTCGACCCTCGCGTCGAACCCAGCTACCGCGGTCGTTGCCCGAGCCGCCAGAGACGCCATGTCCAACGGCGTCGCGCTCGGGTCGTACGTAGCCGCAGCGTTCCTGGTCACCGGGTTGATCGCCACTCTGCTCATCCCCGCCGCGCGGAAACCGGGTGGCGACGCCGGTTCTGCCGAGGCGGAGTCCACTCGCAGTTGACGAGGCCCGAGCCCGGCGGCAGGGGCACCCCTGCCGCCGGCTGGGTTGCCTGCCCATCACGCGGCGAACAAGCGCAGACAGCAGTGGCTGGTGATCGCGGCCGAAGTCCGCGACGCGGCGACACGCCGCCGAGCGATCCGGACACCGGTCGGAGTCCACGACACCGAGCTCGACAGCGCCGGTACCCAGCGTCGATCAGGATGACCCGGCTCACCAGCCGGTGTAGGGCCCCTCGCGGCTGGACCGGTCGGGGCCGATCTCGCGCAGCTTCGGCCGCGTGTCGACCAGGTAGAAGATCGCGGCGGCCGCGCCGAGCAGCGAGACCAGCCCGACCGGGTTGCCGAAGGACAGGATCGCGAACGCCATCGCGACGCCGAGGATGGCCAGCCAGATCGGCTTGCTCAGTCGGCCGATGACCGGGAACGCGGCGGCGCGGGCCCGCGCCGCGTCGACGAACGCGTACAGCTCGAGGGCGAACGCGCCGATGGACAGCGCTATCCCGATGAACAGCTGGATCGACACAACGGTCTGGAACACGCTGGCAGCTTAGGTCTGCGGTCGGGCCGCGGGCGGGGGCGGCGTCCGCTTGGCGGTCCGCCGCGCCGCGTTGGCCGGTGGCGTCGGCCCGGTCCCCGGGTCGTCGCCGGGCGTGGCGGTCGCGCGAGTGGCTGGTCGCCGGGGGGTGACCGCGTCGGGCGCGGCGGGCTTCGGCGCGGCCTTCTTGCGGGTAGCCGGGCGCTTGGCCGCCGGGCGCTTCGCCGGGCGGACTCCGTCAGTGGTCGGCGCCGTCGGCGTCGCGGCGGCGTTCGGGGGTGCCGGGGGGGCGGGCGGCGGCTCCGCGGCGGCATGACCGACCGGGGCAGGCGTCGGCTCCTCGGGGGGCGTCGGCTCCGCGGCCGGGGTCGGTTCCGTCGCGGCGGTCGGCGCAGCGGCGGTCGGCGCAGTGGAGGCCGGCGCAGTGGAGG
>CAXTBU010000029.1:18504-21687 GCA_964242885.1 uncultured Actinomycetales bacterium
GGCCGGCGCAGTCGAGGCCGGCGCAGTCGAGGCCGGCGCAGTCGAGGCCGGCGCAGTCGAGGCCGGCGCACCGGTCGGGGTCGGTGTGGGGGACGGCGGGCGGCGGAACACCGGGGGTTCCTCTCCGGGGCGCCCGGACGTCGCGGTCTCCCCCGGCACGGCGTCGCCGCGCAGCTTGGCCAGCGCGGCGCGGCCCCGTTCGGCCAGCTCGTCGTAGGTCTCGAACGCAGCGCCGGCGGTCTCGGCCACCGACACCACCAGACGGCCGGGTGCCTTGCCGGCCTCGTCGAGCACCTGCTCGGTGGCGTCGCGTGCCAACGCGGCCAGGTCGCCCGGGCCGGTGATCTTCGCCCGCTCCTCCTGCAGACGCCGGACCGCGTCGTCGGCGGTGTCGCGGGCGTCGTCCACGAGGTCGGCGAACGCGTCCCCGAACCGGTCCGGCGTCCACTCGACGCGCGCCCGGTCGGCCGCGGTCTCCAGCCTCTCCGGGACCTTGCGGAAGAAGTCGACGGCCGCGTCGACGGCACCCGCGGTCGCGTAGAGCGGCTTGGTGTCGGTCACCCGACGGCGGGCGTCCTCGGCCAGCAGCCGGCGGACCTCGTCGAGCAGCGTCATCTGGTCATCCCTCTCGGTGCGTCGCGGTGCTTCCCCCGCCTCGCCGGGAGGAACGCCTCCCGCGAGTGTGCGTCGGCCCGGTCCGACGAGTCTGGCCGGGCCGGTCGCCGGGCGACAACACCTGAACGTCCGGCGCGGCTCACGGCGTTCCGAGGGGGACGCGGATCACCCCGACGGGCCGGCCACCGCCCAGGACCGGCGGGTCCAGCACCGGGCCGAGGTCGTCGGGCAGCTCGACCCCGAGGCGGCGCAACGCGCCGACCAGGATCGGCACCGAGGCCCGGCCCGCGCCGTCGGCCACCTTCACGGCGACCGCGCGCCCGTCCGCGGCGACCGCCAGCTGCACACCCTCCGCGCCGGCCTTGACCACCAGCCCGGGCACCGCGCGCATCAGCGCCGTCTCGGGGCGCCGGGTCCCCGACGTCCACTCCGGGAAGGCGCGGTAGGCGGCCACGACGGCTGTCCCCTCGTCGCCGGCGGCGCCGGTCACCAGCGCGCGGCCCGCGACCGCCAGCCCGCGCAGCGTCGTGCCGAAGATCGGCGCGCCGCAGCCGTCGACGCCGGTGACCGGGACGTCGCCGGCGAGCTCGGTGACCGTTGCCCGCAGGGCCTGCTGCAGCGGGTGGCCGGGGTCCAGGTAGCCCTGGGTCGGCCAGCCGGCGGCGACGCAGGTGGCGAGCATCGCCGCGTGCTTGCCCGAGCAGTTCATCGCGATCCGCTCGCGCCCGGAACCGCCGCGGATCCAGTCCAACCGCGCCGCCTCGTCGATCGGGAAGTCCGGCGGGCAACCCAGTGCAGTCTCGTCCAGGCCTGCCCCGGCGAGGATCCGCCGGGCGCCGTCGAGGTGGAACGGCTCGCCGGAGTGGCTGGCCGCGGCGAGGGCGAGCAGCTCCCCGGTCACCGGCAGCCCGGCCCGGAGCATGCCGGTGGCCTGCAGCGGCTTGACCGAGGAGCGCCCGAAGAAG
This sequence comes from uncultured Actinomycetales bacterium, assembly GCA_964242885.1. Lineage (GTDB taxonomy): Bacteria > Actinomycetota > Actinomycetes > CAXTBU01 > CAXTBU01 > CAXTBU01. The sequence goes on from CAXTBU010000029.1 coordinate 20,085, forward strand.
GGCGCGTCCACGGCGCCGGCGGCGAACGCCACCGAGCCGTCGGCGGCCAGGCCGATCACCCGCCCGTGGTGCACCGACTCGACGAACCCGGACCGCACGACCTCGGCCAGCACCGGGTCGGCCGCCACCGGCCCCACCTCGACCGGTCCCGCACCGCCCGGGTCGGTCGCCGCCGCCGTCATCGGCTCTCCGCCCGGGCGAGAGCGGCGGCCACCGAACCGTCCGGCGGCCCGTCGAACGTCGGGGACGGACGGGTGACCAGGTCGACCACGGCCTTCACGTCTGCCAGCACCTCTCTGCGCGCTCCTGCCTGCCACGTCGACGTGCCGGCACCGATGCGGCTGCCGACGCCGACGGCGTCGATGCCCACGCTGCGGCAGATCCGGACGACCCGGGGCAGGTGGTAATCCTGGCTGACCAGCACGGCCCCGGTGACGCCGAAGACCTCGCGGGCCCGCACACAGGTCGCGTAGCTGTCGAAGCCGGCGAAGTCCCGGACGACGAGCTCGGCCGGGACGCCGGCGCGGACCAGGTAGTCGCGCATCGCCGTCGGCTCGTCGTAGTTGCGGGCGCGGTTGTCCCCGGACACCAGGATCACCCGCACCTTGCCGGCCGCCCAGAGCTCCCGGGCCAGGTCCAGGCGCGCGGCGAGGTACTGCGACGGGGTGGAGTCGGCGCGGACGGCGGCGCCGAAGACGACGGCGACCGTTCGCTCAGGAACCTCCGCGGCAGCGAACCGGTCGCCCGCGGTGGAGGCGTGCACCCACGCCCAGCTGCCGCCGATCACCAGCAGCGGGACGGCGACCAGGCCGGCGAGCACGGCCACAGCCGCACGCAACCCGCGACGCCGACGCCGGGGCCGGATGCGCACCTCGCCACCGACGTGCACGCGGCCATCCCACCACCGACCGGGCTGGGACGAGCGGCGCCGAGGCGACCGGCCAGGTCTCGGGCCCGTCGGTCGCGTTCAGGCACGTCGGTAGCGTCCGGCCGGTGACAGCCTCCCTGCGGACCGCGACGCCGGACGACTCCGAGGCCCTGGCCCGGCTCGCGGGGCAGGCGTTCTTCGTCTCGCCGACGCCGTTCGACCCGGCCCGGCGCCCGTACCTGCTCGACGACAGCCGGCGCATCGTGGCCGACGACGGCGGGCGGGCCGTCGCGCACGCCGGTGCCTGGCGGTTCGGCCAGTGGTTCGGCGGCGGGCGGCTGGCCTGTGCGGGTGTCGCGGGTGTCGCCGTCGCCCCGGAGCACCGCGGGACCGGGCTCGGCACGGCCGTCGTCGGCGAGCTGCTGCGGACGGCCCGCGCGCAGGGCGACGTCATCGCCAGCCTGTACCCGATGAACCACCGCTTCTACCGCTCGCTCGGCTTCGGCCCGGCCTCCGTGCGGCGCCGGGACCGGATCCCGACCCGGGAGCTGGCGCGCACCCAGCCGCCCGGCGGGCCGCTCGACGCGCGCGTCACCATCCGGCCGGCGACCGCGGACGACGTCCCCGGCATCGAGCAGCTCGTCGTCCGGCGGGCCGCGCGCGGGAACGGCCTGCTGGACCACGAGCCGCGGCACGCCGCCCGGTTCGCCGGCGACGGTACCCCGGCGACCTACG
>CAXTBU010000029.1:21787-37042 GCA_964242885.1 uncultured Actinomycetales bacterium
CACGAGCCGCGGCACGCCGCCCGGTTCGCCGGCGACGGTACCCCGGCGACCTACGGGTGTCGCGGGTGTCGCCGTCGCCCCGGAGCACCGCGGGACCGGGCTCGGCACGGCCGTCGTCGGCGAGCTGCTGCGGACGGCCCGCGCGCAGGGCGACGTCATCGCCAGCCTGTACCCGATGAACCACCGCTTCTACCGCTCGCTCGGCTTCGGCCCGGCCTCCGTGCGGCGCCGGGACCGGATCCCGACCCGGGAGCTGGCGCGCACCCAGCCGCCCGGCGGGCCGCTCGACGCGCGCGTCACCATCCGGCCGGCGACCGCGGACGACGTCCCCGGCATCGAGCAGCTCGTCGTCCGGCGGGCCGCGCGCGGGAACGGCCTGCTGGACCACGAGCCGCGGCACGCCGCCCGGTTCGCCGGCGACGGTACCCCGGCGACCTACGCGTGGGTCGCGGTCGACGCCGACGGGGTCGTCCGCGGACACCTGATGCTCGAGCACGCCGCCCCCGTCGACCCGGCCGAGTGGTTCTCGCTGTCCGTGTCCCACCTCGCCGCCGACGACGTCGCCGTCGAGGCGGCGCTGTGGCGGCTGGTGGGCAGCGACCACCCGGGCGCCCGGACCGCGGAGGCGTTCCTGCCGCCGGGCTCGCTGCCCCGGCTCGCCGGGGAGCGGGAGATCACGCCCGTGGGCGAGTTCACCCTGATGAGCCGACTGCTCGACGTCGAGGGAGCACTGCTCTCCCGTGGCTGGCCGGCCGCCGTCGGCGGGGACGTCGCGTTCGACGTCGCCGACCCGTTGTTCGCCGAGAACAGCGGCCCGTTGCGGCTCACCGTCCGCGACGGTGAGGCGGCCGTCGACCGGCCCGCCGTGGGTGTCCCCGGCGCGGTCCGGGTCGACGTGGCCACCCTCACCTCGCTGGTGACCGGCCACCTGGACCCGGCGGACGCCGCACACGCGCGCCTGTTGCCGGGGGCCACCGCCGGAGACGTCGCCACGCTGCGCAGGCTGCTGGCCGGGTCGGCCCCGCAGACGATCGAGTTCTTCTAGGCACTGCTCTCGGGTTCTCCTACCCAGTGCTCTCGGGTTCGAGCAGTGCTCTCGGCGAGCCGGTCGGTCATCCGCGGTGGGCGGGGGCGCGTGCGAGTTCGTCGACGACGCGGTCGAGCCATTCGGTCAGCAGCTGTCGCTCGGCGTCGCTCAGCACGTCGAGAGAGGGCGCGACCGCGCGGAAGGCGACCGCCGCGGCCATCGGGCCGTTCCCGGGCGGAGCGGGGATGTCGGTGAGGATCTGCCGGAGCACGGCGTCGAACATGTCCTCCGCCAGACCGGTGTCGAGGTGCCCGGGCGGCGTCGACAACAGCGTCTGGATGGCGCCGATCCCGGCCGCCTGAAGAAGACCGACGGCGCGTTGCTCGCTGACCCGGAGTCGCCCGGTGGCAGCGACCCGGTGCACCCGTTGTTCCAGGACCCGCCTGCCCGCTTCCGCCGCGGGCGAGTGCACCACCCGGTCCGGGTCGCTCAGGAGACGGAAGAGGGTCGGGTTGGCGGTGCCGAAGTCGATCTGGTTGCGCCATCCGGCGCGCAGGTCCGCGAGCGGATCGACGTCATCGGCCGATGCCGCCGCCACGCCCTCGGCCTTGGCGGACACGAAACCGGCCATCACGTGTTCGGCCACGGCCTCCAGCAGGCCGTCCTTGTCACCGAACAGGCGGTAGATCGCCGGGGCCTGCACCCCGGCTGCCTCGGCGACCCCGCGCGTGGTCACCGCCAGCGGGCCCTGTTCGCGGAGCAGGCGTGCCGCGACGTCGACGATCTTCGACCGCGTGTCGCTGCGGCTGCCGGTCTGGTCAGGCATGTTCCAACGATAACGCTCTCTTGCTATCGCGCGGGTTCCAGCGTTACGGTGTCGCTAGTTCCAACGATACCGAGAGGACTGACCATGATCGTCATCACCGGAGCGACCGGCGCCCTGAACGGCGCGACCGTCGACCACCTGCTCGACCGCGTCCCCGCGGGCGAGATCGCCGTGGCCGTGCGCGACGTCACCAGGGCTGCGCGGTTCGCCGAGCGCGGGGTCGAGGTCCGCCACGGCGACTACGCCGACCCGGCCTCACTCCCGGGCGCCTTCGACGGCGCCGACCAGCTGCTGCTCGTGTCCTCCAGCGACCCGGGCGCGGACGCCGTGAGCCTGCACCGCACCGCCATCGACGCGGCTGTCGCGGCCGGGGTCGGACGCATCCTCTACACCAGTCACCAGGGCGCCGCGGCGGACAGCCCGTTCTCCCCGGCGCGCGACCACGCCGCCACCGAGCAGCTGCTGGCGCAGTCGGGCACGGCCTGGACCTCCCTGCGCAACGGCTTCTACGCCCACAGCCTCGCCTGGCTCGCGGGACCGTGGCACGAGACGGGTGTCGTTGCCGTGCCCGCCGACGGGCCGGTGTCCTGGACCGCGCGCGGAGACGCCGCGGAGGCCGCCGCCGTCGTCCTCGCCTCCGACGGCGGGTACGAGGGCCCGGTCACGCTCACCGCGAGCACCGCACCGACCTTCGCGGACCTCGCCGCGACGGCCTCGGAGCTGACCGGGCAGCGGATCGAGCGCGTCCTGGTGGACCCGGACGAGTGGGTGGCCGCGCAGATCGCCGCCGGCCGACCCGAGTTCGTCGCCCGGTTCACCCTCGGCATGTACCAGGCGGCCGCGGGCGGCTTCTTCGCCGGCGTCGACCCCCTGCTCGCCGCACTGCTCGGACGGGAGCCGCGAACCGTTCGGGACGTGCTCGCGGAGCCGGCCGTCTCCTGAGCACGGCCGGCTGGCTACCCCAGGCGCGGGCGGGCGTGCAGGCCGATCTCCGGGTCGACCACCGACTCCTGGGTGGCCGGCACGTCGGTCGCGGACCGGACCGCGAGCACCGCATCGACCGGCACCGAGCGCTTGACCAGCGCCAGCGCGATCGGGCCGTTCTCGAAGTGCCGGGCGGCGGACCCGACCGCACCGACGACGCGGCCGTCGAGCAGCACCTCGTCGCCGGGGGCCGGGAGCACGTTCGGTGACCCGTCGAGCCACAGGATCGTCAGCCGGCGCGGCGGCCGGCCGAGGGTGTGCACGCGCGCGACCGTCTCCTGGCCGCGGTAGCAGCCCTTGTCCAAGGCGACGGCGGTGCCGATCCAGCCGAGCTCGTTGGGGATCGTCCGGTGGTCGACGTCGAGGTCCAGCCGAGGCTCGCCGGCGGCGATCCGCAGCGCCTCGTACGCCTCGACCCCGGCCAGCTCTTCGCCGGCCAGCACGTCGGCCAGCGAGGCGCGCGGCACCAGCTCGAACCGGCCGCGCGGTGTCCCGACGACCGGGGTGTCGACAGGCGCTCCACCCGGACCCGGGCGCCAGACGGCGGCGAGAGCGGCGGTGACGTCGACGGCCTCGGCGTCGAGGGAGAACACCATCCGGTCCAGGAAGTCGGCCAGTGCCGGTGCCCGCCCGGCGTCGGTGACCAGGTGGATCGCCGTGCCGTCGTCGCCGGCGTGCGCGTGGTGTTCGACGTGGCCGTGCGGGGACAGGATCGCCAGCTCGGTCGACCCGCCGTCGACGATGCCGCGGAAGTCCTGTGTGGACAGGGAGTGCAGCAGTTTGCGCCGGTCGGTGCCGGTCAGCCGGACGACGCCGAGATGGCTGGTGTCCACCGCTCCGGACCCGCCGGCCAGCGAGCGCTGCTCGCGGAACGGGTCGCCGTAGTGGCCGGCGACCCCGGTGTCCGGGCCCTCGGCGGGAACCGCGCCGGGCCGCGAGAGCAGGGGGCTGGCGGCCGTCCCGACCGGGGCGGGTCCGGTCGCGCGAGATCCGGTCGCAGGTCCGGTTGCGGCGGGCTGGTCGGTCATGCCCGGAAGCCTAGGTCGGCCACCGGGAGGTGACCGTCACCCGGACACCGGTCGGGGCCACCGGGAGCCCCTCGGAGCGGGCCGAACTCCCCGGATCGCGCCGGTGCCAGTCGGTACGGTCAGCGGATCTACGAGGACCCGTGGTCAGGAGGTCGGCATGTCCGCACAGTCGAGTGGGAACCGACCGGTCAGGCAGGTCCAGGTCACCTTCGACAGCGCGGAGCCCGAACGTGTCGCTCGGTTCTGGTGTGCGGTCCTGGGGTACGTCGTGCCCCCGCCACCGGAGGGCTTCACCACGTGGGACGCGTTCGATCGCACACTCCCGCCCGACCGTCAGGGCTCCGCGTTCGCCTGCGTCGACCCCACCGGTGTCGGCCCGCGACTGTTCTTCCAGCGCGTACCCGAGGGCAAGGCCGTCAAGAACCGGCTGCACCTCGACGTGCGGGTCGCCACCGGGCTCGTCGGCGAACAGCGGCTGGCCGCGCTCGAGGCCGAGTGCGCACGACTGGTCGCGCTCGGCGCGGCACCTGTGCAGCTCCTGCTCGCCGATGAGGAGAACGAGTCCTGCCAGGTGATGCAGGACATCGAGGGCAACGAGTTCTGTCTGGACTGAGTGGCGGACCCTCGACTCGGACTGAGTGGCCGGACCCCCGGCGGTGATGATCTCGTGGCGGACCGGGGCCTGACGATCGCGTTCAGGATGATCTCGAGGTGGTGGCCGGCGGTCGGGTCGCCGTGGAGGTGTGCGGGGTGCCGGCCCGGCGGGCGCGGTAGGCCGCGACGTTCACCCGGTTCCCGCAGCTGGCGCCGCAGAACCGTCGGGACCGGTTCTTCGACAGGTCCACGAGCACGTCCGCGCAGTCGTCGGCCGCGCAGACCCGCAGCCGGTCCCACTCCCCGGAGCGGAGCACGTCGACGAAGGCCATCGCGGCCTCCACCGCCATCCGGTCGGCCAGCGGCGCGTCGGAGGAGGTGGCGTGCACGTGCCAGCCGAACCCGTCGTGTTCGACCAGCTGGGGCAGGGCGCGGCACTCGCGCAGCAGGGTGTTGACGAGACCGACCGCCTCGTCGGCGGGGACGTGCCAGAGCCGGCGCAGGCGGGGCCGCAGCGCACGGACCGCGGCGAGCTCGTCCGCCGTGCGGGTGCGCGAACCCGTCCACCGCTGCCGGACGACGAAGTCGTCGAGGGCCTGGGCGTCGGCAAGGTCGTCGCGGTCGGACTGCTCGGTGTTCACCAGGGCGGCGGCGGCCGTCAGGGCCACCTCGGTGTCATGAGCAAAAAGCATGTTGACTCCTGTACGACCGGCTCCGTACTGTCGATGTCACGACCGTAGCGCCGGAACGCCGGTGACGGGACAGAGCGGGCGAAGGAGTGGATCGTGGTAGACCGACGGACCCGGGCGGCAGCCGTGCTGCTGGCCCTGCTCTCGGCAGCGGCCTTCGGCACGTCCGGGTCGTTCGCGTCGTCCCTGCTGGCCACCGGGTGGACGCCGGGCGCCGCGGTGACCGTCCGCGTCGCGATCGCCGCGGCGGTGCTGACCCTGCCCGCGGTGCGGCAGCTGCGCGGCCGGTGGCACCTGCTGCGGCGGGGCTGGCCGACCGTCCTGGCCTACGGGGTGGTCGCGGTCGCCGGCGCGCAGCTGGCGTACTTCTCCGCGGTGCAGCACCTGTCCGTCGGGGTGGCGCTGCTGCTGGAGTACCTCGGCGTCGTCCTCGTGGTCGGCTGGGCGTGGCTGCGCCACGGCCAGCGCCCGCGACCGCGGACCGTGCTGGGCTCCGCCGTCGCCGTGCTCGGACTGGTGCTGGTGCTCGACGTGCTCAGCGGCGCCCGCGTGGACCCGGTCGGGGTGGCGTGGGGCCTCGGTGCCGCGGTCGGGTTGGCGACCTTCTTCGTGGTGTCCGCCCGCGCCGACCAGTCCGTGCCGCCACTGGCCGCTGCCTGGGCCGGCCTGTCGGTCGGGGCCGTGGTGCTCGCGGCGCTCGGGGTGTCCGGCGTCCTGCCGTTCCGGACGGCCACCGCCGACGTCGAGCTGCTCGGCGGACGGACCGGCTGGTTGGTGCCGGTGGCCGGGATGTCGCTGGTGGCTGCCGTGCTGGCCTACACCGCCGGCATCGCCGCGGCCCGCCGGCTCGGCGCCACGCCGGCGTCCTTCGTCGGGCTGACCGAGGTCCTGTTCGCGGTGGGCTTCGCCTGGCTGCTGCTCGGCCAGGTGCCGACCCCGGCCCAGGCGCTCGGTGGCCTGGTGGTGCTGGCCGGGATCGCGCTCGTCCACGCGGACGGGTCGCCCGCCGCTACCGCCCCGCCGGCCGGAGCCCTCGCCCTCGACGTCGCCGTCGCCCCGGCCAGCCGCTGACGCCCTCGTCCCCAGGCGTCGGTGGAACGGAACAGCGGCCGCGCGAGCCTCGACCCCGGGGCACCGCTGGACAGCAATTCGTCGCAGCAGCTGGCCGCTGCCGAGCGCTCTGTACTCGCCGATGCAGCGGAAGCGGGGTGGGGACAGGACGGTGACTCGTACCGACCGGCTACCGTTCTCACGGCCGTCGGTGGGCGTGGTCACGGCACACGGCCTCGAACGAGGTGGGCCCGAGATGACGCAAGACCAGGTGGCCATGCTGGTGTTCGGTCCGATCTTCGTGGTGTTCGGCGGCACCTGGGCGTTTCGCTACGAGGCGGTCAGCCAGGCGATGCGACGCGTCAGCCCCGACGATGGCGGCACCTCACCCTTTGCCGTGCGCGCAAGCGGCTGGCTGTTCTTTCTTGTGGGATGGGGGCTGCTCATCTTCTTGGTCGTGTCGCTGCTGAGCTGATCACGACACCACCTGACGACGACGTGATGCGACGCCCCGTCGACAGGACCCGGGTCTCCGACCTCGCCGGGGTGGAGTCCTCCCCTGCCGGGATAGTCGGCTCCGCAGTTTCGCGCCGCCGTTGGTGTTCCCCGCGCGAACTCAGAAACCTTGACGGCAGCTGAGGTGTTGGGTGCGGTCGAAGCCGAGGGAACGGTAGTGGACGGCGCACCCGCTGAGTTCGCCGGTCGGTTCACCGGTGACGCGGATCTCGACCATCGCGAACTTCCGGTGAGCGCTGAACGGGGTGACGGTGAGCGGTTGATCGGAGGTGAACAGCGGGTTGCTGCGGAAGTCGAACGACTGGCCGGCCGCGCTCCAGAAGGTCTTGTACCCGCGCTTGTCTGCGCCGAGGTCGACGAGCCGGTACCCGAGGACGGTGACTCCCGGTGGAACCTCGTCGATCGACAAGCCGATGACCGTCACCCTCGACAGTGACGCGTTGTCGAACGGGGGAAAGGCGAACGCGTACACGCCGGGTCCGGACTCGGAGTGACCGCTGATGCCGTTCTCCTTGAACGGGGGTCGGAGCGCGAGGTAGCCCGCGATCGCGAAGACGGTGACGACCGCCGCCACCGGGAAGGCGACCGAGCGAGGGATGCGTCGCACGCCGGTCAGTGAACACGGTGAGAGAACCCGTGACGAGCAGGTCGTCAGGAGTTCACCGGCCCGTCACGGGAGTGATGGCCGACCGTGCGCGCCGGAGTCGCCGATCCGCTGCGCTCCCTGAGCTGTCACGACGGGCGTCCGGACGGCGGGCCGATCCAGACGGCGACGACCTCGCCCAGCTCGTCGGCGCCGCGGTCGGCTCGGTCGGCCTGGCCCGCCGACCAGTTCTCGGTCGGTTCACCGCCGTCCGCGCTGTCCCACCACACCCGCCCGTCGGCGGCGGCCGTCCCGGCCGTTCCGTGCGGTTCCTCGATGACCAGCGCACCTCGACGAACCACTCCCCGTCCGGGCCCGCGACCGCCGACACCGTCTCGACCAACCACCAGGGCCGGTCGCCCCCACTCACGCTTCGCGAACCCGCCGGTGGCACGAGCGCGACCAGCTGTCCGGCCTCCTCCCGGATCACCCGGGGACGGTAGCCAGCTCGACGAACGGTTGGACGGGCGCGTCCAGGACGGCGTCGATCGATGCACGAACCTCCGCCTCGATGCCCGCTGCAGTCCGCGTCTCGGTCGAGAGGTCACCTGGCGGACCCGAGACGACCGCCACCCACCGGTCCGGCTCAACCGGGAAGACCTCGACCCGCAGCGGACCACTGCGCTGTATGGGTCACGCCGCGGCGAGCCCGACGCCCAGTGCGGCGAGCGCGATGGTCTGCAGCGCGACGCGCGCGTCGAGAACCGAGTCCCAACGGGCTTGGAGTCGACGAGTGTCAGCGGGGACCCGGTCGGCCAGTGCCGCTGCGGTCAGCGCCGCGTTCACCGGCTTGCTGATCCGGGTGTAGACCGCGGAGAAGACGATCAGGGCGAGGGTGGCGAGCGCTCCGGCCCCCGTGCTCACCCAGCGCTCGCTGGCGGCGGCGACCGCGGTCGTCGCGACCGCGGCGAGCAGTCCGCTGATGGCGATCGCCGCGATGCGGCGGTCGGCGATGCGGTGGATGTGGCCGAGCAGCTGGGTGAGGGTGCGGTCATCGACCGCGGCGATGGCGGGGCGCAGGACGATCGCGCCGAAGACGTCGGTGCCGTAGGTGACGGCGTTGGCGAGGATCGCGAGGCCGGCGAGGACCTCGATGAGCGTGCGCATCAGGAGGTCTCCTGCTGGGTGAGCATGCGGTGGGCGTGGTCGAGCCGGGCCTGCGCCCGGTTCGCGGGCAGGCGTCCGCTGGCCGCGAGGGTGGCCAGGCCGTGCAGCGCCGACCACGCGACCTCGGCCCGGGTGCCGTCGGCGTCCGGGAAGGCGTCCCGGATGCCCGAGAATGCGTGCCGCAGCGGTTCGGGGATGTCGTCGGCCCCGAAGGGCAGACCCGAGGGCATCGAGAACATCGCCTCGTAGACCCGGGGGTGGGCGGCGGCGAAGTCGAGGTAGGCACGCATCCGCGCCAACGGCGAGGCGTCCACCGCCGCCAGCGCCGCGGCGACGTCGGTGAACCCGCCCAGCGCCACCGCGTCGACGAGCGCCTGGCGGCTGGCGAAGGCCGAGTAGAGGACCGGCTGGGTGACACCCAGCTCGCCGGCGAGGCGGCGCATGGTGACGCCGGCCCAGCCGTCGGCCTCGGCGAGGTCCCGGGCGGCGGAGATGACCTGGTCGCGTCTGAGGTCGAGATCCGGAGCTGGTCGCGGAGACATGACCGTAGGCTAGCATCGTTAATTAACGTTGCTAGTCAACCGCTCGAGGGGACTCTCCATGCAGCTCGCCGCGCTCTTGATCGCGCTCATCGCCTGTGCCGCCATCATCGCCGTCGGGGTCCGCTTCCTCCTGGCGCCTCGGCAGGCGACGCTCGGCTTCGGCGTCGCCCCGGACAGCCTCCGCGCCCTGACCGCGATCAAGGGCGTGCGCGACATCACCTCCGGGGTGGTGCCGCTGGTGGTCTGGGCGGCCGCCGGTTCCACCGCACTGGGCTGGGTGCTTGTCGCCGCCGCCCTCACGCCGACAGCGGACGCCGTCATCGTGCTCACCAACGGCGGGAAGCTCTCCACCGCGCTGGGCATCCACGGGCTCACGGCCGGACTGCTGCTCGCGGCAGGTCTCGTGCTCGCGCTGGGGTGATCCACGCGACCGACGAGCTGCGGGAGTTGACGCCAGCGGGCCGACCGGTAACAGTGAACCGTGTGGTTCACCGTCAGTTCGCGGCGCTGGGCGACCCGACCCGCCTGGCCATCGTCGAGCGGCTCGCCCGCGGGCCGACGTCGGCCGGCGATCTCGCGGCGCCGACGACGCTGTCGCTGCCCGCCGTCCTCAAGCACGTCCGTGTGCTCGAGGAGGCGGGCCTGGTGACCACGGTCAAGCGCGGCCGCGTGCGCGAGTGCCGGCTGCGCGACGACGCGCTCGTCGCCGTGGCCACGTGGACCGCACACCAGCAGGCGCTCTGGTCGACCCGGCTGGACGCCCTCGGCACCCTCCTGGAGGACACGTGACCGCCACCCCGCTGCTGTCGTTCGACCTCGAGCGCACCTACCCCGCGCCGCCCGAGCGCGTCTGGGCCGCCTGGACGCGCGCCGACCTGTTCCAGCGCTGGGCCTGCCCGGACCCCGAGTGGACCGTGTCGGCCTGCGAGGTCGACGCCCGCGAGGGCGGCGGCTACCGGCTGCGGTTCGGCCCCCGCCCGGCCGGCGACGCCTACCGCGAGACGGCGACCTTCGCGGTCTTCGAGCCCGTGGAGCGGCTCGTGCTCGACGTGCTCACCTCGGGCGAGGACATGGCCGAGAGCTCGCGCTGCACGGTGCTGCTCCTGCCGGTCGACGGCGGGACCCGGCTGGAGCTCACGGTCGAGGGGCTGTCGGACGCGCAGACGGCCGAGAACATGCGGGTCGGCTGGACCTGGTGCCTGGAGGGCATCGCCGAGCACCTCGGCTCCCCGGCCTGAGGTCCACGCCGGCCAATCCGCCCAGGCCGATCGCCGCGGCGCCGTGAACCCAGGAGCCCAGGCGCGCGGCGACGCGGGCGGGCTGTGACTCGGCCAGTGTGGGCAGTTGGCAGGACGCCGTCGACGCGCCCCGTCGACACACACCGGTCGACCAGGCAGTGGGAGGACATCCCATGAGCGAGGACCAGCACGAGCACGCCGTTCACGCCCCGGACCGGATCGAGCCGCTCTCCGACCGCAGCCGCGCAGCACTGGAAGCGGCGACGCAGGGGCTGATCACCAGTCTCGGGGTGTACTTCGAAGCGGTCCGCGACGTGCCGGCTGACCTGTCCGATGAGGACCAGCTCAGCCTGTTCCTCCCCGCTGACACGGCGGTCGGCGAGGCAGTCCGGGTGTGGAACGACGCCGCCGGCGCCCACGTCAAGGTGTCCCCCCTGCGGCTGGTCGACGACGACTGGGCCAACTACGAGGAGGAGGAGGACGGCGACGGCGAGCCGGGTGAGCGGGCGATCCCGCGGCGGCTGAGCATCGTCAGCCGCTACGACATCGACGTGACCGACCCTGACGCCCTGTTCACCGCAGCCCTCGCCGCCCGGGAAGGTCAGGGGCACGCCCCCGAGGAGATGACCCAGGAAGCCATCCGCCGCGCCGGCGTCGGCAACGCCATCTACACCGTCAGGCACGGCGGCGCCCCGTACACCGACACGCCGGGACTCGAGCTACGCGGCGGGCGCACCGTCTACCTCGCCCAGGACCCCACCGGGCCGGATCCGGCACCCGGCCTCGACACCGACGAGACCGACCCAGATCTACGTCTGACACTGCCCCCCACCGGGCGCATCGAGTTCATCGAGACCTGGTGACCGCGATCCGCTGTGCCCACCATCCAGTCAGGAGGTGCAGCTGAGGTGTTGGGTGCGGTCCAGGCCGAGAGACCGATGCACCCGACGAGATGTCTCCCAGCGCCCTCGCCGTCCTCGGCTCGTACGACGCAGTGGAACTCGCGCGACGCACCGGCAGACCGAGCCGCCGAGTCGCCTCCGGCGGGCGGGCTCAGGACACCGGGAGCCGCCGTCCGCCCGTCGTGATCTCGACGTCGACCAGGACGCCCGTGTCGTCGCGCCACGAGGTGACATCCCCGGCGACGCGGCGCCTGAACTGCTTCGGGCTGACGTCGACCGGCCGGTAGCCCGCGGGCTCGTCGGTCAGGGACCACGTGCGCATCCCGGTCTCTGCTCGCACGCGGAACCCTCGATCCTCGACCTGGACACCACGGACCGTCCCCACCGACGGGGCAACGACGGTGGACACGCTGCTGTGGAAGCTGAGGACCAACCGGCCGGCCACCCGGATCGGCCCCCGACGCCCACCGCAGTTCCGCCAGAACACGTCGAACTCCGCGAGGTGGAGCACCGCGGGCGCCGAGCCCTCCCCCAACTCGGCCGCCTTCCGCGGCTCCAGCGGCTCGACGACACCGTCCCAGACACGGACGCCGTCCACCGCGTCCTCACCGACGACCAGCACCAGGTCCCACTCCCGCGGATCACCCACTGCTGGCGGCCGCCAACAACACTGGATCTCCCACGACTCAACGAAGACCGGCACGCGGACCACAGCACCCCCCAGCCGTTCACGACGACGGTCGGACGACGGTCCGCCGACGGACCGACACCAGACGTCGACCAACACGCGAGAACTTCGGCGCCGTCACCCGCGAGGCCGTCCGCTGATCCGAGGGGTACCGGACCGGGGCGACCCCACCGGTCCAGTACACCTGGCCGGGCACGTGGGGGCGACAGGCCGACAGCCCCCCGGCTCACTCCCGAGAACGTGTCACGGCCATCAGCGCTCCGAGTGGGTGAGTGTCTCGAGCGGTACGGCGCTGGTGATCGTCGTGAGCACGCGGTCCCGCGCCTGTGCGAACTCCTGCTCCGGCAGGGAGCTGAGGGCAGCGTCCAGGCGCAGCATCGCCAGGCCGTGGCAGCAGGACCAGAGGACCAGCGGGTCCCACTGGTGGACCGAGCTGCCGCCGGTCGCGGTCACCACGTCCTGCAGAGTGGCGACCAGGATGTTGTAGCCGCCCATGCCAGCTCTGCCGCGGGATCTCTCCGGTGGGGCGGTCAGCTCCTCGACCTGCCCGCCGCTGAAGAACACCGCCCGGTACAGGCCCGGGTTCCGGGTGGCGAAGTCCAGGTACCCCTCGCAGACGGCCACCAGCCGCGACCGCGCCGTCGAGGCCTCGTCCGCTGAGGGTGGCACCGAGTCGAGCACGGCCGCGACGTGGTCGGCGAGCAGACCGGCGGACTCCTGTGCAACCGCGAGCAGCAGCGCCTCCCGGTCTCGGAAGTGCCGGTAGGCAGCCGCAGGTGAGACCCCCGCGCGCCGCTGCACCTCGCGCAGCGACAGCGAGTCGGGCCCGTCCGCGCGCACGAGCGCCACCGCCTCCTGGACCAGCCGTTCCGCCAGCGGCTTCCGGACATCGGTCGCGAGACCTGTTGACACTGCTAACTCCCTCTGTCAGAGTCGACCCTTGTAAGCAATGATAACTAGCGACCGGGAGCTCGCCATGCGCGTCACTGCACTCACCCTGGAGACCGTCGTCGAGTCCGCCACGGGCGCGGTCGAACTGGTCTTCCGCCCCAGGCGGCCACTTGCCTTCCGCGCCGGCCAGGGCGGCCTCGTCCGTGTTCCCGGTGGGGGGGTCAAGCCGTTCACGTTCGCCTGCGACGACCGGTCCGGCCGGATCTCGGTTGCCACCACGCTGGACTCGGGCAGCCGGTTCAAGCGGGCGCTGGCGGCCCTGCGTCCCGGCGACCGCGTGCTGGCAGCCGGAGCGATCGGCACCCTGCCGGCCGTCGACCCGACCCGGTCCCAGGTGCTCGTCGCCCAGGGCATCGGCATCACGCCGTTCCTGTCGATGGCCCGGTCGCACGACGGCCTGGACGCGTCCCTGCTGCAGGTGGGCGCACCGCACTTCTTCCACGAGGTCGCCGCCACCACCGCCACCGCCGAGCACCACGACCACCGCGAGGGCCTGCGGGACGCCGTGCGCCAGGCGATGGCCGATCGCCCGACCGCCCGGTGGTCGCTGTCCGGACGGACGGCCTTCGTCGCCGCTGTCGCCACCCAGCTGACCGACGCCGGCGTGCCTGCCCGGATGATCCACAAGGACGCCTTCTGGGGGATGCGCACCCCCACCACGACGTCCACCAGCGCGAGCAGCCCGAGCAGCCTCGTCAACGCCTGACCGGCTCGGAGCGCGGGACAGTCGGCGGACGCGGTTGAGCCGACCACGGGGAGCCAGCCGGGCGAGGCCGCTACTGCTGCGCGACCACGATGCGCTCCGGGGGCACGGTCAGCCGTTGGCCGGTGGCTCACCCGCGGCGTGTGCGGCCTGGGCGACGTGCGGACCGGCGAGGCCGGGTGGGACCAGCGCGGCCGGCGGCGGACCGACCTTCTTCAGCCGGGCCGCCATCACCGAGGTGAGCCTGCCCCCCACGCCGGCGTCCCACGCCCACAGCAGGTCGCTCTCGACCAGTCCGTACAGCCGGTTGCCGGACGCCCGGCCGGGCGCCCCGGGCACCCGGACGACGGCGTCGGTCGCCAACTGCAGGCGGGCGCCGTCGCGCTGGCCGAGCCACACCTCGACCAGGCCGTCGGCGTGCGCGAGCAGCAGCTCGGTGTCGTGCGCGTCGGTCTCCGCCCCCCCGGCGGCGCCCGGGTGAGCGCCCTGCGCGGGCTCGACGCTTCCCGCCAGGTCCGCGGAGTCCGCGGAGTCCGCGGAGTCGGCGGACCCCGCGGCCGCGGAGTCCGCTGACCCCGCGGCCGCTGCGGCCCCGACCGGCCGGACGTAGCCGGTCTCGCGGGGCCCGACGCCGATGGCGCGGCCGTCGTCGTCCAGGACCCAGCTGCTGGACTCGAAGGACAGGAACGCCCGGCCGTCGTGGCCGACGACGAGTTCCTGGCCGAACCGGTAGGAGCTGCCGTCCGGGTGCTCGCCGACGCCGGCACCCTCCCAGCGGCCGAGCATCCAGGCCAGCGGGAGGCAGCGCGGGTCCAGGTCGGGGTCCAGCTCGATCACGACTGGCCCCGGAACAGCTTGCGCAGCACGACCACGACCATCAGTGCGATGCCGATCGACACGACGACCAGCAGCCCGGTGAAGAAGAACTCGATGAGATCGAGCGAGTCCAGGGAGTCCACGGCCCCGATCCTAGGGAGGCGGCCCCCCGCAGCGGCCGGACGGAGGGGCCCGAGCTCAGGGCGCTGCTGGCCCGGCGAAGGTCAGCCCGCTGACGACGGTGGCGTCCCGCGACGCCGACGAGATCTCCCGCAGCTCCACGACCAGGGTCCGGGTCGTCGTGGCCGGGATCCGCAGCGTCTGCGTCGAGCGGTCGGTGGTGTCGAGTTCGTGGTCGATCCAGCGATCGCCGTCGAAGCGGTACCGGACGACCTCGACGCGCCGGTTCTGCCGGTAGAGGTCCGATCCGGACCCGGTTCGCCCCTTGGCCCAGCCGTTGATGATCCCGACCTCGGCGACGGTCGTCGGCCGGTCGAACCGGATCGTCAGCCGCTTGCCCACCGCGAGGCCGCGGCACATCCACGCGGACTCGGGGTCGTCGTCCAGGACGAGCTCCGGGTCGTGGCGGACCTCGCCGCCGTCGCCGTCCTCGGTGGGGCCGGCGGTGCACGCCGCGCCGGCACTGACCGGTCGAACGAGTTGGAGAGGCCCTGAGTAGGCGGCACCGCGCAGCGGGCCGGGGGTGGTCACCTCCGGACTGGCGGTCGGGCTGGTGGCGGTCGGCGTCGGGGTCGGTGCGCTGGTGGGGGCGGGGGGCGGGGCCGAGGTCGGTGCCGCGGTCGGGGCCGCTGTCGGGGTCGGCGTCCCGCTCACCGCCGGGGTGGCGGCGACCACGGGGTCGCGCTGGTCGAACCGGTCCAGGACGAACAGCCCGAGCACCACGAGCACCCCGATCCCCAGCGCGCCGAGCAGCACGATGCCGGCGATGTC
>CAXTBU010000030.1:0-34674 GCA_964242885.1 uncultured Actinomycetales bacterium
GCCCGGCACGGTCGCGGGCCGGCCGCACCCCCGACGCCCTGCCCGAACCCGCGGCCGACCCCGCCCGGGACGTCGCCCTGGCGGCGCTGCGCGCGACCGCGGACCGCGACGCCTACGCGAACCTGCTGCTGCCCGGGCTGCTGCGCACGGCCCGGATGAGCGGCCGCGACGCCGCCTTCGCCACCGGGCTGGTCTACGGGACGCTGCGAGCGCGCGGCACCCTGGACGCCGTCCTGGCCGCCTGCGTGGACCGCCCGCTGGACCAACTCGACGCCGCCGCGCTGGACGTGCTCCGCCTCGGCAGCTACCAGCTGCTCGTGCTGGGCACCCCGCCGCACGCCGGGGTGTCGGCCACCGTCGACCTCGCGCGCCGCGCAGTCGGCCCCGGCGTCGCCCGGCTCGTCAACGCCGTGCTCCGCCGGGTCAGCGCCCACCCGCTCGCGGACTGGGTCGACCGGGTGGCGCCGGACCCGGCCACGGACCCGGTCGGACGCCTGGCCGTCGAGGGCTGGCACCCGGCCTGGGTGGTCAGCGCGTTCCGGGACGCCCTCGGCGGCTCGCTGGAGCAGACGGCGGCGGCCCTGGCCGCGGACAACGTCGCCCCCGAGGTGACCCTGGCCGCACGGCCGGGCCGGATCGAGCGCGCCGACCTGCTGGCCGAGGCCGTGGCCGCCCGGCGCGGCGCCGCCGACCCCGCGGACCCGGCGGCCGACGAGCTGGTGGAACCCGACGAGTTCGTCGTGCCCGAGGCGCTGGACCCGGAGCACTCCCGGCCCGACGATCCGGACGCCGGCGATCCCCTCCCCGCCGGCCCGCGGGCCGGCCGCTGGTCCCGGCTCGCCGTCGTGCTGCCGCACGGCGACCCCGGCCGGCTGCCCGCCATCCGCAGCCGGCGCGCGGGGGTGCAGGACGAGGGCTCACAGCTGGTCGCGCTCGCCCTCGCCGCCGCACCGACCGACGGCCCGGACGCCGGCTGGTGGCTGGACGCCTGTGCCGGCCCCGGGGGCAAGGCGAGCCTGCTGGCCGGGATCGCGGCCGGCTCCGGGGCCCGCCTGGTGGCCGGGGAGCTGCAGCCGCACCGCGCCCGGCTCGTCGACGGCGCGCTGCGGGCGACCGCGGGTGCGGTGGCACTGGTCGCCGACGCGACCGCGCCGCCGTGGGCGGACGGCGCCTTCGACCGTGTCCTCGTCGACGCCCCGTGCTCGGGACTCGGGTCGCTGCGCCGGCGGCCCGAGGCCCGCTGGCGCCGGACCCCGGCCGACCTCGCCGGGCTCCGGGCACTGCAGCGCGCCCTGCTCGGTGCTGCGCTGCGCGCGGTCCGGCCCGGTGGGGTCGTCGCCTACGCGACCTGCTCGCCGCACCCGGCCGAGACCTCGGTCGTGGTCGGCGACGCGCTGCGCGACGCCGCCCGCACCGAGCCGGCCGTGCGGGTCACGCGGCTGCACACACCGGACTTCCTGCCGGCCGGACTGGACCTGCCCACCGGTGTCGACGACGCACAGCTGTGGGCGCACCGGCACGGCACGGACGCGATGTACCTGGCCCTGCTCCGCCGCGAGAGCCCGCCGAGGGTGGCAGGCTCCGCGCCGTGACGATCGAGATCTCGCCGAGCATCCTGTCCGCGGACTTCGCCCGGCTGGCCGACGCGGCCGCCTCGGTGGCGGAGGCGGACTGGCTGCACGTCGACGTGATGGACGCCCACTTCGTGCCGAACCTGACGCTGGGCCCGCCGGTCGTGCGCTCGCTGGCCGCGGCCACCGACCTGCCGCTGGACTGCCACCTGATGATCGCCGACCCGGACCGCTGGGCCGTCGACTACGCCGAGGCCGGGGCGGCCGGGGTCACCTTCCACGTCGAGGCCGCGGCCGCACCGGTGAAGACCGCGCGGGACCTGCGCGCCGCCGGCGTCCGGGTGGGGATGGCCATCAACCCGGCCACCACGGTGGAGTCGGTGGCCGCGCTGCTCCCGGAGCTGGACATGCTGCTGGTGATGACGGTCGAGCCCGGGTTCGGCGGCCAGGGCTTCCTGGACATGTGCCTGCCCAAGATCGCCGCTGCCCGGCAGGTCGCCGCGGCCGGGGCGCTTGACCTGCGCATCCAGGTCGACGGCGGCATCTCCGCCGACACCGTGGCGCGCTGCGCCGAGGCCGGTGCGGACACCTTCGTCGCCGGCTCCGCGGTCTTCGGCGGCGAGGACCCGGGAGCCCGGGTCCGGGACCTGCGGACCCGCGCGAGCGTCGCTTCCGCCGGGTGAGCGCCACCGGCTCGACACAGCGGCCGGGGTCACGCCAGCGGCGGCCGGGGCCGGGCCGCCGCGGCGGGGGCAGGCAGCCGGGGTCGGGGGCAGGCTCAGCCGCGGCCGGGGGCAGGCTCAGCCGACGGCGCGGACGGCGATCGTCGCGTCGAGCTCGCGCAGCTCGGCCAGCACCGCGTCGTCGAACTCGCCGGCCACATCGGTGATGACGTAGCCGAGCTGGCCGCGGGTCGCCAGGTACTGCGCCTCGATGTTCACCCCGAGGCCGGCGAACACCTGGTTGAGCGACGCGATCACGCCGGGCACGTTGTGGTGCAGGTGGCTGACCCGGTGCGCGGAGGAGTGCGCGGCCATCGTCAGCTGCGGCAGGTTGACCGACAGCGAGGTCGTCCCCTCCATCAGGTAGTCGCGCATCTTCGCCGCCACGAACCCGCCGATGTCCTGCTGGGCCTCCTCGGTGGAACCGCCGACGTGCGGGGTGAGGATCACGTTGTCCAGCCCCTGCAGGACCGAGACGAACGGGTCGCCGCGCCCGGCCGGCTCGTCGGGGAACACGTCGACGGCGGCACCGGCCAGGTGCCCGGACCGGATCGCGTCGCGCAGCGCCTCGTGGTCGACGACGAACCCCCGGGACAGGTTGAGGAACAGCGCGCCGGGCTTCATCTGCGCGAAGTGCTCGGCGCTGAAGAAGTCCTTGTTGGCCGGCCGCCCGTCCACGTGCAGCGTCACCACGTCGGAGGTGGCGAGCAGATCGGCCAGGCTGTCGTGCCGCGAGGCGTTGCCCAGCGCCAGGCGGTCGGCGGTGTCGAAGAACCCGACCCGCATCCCGAGGGCCTCGGCGACCACCGAGAGCTGGGTGCCGATGTTCCCGTAGCCGACGATGCCGAGGCGGCGCCCGCGGACCTCGTGGCTGCCCGACGCCGACTTGTCCCACACCCCCGCGTGCATCCCGCGGTCCTTCACGGTCAACCGACGGGTGAGAGCGATGATCTCGGCGATCGCGAGCTCGACGACCGAGCGGGTGTTGGAGTACGGCGCGTTGAACACCGCGATGCCGTGCTCGCCCGCCCGCTCGAGGTCGATCTGGTTGGTCCCGATGCAGAACGCGCCGATCGCCCGCAGCGCGGGGGACGCGTCCAGCACCGCGGCGTCCACCAGGGTCTTGGAGCGGATGCCGAGGACGTCGACACCGTCCAGCGCGTGGACGAGAGCAGCGCCCTCCAACGCCCGCTCGGAGGTGGTGACCTCCCAGCCGGCGGCCGTCATCAGCGACAGCGCGTCGGGGTGGACCGACTCGAGCAGCAGGGCACGGGTGGGACGCCGGTCGGACACGGCGGGCTCCTCGGTCGGGCGGTTGGTGGGGCTGGGTGGCGGACCCAGGCTAGGAGCCCGCACGGCGTGCCCGGGGTCGCATCTGCGGCGCCCGGCCGTGCGCGACCGCCGGCGGGGGGTGCGACCCGCCCTAGGGTGAGCCGCGTGCACACCTTCGACGCACTGTTCGCCGAGCTGACCGAGAAGGCCGCGCAGCGCCCGGCGGGGTCGCGCACCGTGGCCGAGCTCGACGCCGGGGTGCACGCGATCGGCAAGAAGGTCGTCGAGGAGGCGGCCGAGGTGTGGATGGCCGCCGAGCACGAGTCGAGCGACCGGACCGCCGAGGAGGTCTCCCAGCTGCTGTACCACCTGCAGGTGCTGCTGCTGGCGCGGGGGATCAGCCTGGACGAGGTCTACGCCCACCTCTGAAGCCGGCGCCCGGGCACGGGTGCGGTTGACTGGGTCGACGTGACCGAAGCCCTCCCGCCCGCCGGACCCGACCTGCGCATCGCCGTGCCGAACAAGGGGTCGCTGGCCGAGCCCGCCGCCGAGATGCTCCGCGAGGCCGGGTACCGCCAGCGCACCGACACCCGCGAACTGGTCCTCGACGACCCCGCCAACCACGTCCGGTTCTTCTTCCTGCGGCCGCGGGACATCGCCGTCTACGTCGGTTCCGGCTCCCTCGACGTCGGGATCACCGGCCGGGACCTGCTGCTGGACTCCGCCGCCGACGCGGTCGAGGTGCTGCCCCTCGGGTTCGGGCCGTCGACGTTCCGCTTCGCCGCCCGCCGCGAGGTCGTCGACCGCGTCGGGCCCGGGCTGCCCGGGCTGGCCGGCCAGCGGATCGCCACCAGCTACCCGGGCCTGGTGCGTGCCCACCTGGCCGCCGCCGGCGTGACGGCCTCGGTCGTCCGCCTCGACGGTGCGGTCGAGTCCTCGGTGCAGCTCGGGGTCGCCGACGTGATCGCCGACGTGGTCGAGACCGGCACCACCCTGCGTGCCGCCGGGCTGGAGGTGTTCGGCGAGCCGATCCTGCGGTCCGAGGCGGTGCTGGTGCGCCGCGTGGACAGCGGGTCTGCCGGGCCCGGACCCGGGACCGGGTCAGGAGCGGGGGGCACGGCCGGTGCGGTCGCGGTGTTGCTGCGCCGGCTGGAGGGCGTCCTGATCGCCCGGCGCTACGTGATGATCGACTACGACGTCCCGGTCGACTCCCAGGACGCCGCGTGCGTTCTGACCCCGGGCATGGAGTCGCCGACGGTCAGCCCGCTGGCCCGGGCGGGGTGGGTGGCGGTGCGCGCCCTGGTGCCGCGCGCGGACTCGCACCGGGTGATGGACGAGCTGTGGGAGGTCGGCGCCCGGGCGATCCTGGTCACGAACGTCCACGCCTGCCGGATGTGACCGGATGCCGGACCTGACGGGTAAGCCTGAGGTGGCGGGCCAACCGACGGCATCCGTGCGACGGACCTGGCGGCTGCGCCGGGCCGCGGCGGTGCCGGTCGCGGTCGCCGTCGCGCTCACCGTCACCTGCGTCGTCGTCTGGCTCGCGGTGCCGCCCGAGGTCCGAGCGGAGTTCACCTGG
The DNA here is from genome assembly GCA_964242885.1 of uncultured Actinomycetales bacterium. Lineage (GTDB taxonomy): Bacteria > Actinomycetota > Actinomycetes > CAXTBU01 > CAXTBU01 > CAXTBU01. Next base: position 5,145 of record CAXTBU010000030.1, read on the forward strand.
CCCCAGCGCGCCACGACCCTTGCCTGCGTCGTGCTGGCCATCGCCACGCTGCTGGCGATGGCCGCGTCCCGGGTGACCGCGACCGACGAGGGGCTCGTCCTGGTCAACGCCTTCCGGGTCCGGCGCATCCCGTGGCACCTGGTGCTGGGGATGCGCTACCGGCCCGACGATCCGTGGCCGGTGCTGCGGCTGGCCGACGACGTCCAGGTGGGGGTGCTGGGGATCCAGTCCGCCGACGGGCCGCGGTCCCGGGTCAACGCCGAGGAGCTCGCCGACGTCATCGTCGCCCGGACCGGCGGCTAGGGCGACGACCGGCCGGGTCGGGAGGCCGACGGGTAGACCGGCCCGGTCAGCTTCTCGCCCGGACCCTGGCCGGGCGCGTCGGGCAGGTGGCTGGCCTCCCGGAACGCCAGCTGGAGCGTCCGCAGCCCGTCGCGCAGCGGCGCCGCGTGGTGGTGGCCCAGGTACGGCGTGGCCGCGGTGACCAGGCCGGCCAGGGACTCGATGAGGGTCCGCGCCTCGTCCAGGTCGCGGTGTTCGGGCAGGTCCTCGGCCAGGCCGAGGTGGACCGCGGCCGCGCTCATCAGGTGCACCGCGGCCGTCCCGACGACCTCGACCGCCAGCACGTCGGCGATGTCGCGGGTCGCGGCCGCCTCCGCAGCGGCGTGGCCGGCGACGCCGGTGAGGCGGTCCCCGCCGGGCAGGCTGTCCTCGCCGGCCGGGCTGTTCGCACCGGTCGGGGAGTCGTCGGCGTCGGTCACCCGGTGTAGCCTGGCACTGTTCGACGGCGGTTCGTGCTGCCGTCACGCAGGTCCGGTCAGCCGGTCCGTCGTGACGGGAGCGGCTCCGCCGGCGTCACAAGTGGAGGCGACTCCCACCCGCGCACCCCCCGGGGTCCGGGTCGACGCCCACACGTGGTCACGGACGTCCCGTCCGGTGGCCGGTGTCGGCGTACCGCCTCCTGCGTGACGAGCCCGTCAGGCCCACCAGGAGGACTCCATCACCGCAGAACCCCGCGTCAACGACCGCATCCACGTCCCCGAGGTCCGGCTCGTGGGCCCCAACGGGGAACAGGTCGGCATCGTCCGGATCGAGGACGCGCTCCGGCTCGCCCAGGAATCCGAGCTGGACCTGGTGGAGGTCGCGGCCACCGCCCGCCCGCCCGTCGCCCGGCTGATGGACTACGGGAAGTTCAAGTACGAGTCGGCGATGAAGGCCCGCGAGACGCGGCGCAACCAGACGAACGTGATCCTCAAGGAACAGAAGTTCCGGCCGAAGATCGACACCCACGACTACGACACCAAGAAGCGCAACGTCGAGCGCTTCCTGCAGGACGGCGACAAGGTCAAGGTCACGATCATGTTCCGTGGCCGCGAGCAGTCGCGCCCCGAGCTGGGCTTCCGCCTGCTGCAGCGGCTCGCGACCGACGTCGCCGAGCTCGGCGTGGTCGAGTCGGCGCCGAAGCAGGACGGCCGCAACATGATCATGGTCATCGGCCCGACGCGGAAGAAGACCGACGCGAAGGCCGAGCGGGACCGGGTGCGCGCCGAGCGCAACACCGAGCGCGACAACGAGCGCGACGAGGTCGAGCGTCACCGCGAGGAGACCCGCGCCGAGCTCCGCAGCCAGATCGCCGAGACCGAGGCAGCCGACCGCGCCGGTGCGGCATCGGCCGTGCCGGTCGAGGAGGCCGCGATGACGGTCGAAGCCGGCGTCGCCGACGCCTCGACCGCCCGCCCCACGGACACCGACAGCGACGACCCCAAGTCCGGTGGCCTGGCCGGTCCGGACCCGGCGTCGCCCGGCGCGAACGTCGTGTTCCCGACGCGCGCACCGCGGCCCGCCCGCATCGACGGCGGGCCGTCGTACGAGTCCGCCCCGCGGTACTCCAGCAGCAGCAGCTCCCGCGGCCCGAGCAGTGGCGCCCCCGTCCGCTCCGGGCGCCCGCCCTCGTCGGCCCCGCCCCGTCCGGGTGGGCCGCCGCGCAGCGGCCCACCCACCGGTCCCGGGTCGACCGGCCCCCGGCCCCCGTCGCCGATGCCGCGGCCGACGCCCCGGCCGACCGGCTCGAGCGGTCCGACCACCGGTCCGGGTACGGCTGGTCCGGGGCCGGCTGGTCCGTCCACCGGTCCGGCAGCGGCTGGTCCGGGAGCGGCTGGTCCGGGAGCGGCTGGTCCGGGCACCGGACCGTCCGCGCCCGCACCGACCGGAGCAGGGGCGACCGACGCGCCGCGCCCGCCGGCACCGCGCCCGGCCGGCCCGACGCCCCGGCCGACGCCCGGCCCGCGGCCGATGCCGACCGGCATGACACCCGGCCGCCCGACGCCCGGCCGTCCCACGCCGGGCTCGCCGGGTGCGCGCCCCACGCCGGGTCGCCCGACTCCCGGCTCGCCTGCCCCGGCCGCCCCCGGCGCCGCGACCCCGCCGGCAACGACAGCCCGGCCCGCGGCCGCGCCCGAGCCGGCGTCGTCCGACGGCGACTCCGCCGGCTGAGCCAGTTCGTCCATCCGCCCCACCAGCCAGAGGAACGCCATGCCGAAGATGAAGACGCACTCCGGTGCGAAGAAGCGGTTCAAGATCACCGGTACCGGGAAGCTGATGCGCGCCCAGGCGAACGGCAAGCACTACCTGGAGCACAAGGCGTCGACCCGCACCCGCCGGCTCGCCGGCGAGGTGCAGGCCTCCGCGCCGGACACCAAGCGGATGAAGAAGCTGCTCGGCCGCTGAGCCGACGACCGATCTGAACCGCGGCGGCGGACCGCCGCGGGACGATTCCGGTCCCGCACCGGATCACGACTGAGGAGCACGAACGTGGCACGCGTCAAGAGGGCGACCAACGCCCAGAAGAAGAGAGTCGTCACCCTCGAACGCGCAAGCGGCTACCGGGGTCAGCGTTCGCGGCTGTACCGCAAGGCCAAGGAGCAGGTCACCCACTCCCTGGTCTACGCCTACCGGGACCGCAAGGCCCGCAAGGGCGATTTCCGCAAGCTGTGGATCGTCCGGATCAACGCCGCGGCCCGCGCGAACGACATGACCTACAACCGGTTCATCCAGGGCCTGAAGGTGGCCGGGGTCGACCTGGACCGCAAGGTGCTCGCCGACATCGCCGTCCGCGATGAGGCGGCCTTCGCCCACCTGGTGATGGTGGCCAAGAGCGCCCTCGCCGGCGCCAACGAGGCCGCGGCCTGAGCCGCAGCACCCGGCCGCAACCGGCCGACCGACCGAGCGACACGGCCCGGGACCCACGGATCACGCGGGCCCGGGCCCTGTCGTCGCGGTCGGTGCGGGAGCGGCGCGGCAGGTTCCTCGTCGAGGGACCGCAGGCGGTCCGCGAGGCGCTGGCCGACCCGGGCCGGGTCCACGAGGTGCTGGCGACCCCGGACGCGGCGGCCCGGCACCCGGACCTGGTCGCCGCCGCGGAGTCCGCCGGTGTGCCCTGGCACGAGGTCGACCCCGGCGCGTTGACCAGCGTCACCGAGACGGTCGTCGACCAGGGCGTCGTCGCGATCGCGCACCTGCTCACCCCCGACGCGGGCGCGCTCTGGGCGGGCTCGCCTCGCCTGGTCGCGGGGCTCTGCGACGTCCGCGACCCCGGCAACGCCGGGACCGTCACCCGCTGCGCCGACGCCGCGGGGGCGGATGCGGTGGCGCTGCTCGGGGAGTCGGTGGACCCGCACAACGGCAAGTGCGTCCGCGCCAGCGTCGGCAGTGTCTTCCACCTGCCGGTGATCACCGACCTGGCCGTCACCGACGGCGCCGCGGCGGCCCGCGCGGCCGGCCTGCAGGTGCTGGCCGCCGACGGCGCCGGGGCGGTGTCGCTCGACCGGGCCGGCGACCTGCTGGCCCGGCCGACACTCTGGCTGTTCGGCAACGAGGCCGCCGGGCTGACCGACGCCCAGCGGGACCTGGCCGACGCGGTCGTGCGCATCCCGATCCACGGCCGGGCGGAGAGCCTCAACCTCGCCGCCGCAGCTGTCCTCTGCCTCTACGCGTCCGCCGCCGCCCAGCGCCGCTGACCCTGCCTGGTGACCGGTCCGCCGCCTGGTGACCGGTCGTGCTGCCTGGTGACCGGCCGGCCGGTCACCAGGCAGCAGCGGCGGTCACCAGGCAGCCAGGGCGGGCGCAGCACAGGGGTGGCGGTCAGCGGACCGCGGACAGCACCGCGTCCCACACCAGCTCCGACGCGACGGTGCCGAGCGCGGACACGTCCAGCCCCGCCGGGCCGTCGTCGGTGGTGACCGCCCACAGCAGGTCGCCGTCGTACAGGGTCGAGAACGGCTCGATCGCCCGCGCCATCGAACCGTGGACCTGCCGGCCGAGCTGGGTCAGCGCCCGGTCGTCGAGCCTGGCATTGGTGATCAGCACCGTCAGTGTCGTGTTCCCCGCCGGGACGTCCACCGGCGGCGCGGTCAGCGTCGCGGCCGCCCGGTCGACCGCGCGGTGGCGCAGGCCGGTGCCCGGGTCCAGGTGGCCGCGGACGACCCGGCCGTCGCGGTCCCGCACCGCGCCGAGGGCGTTGACCACCGTCACCACCCCGACGGCCAGCTCCCCGAGCACGGCGGCGGCCGCGCCCTGACCGCCGGGCTCCGGCGACAGGCCGGGGACGCCGGCGCCGACCAGGGTGGCGCTGCCGGCGCCGCGACGGCCCACCGGCACGTCCGGCGTCGTCGCCGCCAGCAGCGCCGCCCGGCCCAGCTGCATCGTCGGGTAGGCGGACGTGGAGCGGCTCGCGAAGTCGTACACGCAGGCGCCGGACACCAGCGCGAGGTCGGACCAGTGCACGCGGCCGCCGCGGCGGTGCAGCAGCTCGGCGGCGACGCCGCTGATCGCCTCCAGCCCGTACACCGATCCACCGGCCAGGCACAGGGCGTGGACCAGGTCGAAGTCGCCGCTCCAGCAGACCGAGCCGCCGCGGGGGTCGCGCGCCACCCGGACCGGCGAGCCGAAGTCGAGGACCGTGCAGCCGGTCGGCCCGGCCGGGTCCTCCCCGACCCCGACCCGCAGCCCGGGGAACGGCAACCTGACCGATCCGGGCGCCGCGGCGGTCACCGCGTCCCCGGTCCGACGGCGGGGGCGGACGGGCGCACCAGACCGCCGACGGACATCCGTTCCTCCTCGCCTGCGCGACCAGGCGGTCGCCCGATCGGTGGAGTCCTGCCCGGAACCCCGCGACGCATCGCCGGATGCCGGTCCGCGCAGCGTAGGAGGCGGGCAGCTCGTCGGGAACCGCCCGCTCCGCGGGGCGCGACCCGCGGCCCGGGCGGCAGGCCCGTCCGCCGGCCGACGGACGGCAGGCGCGTCTGCCGGGCCGGCGGCGGCCCCGGTGGTGCGGTCGGGCCCCCATCTCCGTACGGTCGCGCCCGGGAGGTGGTCGAGGTGGTCGTCGGTCGGTCGCCCGCGCAGGCCGGGGTCGACAACCGGCTGCGGGACCTGGGCAGCCGGTTCGGCACCGATGCCGCCGCCTTCGAGGAGGCCTACGCGCTGCTCGCCCCGGGGATCCGGTCCATCCTCACCCGGTTGCTCCCCGCGTCCGACGTGGACGACGTCCTCCAGTCGACGTTCGCCGACGCGTGGCGCAGCAGGCGGGGCTACGACCCGGAACGCTCCCTGCGGGGGTGGCTGCTGGGGATAGCGCGGCACCGGTGCGCCGACCTGCAGCGGACCCGCCGCCCGGTGCCGGTCCCGGACGCCGACGCCCTGCTGGAGGTGCCGGGTGGGCGCCACGGTGCCCGGCCGGCGACCGATGTGGCCGAGCAGGTGACCTCCAGCGAGCTGGTCCGGGCCGCGCTCCGAACGACCAGTGCCGAGCAGCGGGAGGTGCTGGTCCTGGCCTACTTCTCCGGCCTGACCCAGACGGAGATCGCCGAATGGCTGGACGTCCCGCTCGGCACGGTCAAGGCCCGGTGTGCGCGTGGCCTGCGGGTGCTGGCGGTCGCGCTGCGGACGGGGGCCTCTGATGGACGCTGAACCGCGCGCCTCCGGCGTGGCCGGGCACCTCGACGGCCTGGTCGCGGACCTGGCCGCGGGGCGCCTCGCGGGCGCCGACCCGGCCCTGGTGCTCAACCACCTGGACCGCTGTGCCGACTGCCGGTCGGAGCTCGCGGACGCGGTGGTCGCCGCGGCCGCGCTGCGCGAGCTCCCCGCCGTGGACCCGGCACCCGAGCCGGTGCCGCCCGCAGCGGCCGCCGCCGGCGCGCCGCACGACCGCCGCGGGAATCCGGCGGGCGGGTACCCAGCAGCAGGGCTGCCCGCGGGCGGGTACCCCGCAGCAGGGCTGCCCGCGGCCGGGCACCCCGCGGGTCGGCGTCGCCGCGGCGCCCTGGTCGGCGCGGGCCTGGTACTCGCGCTCGCCGTCGGCGCTGCCGGCGGCGGCGTCGCCGAGCGGCTCGCCCGCGACGGCTCGCCGAGCGCAGCCGCCCCGACGCCGGCATCGACGCTGGCACCGACGCCCGCCCCGACGCCGGCATCGACCCCCGTCCGGACGCCGGGACCGACCGGGACCGCGGGGACGCCGGCAGCGAGTGCCGGGCCCGGCGTCGCGGTGCAGGCGGTCCTCGCGGCCGCGGACGGCCAGGCCCGGTCGGTCGGGGTGGTCGTCGTCGGCGGGTCCGGCGCCAACCGGCGGATGTCGCTGTGGACGTCCGGGCTCTCCGCGCCGGGTGCCGGTGAGGTCTACGAGGTGTGGCTGGACGGGACGACGCCGCTGGCCGTCGGGTTCCTCGACGGTGCCGGCACCGGCAGCTGGGTGATGCCGTCGACGGCCGCGGCGGGCCGGCCGACGCTGCTGTTGGTCCGCCAGCTCCGCGGCGCGGCGGCGCCGGCCGCCGGTCAGCTCGTCGCGCGCGCCAGCCTCTCCTGACGTTGTGAAGTCCGTCCGCTACTCACGGCGATACACGTTCGGCACCACGGACGACAGGGCGGACACGCAACCGGGAACGTGGTCGGCCACGCACTGAGGGCACCCATCCCTCTAGCTCGGAGGCCTCATGCGCAAGACCCTCGCCACGGCCGTCACCGCCACCCTGCTGACCCTGGCGGCGGGCAGCGCCGCGGCTCCCGCCTTCGCCGCACCGGGCGACGCGACCGTCGACGTGTTCCACGGCGTGCCGGGCCTGACCGTCGACGTCTACGCCGGCGACGACAAGGTGATCAGCAACTTCCGGCCGGGCAGCTTCTCCGCGCCGCTGTCCCTGCCGGCCGGCTCCTACGACCTGGCCGTCCGGCCGGCCGGTGCGGCGGCGTCGAGTGCGCCGGCCGTCGAGGCGACCGTCGAGGTGACTAGCGGCGAGGCCTACACGGTCGCCGCGCACCTGTCGGCGGGCGGGACCCCGGAGCTCACGGCCTTCGCCGACGACCTCTCGCCGGTGGCAGCCGACCAGGGCCGGCTCAGCGTCCGGCACACCGCTGCCGCGCCGGCCGTGGACGTGCTCGCCGGGGACACCGTCCTCGCGCCCGGGCTGACCAATCCCGACGCGGCCACGCTGGCGACGGCGGCCGGCACGGTGTCCGCGCGGGTCAACCTGGCCGGTACCTCGACGACGGCGATCGGGCCGGCCGACCTGACGGTCGGGGACGGCAGGCTGACGACCGTGTACGCGTGGGGCAGCGCCGCGGACGACAATCTCGCCCTGGCGGTCAAGAGCTACCCCCTCGCGGGCCCGGACGGCGTACCGGCCGGTGAGGGCCCGGCCGACGCCGGGGTGGGTGCCGGGACCTGGGGCCTCGGCGCGGCCGGGCTCGCCCTGGCCGCCGCGGCCGCGGTCTCCGCGGCGCACCGGCGGCGGGCTGTCGCGGTTGCCGCAGACCGGGAGGCCACGCGCTGACCCAGCGACGGCACCACGCGGTGGCCCGGCCGTCCCGGCCGGGGCGCCGCGTCGCCGAGTGGCTCGCAGCGGGTCTGGGCGTGCTGCTGGCGACCAGCGCGACGATCCTGGCGCTTCCCGCGTCCACCGACGCGCGGGGCACCGCCGTGCCCGCGGCCGCCGCCGGCCCACCGGTGGCCCCCACCGCGGTCGTGCCGATCCCCCGGCCATCGGCGCCCTCGTCCGCGGCGCCCTCGTCCGCGGCGCCCTCGTCCGCGGCGCCCTCGTCCGCGCGGACACCGGCTGCGGCGCCGGGACGTGCGGCGCCGACCGTGCGGCCGCGGACGACGCGGCTGCCGGCCGCCCCCACGCCCGACGCTGCGGTCCGCGTGCGGGTCGACGGCGTCGAGATCGACCAGGACGTCGTGCCGGTCGGCCTCGACCCGGACGGACAGCTCGAGCTGCCGTCCCGGCCGTCGACGGTCGGCTGGTACCGGTTCGGGTCCTGGCCGGGCCGATCGGTCGGCACCGTGGTCCTGGCCGCGCACGTCGACTCCCGTCGCTTCGGCGCCGGGCCGCTCCGGGAGCTCGGCGCCACGCGGGTCGGCGCGATCGTCACCGTCCGCACGACCGCCGGGCGCGACGTCCGCTACTCCGTGACGTCGGTCGGGTCGATCCGCAAGACCGCGCTGCCCACGGCGGACCTGTTCGCCCGATCGGGAACGGCGCGGCTGGCCCTGGTCACCTGCTCGGGTCCGTTCGACCCCGACACCCGCTCCTACCGGGACAACCAGATCGTGTGGGCGCTACCCGAGGGCGGTTGAGCCGCCCGGTCGCGGACAATGGCCGCGTGACAGCCACCGAGGTGCGGCCGACGACGCCCGACCCGACCCCACGACCCGCGCCGGGGAGCAGCGTGGACCGGTCCGGCCTCGACGAGGCGGCCCGAGTGGCGCTCGCCGCCGGGCTGGCCACGGTGGTCCGCGGCGAGGTGGCCTTCGACAGCGGGACCCGCGCGATCTACGCGACCGACAGCTCCAACTACCGGCAGGTGCCGCTCGGGGTGGTCTTCCCCCGCGACGAGGCCGACGTGCTGGCGGCGCTCGCGGTGGCCCGGGAGTTCGACGCACCGATCGTGTCCCGCGGCGGCGGGACCGCGCTGGCCGGGCAGACCTGCAACGTGGCGGTCGTCCTGGACTTCTCCCGGCACATGACGGCGATCCTCGAGCTGGACCCCGGGCGGCGGATCGCCCGCGTCCAGCCCGGCATCGTCCTGGACGACCTGCGCGCCGCCGCCGAGGAGCACGGGCTCACCTTCGGTCCCGATCCCGCGACGCACGCCTGGTGCACCCTCGGCGGGATGGTCGGCAACAACAGCTGCGGCACGCACGCGCTGTACGCCGGCAAGACCGTCGACAACGTCGAGCGGATGCGGGTGGTCACCTACGCCGGCACCGTGCTGGACCTCGGCCCCACCGACGACGCCGAGTACGCCCGGCTCACCGCGCTCGGTGGGGAGACGGCGCGCATCCACTCCGGCATGCGCGAGCTCGGCCGCCGGTACGCGTCGCTGGTGGCGGAGCGGTTCCCCGACGTCCCCCGCCGGGTCAGCGGCTACAACCTCGACGAGCTGACGCCGGAGAAGGGCTGGCAGGCCGCGCGAGCACTGGTCGGCACCGAGAGCACCTGTTGCGTCGTCACCGAGATCACCGTCGCGCTGACGACCAGCCCGCGGCACCGGCGGATGGTCGTCGTCGGGTACCCGGACATCTTCCAGGCGGCCGACGCCGTCCCCTCGCTGCTGCACCATCCCCTGCTCGGGTTGGAGGGCATCGACGACGTCCTCGTCGGGATGATGCAGGCCATCGACCTCAACACCGCGAGCCTGCCGCTGCTGCCGCCGGGCGGCGGGTGGCTGATCGCTGAACTCGGCGACGACGACCCGGCCGTCGCCGACGCCCAGGCCGACTCGTTCGTCGCCGAGCTGCCGGCCGGACTGACGCACGCGCGGTTCGACGACGGCCCCACCCAGCGGCGCATCTGGGCGATCCGCGAGTCCGGGCTCGGGGCGACCGCGGTGCCGCCGGGCAAGCCGCACAACCACGAGGGCTGGGAGGACGCCGGCCTGCCGCCGGAGCGGCTGGGGGAGTACCTACGCGCGATCACCGCTCTCTGGGCGGACTACGGCTACACCGGGTCGTGGTACGGACACTTCGGCCAGGGCTGCGTGCACACCCGCAACCCGTTCGACCTGCACACACTGGAGGGGATCGCGGACTACCGCGAGTTCCTCGAGCGGGCCGCCGTCATCTGCGTGTCGATGGGCGGCTCGCTGTCCGGTGAGCACGGCGACGGCCAGGGCCGCGCGGAACTGTGGCCGGTGATGTTCGGCGACGAGCTCGTCGACGGCTTCCGCCAGTTCAAGGCCGTCTGGGACCCGACCAACCGGATGAACCCGGGCAAGCTCGTCGACCCGTTCCCGCTGGACACCAACCTGCGCTTCGGCCCCACCTATCGCCACGACCTGCTGACGGGACAGAAGTTCTTCGCCTACGCCGCCGACGGCGGGGACCTGCAGCACGCCGCCGAGCGGTGCGTCGGGGTCGGCCGCTGCCGGCGCGACGACACCGGCGTGATGTGCCCGTCCTACCGGGTCACCCGCGACGAGAAGCACAGCACCCGCGGCCGGGCCAAGCTGCTGGTGGAAATGTTCCAGGGCGAGACGACCGAGGCCGACTGGCGCAACCCCGACGTCAAGGACGCGCTGGACCTCTGCCTGTCCTGCAAGGGCTGTCAGACCGACTGCCCGACGCACGTGGACATGGCCACCTACAAGGCCGAGTTCCTGGCCCACCACTACGCCGGCCGGCTGCGGCCGCGCGCGGCGTACGCGCTGGGGCTGATCCCGTTCGCCGCGCGGATCGCGACCGCGGTGCCGGCCCTGGCGAACGCGGTGCTCTCGGCGCCCGTGCTGGGCAGCGCGCTGCGGGCGGCCGGCGGCGTGACCCGCGACCGCCCGGTGCCGCCGTTCGCGCGGCGGGCGCTGCGCCGGACGCGCGGGGCGGAGCAGCGCTCACACACCGCCGACGCCACCGTCGTGGTGTGGCCGGACACCTTCACCGACGCCTGGTCCCCGGAGCACGGCGTGGCCACCGTCCGGGTGCTGGAGGCGGCGGGAGAGACCGTCGCCGTGCCGACCGAGTGGGCGTGCTGCGGCCGGCCGCTCTACGACCACGGGATGCTCGACCTGGCGAAGACGTGGCTGACCCGGCTGCTGGACGTGCTGGACCCGTGGGTCAGCCGCGGGATCCCGGTGATCGTCCCGGAACCCAGCTGCCTGGCGGCGTTCCGCGACGAGCTGCCGCAGCTGCTGCGCGACGACCCGCGGGCGGCGAAGCTCGCCGGGCTGGCCCGCAGCCTCGCCGAGCACCTCGAGGCGATCGGCTGGGAGCCGCCGGCCGCTCCGGCCGGCCCGGGGGATGGCGGCGGGGTGGACGGCGACGCAGCGGACGGGGTCCCGGAGCGGATCGTCGTCCACCCGCACTGCCAGAGTCGCGCGGTGGTCGGCACGGCGGCCGACCGCGCGGTGCTCGAGCGCGCCGGGTACGACGTGGAGATCCTGGACGCCGGCTGCTGCGGCCTGGCCGGGTCGTTCGGCTTCACCGCCGGCGAGCACGCCGAGCTGTCCCGGAAGATCGCCGAGCAGACGTGGCTGCCGCGGCTGCACGCTGCCGCGGGCGGGGTCACCGACCCGGGCACGTCCGGCGAGGTCGGCGGTCGGCCACCGGCCACCGTGCTCGCCGACGGGTTCAGCTGCATCACCCAGGCGGCGCAGCTGGGTGGCCCGCCGACCCGCACCCTGGCCGAGCTGCTGCACGCCCGTCTGCCTCGCTGACGCCGGCGGCTGGGCCGGCTTCCCCGTTCGGCCGGCCTCTCCGCTGGGCCGGCTCCTCGGCTTGCCCGGCTTCTCGGCTGGGCAGCTCAGCGCCCGGGTGGCCGCCAGCCGGTCAGCACCCGCTCGAACTGGTCCGGTGACGGGGCGGGGACCGGCAGCGGCGTGGGCGGCGCCCCGATCCGGAACCCGTCGAGCACCAGGGTCAGCGTGCGCCGCCACAGGTCGGGATCGACCGCACGGGAGCTGTCGATGACGGCGCTCATCATCAGCGGGACGAGCGCCACGTCCTGCACCCGCACGTCGGTGCGGACCTGTCCCGACTCCTGGGCGCGGGCGAGCAGCTCGGCGACGATCGGCGCGATCCGTTCCTGGGCGTGGCGGGACAGCTCGAGGGCCCGCGAGCTGCCGAGCAGCATCTCGCCCAGCCCGCGGTCCCGTACCTGCAGCGCCAGCATGGCCTCCAGGAAGCCGGTCAGCCCCGCCAGCGGGTCGGTCGCCGCCCGGGCCTGCGTGGCCAGCGCGACGACGTGGTCGAGCCGCTCGTCGAACAGCGCCGCCAGCAGGTCCTCCTTGCGCGGGAAGCGGCGGTAGACCGTCCCGACACCGACACCGGCCGCGGCCGCGATCTGGTCGTGACCGGCCGCGAGTCCGGTCTCCGCGAACAGCCGGCGGGCGTGCTCGAGGATCAGCGCCCGGTTGCGCAGGGCGTCACGGCGCAGTCCAGGCCGGTGGGCGGGGGGCTGGTCGGCAGGTGGCTCGCTGGTGGTCACGGGTCCAGTGTCACCCCATCATGTGGAGTCGCGCCTCCGAGTGGAGACGATGCTCCGGTTGTGCGCTACGGTCGTCTCATCGCGGCCGGCACACGACCAGCCGCGGACCGAACTCCCCGCATCCGGAGGACCCGCCATGACCACGACGCAGACCGCCCAGACCGGCACCGACACCGCACCGCAGACCGTCCTGGTCGCCGGCGCCACCGGCATGCTCGGCAGCCGCATCGCCTTCCACCTGCTCGGCGCGGACGGGACCTCGGTGCGGCTGCTGGTCCGCCCGGGAACGACCGCCCGGCCGGACAAGCTGGCCGCGCTCCAGCCGCTGCTCGACGCCGGCGCGCAGGCCGTCGAAGCCGACCTGACCGATCCCGCGGCGCTGCGTCACGCCACCACGGGCGTGGACGTCGTCGTGTCGGCTCTGGCCGGTGGTCGCGCCGTGATCGTCGACGGCCAGATCGCCCTCGCGCGCGCGTCGAAGGCCAGCGGTGTCCGCCGCTTCTTCCCGTCCGACTTCGCCCTGGACCTGTTCACGATGACCCCGGGCGTCGTCGCCAGCTACGACGTGCGCCGCGAGGCCGACGAGGCGATCGCCGGGATCGGCATCGAGTCCGTGCACGTGCTCAACGGCGCGTTCCTCGACATGTTCGCCTCCCCCCGCGGCGCCCTGGACCTCGACGCGGGGGCCGGCACCGCCACCTACTGGGGCACCGGCCGGGAGAAGTTCGAGCTGACCACCGTCGAGGACACCGCCCGCTACACCGCCCGGGCAGCCCTGGACCGCGACCTGCCGGCCGGGAAGTTCGCGGTGGTCGGGGAGACCCTGGGCTTCAGCGACATGGTCGACGAGATCGAGCGCCAGTCCGGGCGCACCTTCACGCGGGTCAGCCGCGGCACCGTCGAGGAGCTCGAGCAGGCCGCCGCCGCGGCCCGGGAGCAGGACCCGGCCTCGATGGACACGCTCATCGCCGGCTACCAGGTCGCGATGCTCACCGGCCGAGCGGCGCTCACCGACCTCCAGAACGACCGCTACCCGGACATCGAGCCGACGGGCTACGCCGAGCTCGTCGCCGCGAACTGGGCCGCTGCCCGCCCCTGACCGGTGCCGCCGCGCAGCAACAGCACCCCACCACCCACTCCGAACAGAGAGATGCCGATGACCACTGCACCGACCCCGGACGCCACCGACCCCTCCACCGACCCCCGCCCGCGCGTCGCCCTGGTCACCGGCGCGAACAAGGGCCTCGGCCTGGAGACCGCCCGCGGCCTGGTCGCGGCCGGTCTGACCGTCTACGTCGGGTCCCGGGACCGGGCGCGCGGACAGCGCGCCGCCGACGAGGTCGGCGCGCAGCTGCTCGTCCTGGACGTCACCGACGACGCCTCGGTCCACTCGGCCGCCGAGCAGCTCACGTCGCGCACCGGGTCCCTCGACGTCCTGGTCAACAACGCAGCCTTCCTGGGCCCCGTCGACCGGCCCACCGAGCAGGTGACCGTCCAGGACGTCCGCGCGGTCCACGACACCAACGTCCTCGGCGTCGTCCGGGTCACCACGGCGTTCCTGCCCTTGCTCAGGGCCTCGGCGGCTCCGGTCGTCGTCAACGTCAGCAGCGGGATGGGCTCGATGGGCATGGTCACCGACCCGCAGACGCTGGAGTCCCGGTGGCCGGCGCTGGCGTACGCCTCGTCCAAGGCGGCCGTCAACATGCTCACCGTCCAGTACGCCAAGGCGCTGCCGTGGCTGGCGATCAACGCCGTCGACCCCGGGTTCACGGCGACCGACGCCACCGGCGGGCAGGGCAAGCCGGTCGGCGAGGGCGCCCGGCAGATCCTGCAGATGGCCCTGCTGCACGGCGGGCGGCCGAGTGGCACGTTCTCCGACGCCGCGGGTCCCCTTCCCTGGTGAACCCGTCCCGGGTCGCGGGGGACCGACCGGTGAGGGCCGCCGCGGCGGTTTCCTAGACTCGCCGGGTCCGCGGCGGCCGCCGGGACGCACCGACGACGAGGGATCCCGCACCTGATGACCGCGCCGACCGACACCCCGACAGGCGACATCACGTCAACCGGCGGACCGTCGGCGCCGGACCCCACCGACCCGGCAGCGGTCGACGCGGCCCGGGACCAGGCGCTGGCGGCCGTCGCCGCCGCGGCCGACCCGGACGCGCTCGCGTCGGTCCGCCGGTCGGTCGACGGCGACGCCTCCCCGCTGGCGCTGGCCAACCGGGAGATCGGCCGCCTGCCGGGGGCCGCGCGCAAGGACGCCGGGCGCAGCGTCGGCGCCGCCCGCGGCGCCGTGCGGGCGGCCCTGGCCGACCGGCAGGCCGAGCTCGACGCCGAGCGGGACGCGCAGGTCCTCGTCGAGGAGCGGGTGGACGTGACCCTGCCCGGCGCACCGGGCTGGGAGCGCGGCGCGCGCCACCCGGTCGCGGCGCTGGCCGAGGAGATCGCCGACGTCTTCGTGGCGATGGGCTGGTCGGTCGCCGAGGGCCCGGAGGTCGAGGCCGAGTGGTTCAACTTCGACGCCCTGAACATCGGTCCTGACCACCCGACGCGGACCCTGCAGGACACCTTCTACGTCGCCCCGACCGCCGACGCGCCCGGGGAGGCGGGGGCCTCCGGCATCGTGCTGCGCACCCAGACCTCCCCGGTGCAGGTCCGCGCGATGCTCGCCGACCCGCCGCCGCTGTACCGGATCGTGCCCGGCCGGGTGTTCCGGTCCGACGCCCTGGACCAGACGCACACGCCCGTCTTCCACCAGGTCGAGGGCCTGGCCGTCGATGAGGGGCTGACCTTCGCCGACCTGCGCGGCACGCTGGAGCACTTCGCCCGGGCGGTGCTCGGGCCGGGCATCCGCACCCGGATGCGACCGTCGTACTTCCCGTTCACCGAGCCGTCCGCGGAGATGGACGTCTGGTTCGACCGGGCCCGGGGCGGCGGCCGGTGGGTGGAGTGGGGCGGCTGCGGGATGGTGAACCCCCGCGTGCTGCGCGCCTGCGGGGTGGACCCGGAGCGCTTCACCGGCTTCGCCTTCGGCATGGGCATCGAGCGCACGCTGATGTTCCGCCACCAGATCGCGGACATGCACGACGTCGTCGAGTCCGACGTCCGGTTCGCGCGCTCGTTCCCCGGCTGAGACCTGCCCGCCGTTCAGACACCGTCGCCTGCACGACCTCGCCGGTCGAGCCGGTCCGCCCGTCCGTCCCGCGTCCCACCCACCCGCTGGAGCTGCTGTGCGCGTTTCCCTGTCCTGGCTCCGCGAGCTCGTGGACATCCCCGAGTCGGCGACCGCCGACGAGATCGCCGACCTGGCGGTCGCCCGAGGGCTGGAGATCGAACAGATCCACCGGCCCGAGGTCACCGGGCCGGTGGTCGTCGGACGGGTGCTCTCGGCCGAGCCGGAGACCCACAGGAACGGCAAGACCGTCCGCTGGTGTCAGGTCGACGTCGGCGAACAGACCCCGCGCGGCATCGTCTGCGGCGCCCCGAACGCCGCGGCCGGCGGCCTGGTCGTGGTCAGCCTGCCCGGAGCGGTGCTCCCCGGCGGCTTCGCGATCAGCGCCCGGCGCACCTACGGGCACACCTCCGACGGGATGATCTGCTCGGTCCGCGAGCTCGGGCTCGGGGACGAGCACGACGGCATCTTGCGGCTGGACGAGGGCACCGGCCCCGCGGCCGACGCGGCGCCGGGCACTCCGGCCGTGCCGCTGCTCGGCCTGGGCGACACCGTGCTCGAGTTCGCGGTGACGCCGGACCGCGGGTACGCGCTGTCGATGCGCGGCGTCGCCCGCGAGATCGCCGGTGCGCTCGGGCTGACGTTCTCCGACCCGGCACCGGACGCCGCACCGTGGGCCGACGCCGCCGGGCCGGACGCGCCGTTCCACATCGAGGACTCCCGCTGCGACCGCGTCACGGCGGTGGCGCTGTCCGGCTTCGACGGCGCCGCGGCCAGCCCCGCGTGGTTGTCCGGGCGCCTGGTCGCCGCCGGCTTCCGGTCCATCAGCCTGGTCGTCGACGTGACGAACTACGTGCTGGTCGAGCTCGGCCAGCCCACGCACGCCTACGACGCCGACCGCCTGGCCGGCCAGGCCGTCGTCCGCGCCGCGCGGGCGGGGGAGCGGCTCACCACGCTGGACGGCACCGACCGGGCGCTGGACCCGGGCGACCTGGTGATCGCCGACGACACCGGCCCGGTGGGCCTGGCCGGCGTGATGGGCGGGGCGGCGACGGAGATCGGCGACGGCACCACCCGGCTGCTGCTGGAGTCGGCGAGCTTCGATCCGGTGAGCACCGCTCGCACCGTTCGTCGGCACCGGCTGGGCAGCGAGGCCTCGCGCCGGTTCGAGCGCGGGATCGACCCGACACTGTCCGCGCGCGCCGCCCGCCGGGTGGCCCAGCTGCTCGTCGAACTCGGCGGCGCGGTCGCCGACGGGCCGGGTGGGCTCGACGGCACCCGGGTCGGGCTGGACCCGGCCGCGTCCTCGCCGGCGCCGGTCGAGCTGGACCTCGCCCTGCCGGAGCGGGTGCTCGGCACGCCGGTCCCCGCGCAGACGGCGGTCTCCGCCCTCGAGCAGGTCGGCTGCACGCTCACCGGGACCCGCGGGGTCGTCGCGGTGACGCCGCCGCCGTGGCGCCCGGACATCACCGACCCCTACGACCTCGTCGAGGAGGTCGGGCGGGTCGTCGGGTACGAGACCATCGCTCCCACCCGGCCGCGTGCGCCGCTCGGCGGCGGCCTGTCGGTCGCGCACCGCCGGCGCCGCGCCGTCGTGGCGGCCCTGGTCGGAGCCGGCCTGGTGGAGTCGCCGAGCTACCCGTTCGTGTCGGTCGAGGTCCTCGATCGGCTCGGCCTCGGTGCCGCGGACGACCGTCGCCGGCTGGTCCGGCTGAGCAATCCGGTCTCCGGGACGGAGCCGTACCTGCGCACGACGCTGCTGCCGGGCCTGGCCGGCGTGCTGCGCCGCAACCTCGGCCGCGCCGCCGACGGCGGGACCGGCGGCCTGGCGCTGTTCGACCTCGGCCCGGTGGTCCTGGCCCCGGCCGGCGGCGCGCCGCTGGCGGCTCCCCGGCCGCGGGTCGACGCCCGGCCGGCGGAGTCGGAGCTTACGGAGCTGACGGCCGCTCTGCCGGAGCAGCCGACCCATCTGGCCGTCGTGCTCTGCGGCCTCCGCGAGCCGGCGGGCTGGTGGGGGCCGGGCCGCGATGCGACCTGGTCCGACGCCGTCGAGGTCGTCCGGACGGCCGCGGCGGCGGTCGGGGTCGCCGTCGCCGCGACAGCGGCCGAGGTCGCTCCCTGGCACCCCGGGCGGTGTGCGGCGCTCACCGTGGCCGCCACCGGCGCGACCGGCGCGGCAGGTCCGGTCGCTCTCGGCCATGCCGGCGAGCTCCACCCGCGGGTGTGCGCGGCGCTGGAGCTCCCGGCCCGGACGGTGGCCGCGGAGATCGACCTCGATGCGCTGTTCGCGGCGGCGCCGGCGGCCCCGGCGCCGGTCAGTCCGTCGACGTTCCCGGTCGCCAAGGCCGACCTGGCCTTCGTCGTCGGCGAGAGCGTCCCGGCGGCCGCGCTCACCGACGCGGTGCGCGCCGGCGCCGGGGAGCTGCTGGAGAGCCTGCGCATCTTCGACGTCTACACCGGACCCCAGCTCGAGGCCGGCCGGCGGTCGGTCGCCTACGCGCTGCGCCTGCGCGCACCGGACCGGACGCTCGCCGAGGCGGAGGTCGCCGCGGCTGTCGACGGGGCCGTCCGTGCGGCCGCCGAGCGGGTGGGAGCCGTCCTGCGCAGCTGAGTCCGGCCCGCCGGCCGGTCGACCAGCGCTGCATCATCATGCGTTAGGGTGAATGGACACGCAGACGGGCGCCCGGCGCGCGCTACCTGGACGGAGGCACGGCGGTGGGGCTGACGGCAGCGGTCGCAGGAGCGTCCGGGTACGCCGGCGGCGAGCTGCTCCGACTGCTCGACGCCCACCCGGCCTTCGAGATCGGCGCGGTCACCGCGGGATCCTCGGCGGGGGACCGGCTCGGCGCGCACCAGCCGCACCTGCCCGCCCTCGCCGACCGCGTGCTGGCGCCCACCGACGCCGTGACGCTGGCCGGCCACGACGTGGTCTTCCTGGCGCTGCCGCACGGCGGCTCGGCGGCGCTGGCCGCGCAGCTGGGCGACGACGTGCTGGTCGTCGACTGCGGCGCGGACTTCCGGCTCACCGATGCCGCGGCGTGGACCGCGTTCTACGGCGGGGAGCACGCCGGCACCTGGCCCTACGGGCTGCCTGAGCTGCCCGGTGCCCGGGACCGGCTGCGGACCACCCGTCGGGTCGCCGTTCCCGGCTGCTACCCGACCGTCAGCACGCTGGCGCTGGCGCCGGCGGTGGCGGCCGGCCTGGTGGAGCTGGACGACGTGGTCGTGACCGCGGTCAGCGGCACGTCCGGCGCCGGGAAGGCGCCCAAGGCGAGCCTGCACGGCGCCGAGGTGATGAACGCGGTCAGCGCCTACGGCGTCGGCGGGACGCACCGGCACACCCCGGAGATCGAGCAGAACCTGTCCGCGATCGGCGGGTCCCCGGCGCGGGTGAGCTTCACCCCGGTGCTGGCGCCGATGCCGCGCGGCATCCTCGCCACCGCGTCCGCCCGGGTCCGTCCCGGCGTCGACACCGCGGCCGCCCGCGCCGCCTATGCCGGCGCCTGGTCCGGCGAGCCGTTCCTGACCCTGTTGCCCGACGGCAGCTGGCCGTCCACGTCGATGACGCTCGGCGCCAACACCTGCGTCGCGCAGGTGGCCGTGGACGCCCACGCCGGCCGGCTGGTCTCCGTCGCCGCGATCGACAACCTCACCAAGGGCACCGCGGGAGCGGCGATCCAGTGCGCGAACATCGCTCTCGGGCTGGACGAGACAGCCGGGCTGCCGACCGCGGGGCTCGCGCCGTGACACCGGACGCCGCAGGGGCGACGTCGTGACCGCCGCTCCGGCCGCCGGGGCGGCGTCGTGAGCGTCACCGCCGCCGCCGGCTTCCGGGCCGCCGGCGTCCGCGCCGGGCTCAAGCCCAGTGGGCTCCCGGATGTCGCGGTCGTCGTCAACGACGGCCCCCGCGACAGCGCGGCCGCCGTGTTCACCGCCAACCGGTGCGCCGCGAACCCGGTGCTGTGGAGCCGTCGGGTGCTCGCCGACGGCCGGCTCCGAGCGGTCGTCCTCAACAGCGGCGGGGCGAACTGCTACACCGGCCCGGCCGGCTTCCAGACGACGCACGCGACCGCGGAGGCGACCGCGGCCGGTCTGGGGGTCGGCGCGTTCGAGGTCGCGGTCTGCTCGACCGGCCTGATCGGCACCGAGCTGTTCACCGACCGGGTGGTCGCCGGCGCGACAGCGGCGACCGCGGCGGCGACAGCCGACGGCGGCACCGACGCGGCCCAGGCGATCTGCACGACCGACACCGTCCGCAAGGAGGCGGTCGTCGCCGGCGACGGCTGGGTGGTCGGCGGGATGGCCAAGGGAGCCGGGATGCTCGCGCCCGCACTGGCCACGATGCTCGTCGTGCTGACCACCGACGCCGACGTCGACCCGGCGACCTGCGACGCGGCGCTGCGGGCCGCGACCCGCGTCACCTTCGACCGGCTCGACGGGGACGGCTGCCAGTCCACCAACGACACCGTGCTGCTGATGGCGTCCGGGTCCTCCGGGGTCGTCCCGGAGCCGGCCGCGTTCGCCGACGCCGTCCGCGAGCTGTGCTCCCGGTTGGCGCGTCAGCTGCAGGCCGACGTCGAGGGGTCCGCGCACGACATCACCGTCACCGTGTCGGGTGCGGCGAGCGAGGACGACGCCGTCGAGGTCGCCCGCTCGGTGGCCCGCAGCAACCTGCTCAAGTGCGCCGTCTTCGGCGAGGACCCCAACTGGGGCAGGGTGCTCGCGTCGGTCGGCACCACCGCGGCCGCCTTCGACCCGGACCGGTTGGACGTCGTGTTCAACGGCGTCCCCGTGTGCACCGGCAGCGTCCCGGACGCCGACCCGGCCACCGTCGTGTTCCCCGGCCGCGACGTGGACATCGGCATCGACCTGCACGCGGGCGACAGCTCGGCGTCGGTGTGGACCTCGGACCTCACCCCGGCCTACGTCCACGAGAACTCGGCGTACTCGACGTGAGCGCCCCGCAGACATCTGCCCAGCAGCGAACGGAGGCGGCGTCGGTGCAGACCGCCCGCGCACGACGCGACGACGCACGCGCGGCGACCGCCAAGGCCGGCGTGCTGGTCGAGGCGCTGCCGTGGCTGCAGCGGTTCGCCGGCAAGATCGTCGTGGTCAAGTACGGCGGCAACGCGATGGTCGACGACACGCTGCGCCAGGCGTTCGCCGACGACATGGTCTTCCTGCGCACGGCCGGGGTCCGCCCGGTCGTGGTGCACGGCGGCGGGCCGCAGATCACCGCGATGCTGACCCGGCTGGGCATCCGCAGTGAGTTCCGCGGCGGCCTGCGGGTCACCGACGAGGAGAGCATCGACGTGGTCCGGATGGTGCTGGTCGGCCAGGTCGGCCGGGAGCTCGTGGGCCTGCTGAACGCCCGTGGTCCCTACGCGGTCGGCATGTCCGGAGAGGACGCCGGCCTGTTCACCGCGGAGCGGCGCACCGCCGGCGTCGACGGCACCGAGGTCGACCTGGGCCTGGTGGGTGACGTGGTGGAGGTGCGTCCGGAGGCGGTGCTGGACCTGATCGCCGCCGGCCGCATCCCGGTGATCTCCACCGTCGCCCCGGACGAGGACGGCCAGGTGCTCAACGTCAACGCCGATTCCGCCGCCGCCGCGCTCGCGGTCGCGTTGGACGCTGAGAAGCTCGTCGTGCTCACCGACGTCGAGGGCCTGTACGCGGACTGGCCGGCGTCGGCCGACGTCATCAGCGAGATCGACGCCGCGGAGCTGGCCGCGCTGATGCCGAGACTGCAGTCCGGCATGGCCCCGAAGATGGAGGCCTGCCTGCGCGCGGTCCAGGGCGGCGTCCCGCAGGCCAGCGTCCTGGACGGCCGGGTCGCGCACAGCGTCCTGCTCGAACTGTTCACCCCGGAGGGCAACGGAACCATGGTGACCGCGTGAGCACCGCACTCGACCCGACCCCGGGCGCAGCCGGCACACCTGTCGCACCGGACGCGGCGCTCGTCCCCGAGGGGATCGCCGGCGCCGAGTGGGTGCAGCGGTACCGGGGTTCGGTGATGGACACGTTCGGCGACCCGCGCCGGGTCCTGGTCCGCGGCGAGGGCGTCTACGTGTGGGACGCCGACGGACGCCGGTACACCGACCTGCTCGCCGGCATCGCGGTCAACTCCCTGGGTCACGCGCACCCGCTGCTGGTCGCCGCGGTCACCGGGCAGCTGACGACGTTGGGCCACGTGTCCAACTTCTTCGCCACCCCTGCGCAGATCGCGCTGGCCGAGCGGATCACCGCTCTCGTCCCGCAGGTCGACGGGGTGCCCAACCGGGTCTTCTTCGCCAACTCCGGTGCCGAGGCGATCGAGGCCGCGTTCAAGATCGCCCGGCGCACCGGCCGGGCGCGGATCGCGGCCGCCGCCGGGTCCTTCCACGGACGCACGATGGGCGCGCTCGCGCTGACCAGCAAGGCCGCCTACCGGGAGCCGTTCGGCCAGCTGCCCGGCCCGGTCGACTTCGTGCCGTACGGGGACGTCGACGCCCTGGACGCCGCGGTCACCGACCAGACCGCGGCCTTCGTCGTCGAGCCGGTGCAGGGCGAGGCGGGCGTGATCCCGGCACCGCCGGGCTACCTGGCCGCCGCCCGCCGGATCACCGCCGAGCGCGGCGCCCTGCTCGTCGTCGACGAGGTCCAGTCCGGCATGGGGCGGACGGGGGAGTGGCTGGCGCACACCGCGACCGGGATCGTCCCCGACGTGGTGACGCTGGCCAAGGGCCTCGGCGGCGGCATCCCGATCGGCGCGTGCCTGACGACCGGTGCGGCCACGACGCTGCTCGGCCGCGGCCAGCACGGCACCACCTTCGGCGGCAACGCGGTGGCCGCAGCCGCCGGGCTGGCGGTCTTCGCCGCCATCGAGCGCGACGGCCTGCTCGACAACGTGCGGCTGGTCGGAGCGCTGCTCGCCGACGGGGTCCGGGGCCTGGGGCACCCGCTGGTCGGCGAGGTCCGCGCCGCCGGGCTGCTCCTCGCGTTCGACCTCACCCGGCCGGTCGCGTCGGCTGTCGCCTCGGCCGCGCTGGCTGCCGGGTTCGTGGTCAACGACGTCCGGCCGGACGCGATCCGGCTGGCGCCGCCGCTGGTCCTCACCGCCGCGCAGGCGCAGGAGTTCCTGGACGCGCTCCCGGGGATCCTGGACGCCGCCGACCCCGCCGCCAGGACCGCCGCCGACCCCGCCGCCGACCCCGCCGCCGGGACCGGGCGGGACGCCGCGTGAGCGCCGCGCGGACCAGCCCGCGGTCGTTCCTGCGCGACGACGACCTGGACCCGGCCGAGCAGCTGGCAGTGCTCGAGACGGCTGCCCGGATGAAGGCCGACCGGTTCGGGTTCCGGCCGCTGGCCGGGCCGCGGACCGTCGCGCTGCTGTTCGACAAGCCGTCGCTGAGGACCCGGGTGTCGTTCGCGGCCGGTGTCGCCGAACTCGGCGGCAACCCGCTGATCGTCAACGACACGGCGGCCCAGTTCGGCCGGGGCGAGCCGATCGCGGACATCGCCCGTGTGCTGGGCCACCAGTGCGCGGCCGTCGTCTGGCGCACGTACGCCCACTCCGGACTGACCGAGATGGCCGCGCACGCCGGGGTCCCGGTGGTCAACTCGCTGTCGGACCTGGCCCACCCGTGTCAGCTGCTCGCGGACCTGCTCACCGTCCGGGAGCGGCTCGGCGGCACCGCCGGGGTGACGATGACCTACGTCGGCGACGGCGCGAACAACATGGGCACCTCCTACCTGCTGGCCGGGGCCACCGCCGGGATGCACGTGCGGATCGCCGCCCCGGAACGGTTCCGCCCGGACCCGGCGGTGCTGGACGCCGCGGGCGTGATCGCCGCCGGCACCGGTGGGTCCGTCGCGTGGGTCCGGGACCCCGGTGACGGTGTGGCCGGGGCGGACGTCGTGGCCACCGACACCTGGGTGTCGATGGGCGACAGCGACCCCGACGGCTCCGCGGCCGCCGCCCTCGCCCCCTACGCCGTCACACGAGCGCTGCTCTCCGCCGCGCATCCGGACGCGGTGGTGCTGCACTGCCTGCCCGCCTACCGCGGCAAGGAGATCGAGGCCGAGGTGCTCGACGCGCCGGGCACCGCGGTCTGGGACCAGGCCGAGAACCGGCTGCACGCGCAGAAGGCGCTGCTGGCCTTCCTGCTCGAGGGGCCCGGATGAGCACCGCACCCGTGCAGCGCACCGCGGCGGCCCCGGCCCCGGTGCAGCGCGCCGCTGCCGCGTCCCCGGTCACCACCCCGACCGCGCGCCGCCAACGGATCGCGGACCTGCTCGACACGCGCGTCGTCCGCAGCCAGACCGAGCTGTCGGACCTGCTCGCCGTCGACGGGATCGCCGTCACGCAGGCGACCCTGTCCCGCGACCTGGACGAGCTCGGCGCCGGCAAGGTCCGCGGGCCGGGCGGCTCGCTGGTCTACGCGCTGCCGGCCCAGGGCGGGGACGGCACGCCGCGACCCGGCGGCGCCGTCCGGGAGGGCCGGGGCCGGCTCGCCCGCCTGGCCGCCGAGCTGCTGGTCTCCGCGGAGGCGTCGGGCAACCTCGTCGTCCTGCGCACCCCGCCCGGGGCGGCCAACTTCCTCGCGTCGGCGTTGGACCGGGGCGCCGTCCCCGGCCTGCTCGGGACGATCGCCGGTGACGACACCGTGCTGATCATCGCCGCCGCCGCCGACGGCGCCGAGCAGCTGCGGGCCGACCTGCTGGCCCTGACCGGACCGACCGCCTCGCCCGCCACACCCGCAGATCCCCCGCCGATCTCCGTTCCACCTAGTTCTGGGAGCCCCTCGTGACCGACCGCGTCGTCCTCGCCTACTCCGGCGGGCTGGACACCTCCGTGGCCATCGGCTGGATCGCCGCCGAGACCGGTGCGGAGGTGGTCGCCGTGGCCATCGACGTCGGCCAGGGCGGCGAGGACCTGGAGAGCATCCGTCAGCGGGCACTGGCCTGCGGCGCGGTGGAGGCGGTCGTGGTCGACGCCCGCGAGGAGTTCGCGGCCGACTTCTGCGTGCCGGCGATCAAGGCCAACGCCCTGTACATGGACCGGTACCCGCTCGTCTCGGCGTTGTCCCGGCCGCTGATCGCCCGCCACCTGGTCGCCGCGGCCCGGCGGTTCGACGCCACGACCGTCAGCCACGGCTGCACCGGCAAGGGCAACGACCAGGTCCGGTTCGAGGTCGCCATCGCGGCCATGCAGCCCGGCCTGAAGGTCATCGCCCCGGTCCGCGACTACGCCTGGACGCGGGAGAAGGCCATCGCCTACGCGGAGCAGCGCTCACTGCCGATCGACGCCACGAAGCGCTCGCCCTTCTCCATCGACCAGAACCTGTGGGGCCGGGCGGTGGAGACCGGGTTCCTGGAGGACATCTGGAACGCGCCGACCAAGGACGTCTACGACTACACCGCCGAGCCGGACCTGTCCGGCGTGCCCGACGAGCTCGTCCTCACCTTCACCGCCGGGGTGCCCACCGCGATCGACGGCCGGGCGGTCAGCCCGCTGGAGGCGATCGGCGAGCTGAACCGCCGAGCCGGAGCGCAGGGCGTCGGCCGGCTCGACCTGGTCGAGGACCGGCTGGTCGGCATCAAGAGCCGGGAGATCTACGAGGCGCCCGGAGCGATCGCGCTGATCACCGCCCACCAGGAGTTGGAGAACGTGACCGTCGAGCGTGATCTGGCGCGCTTCAAGAAGGGCGTGGACCAGCGCTGGGGCGAGCTGGTCTACGACGGCCTCTGGTACTCCCCGCTCAAGCAGGCGCTGGACACCTTCGTCGAGGAGTCGCAGCGGGCGGTGACCGGCGAGGTCCGCATGGTCCTGCACGCCGGGCGCGCGGTCGTCACCGGCCGGCGCAGCGACGCCTCGCTGTACGACTTCAACCTCGCCACCTACGACGCCGGCGACACCTTCGACCAGAGCATGGCTCGCGGCTTCGTCGAGCTGTGGGGCCTGCCGTCCCGGATGGCCGCCGCGCGCGACGCCCGCATCGGCAACGGCGGTCCCGCCGCGTGAGCGGTGCTCCCACACCCGGTGCCGCAGGAGCCGCCGCGCCGCCGGCGGGTGCCGGCCCCGCGCTGTGGGGCGGGCGCTTCACCGGCGGTCCGTCGGACGCGATGGCGGCGCTGAGCCTGTCGGTGCACTTCGACCACCGCCTCGCCGTGCACGACCTGACCGCGTCCCGGGCGCACGCCCGCGTGCTGCACCGGGCCGGGCTGCTCGACGACGCGGAGCTGGCGGGGATGACGGCGGCGCTGACCGCTATCGAGGCCGACGTGGTCGCCGGCACCTTCGCCTACCAGGCCGGCGACGAGGACGTGCACACGGCGCTGGAGCGCGCCCTGGTCGAGCGGACCGGGCTGCTCGGCGGGAAGCTGCGCGCCGGGCGCAGCCGCAACGACCAGGTGGCCACGGACCTGCGGCTCTACCTGCGCGCGCAGGCCGTGCCCCTGGCGTCCGCCCTGCTGGACCTGGGCGACGCGCTGCTCGGCCAGGCCGAGGCGCACGCCGGCACCCCGTCGCCCGGCTTCACCCACCTGCAGCACGCCCAGCCGGTGACGCTCGGCCACGAGCTGGCCAAGCACGTGCACGCGTTGCACCGGGACCTGGACCGGTTGCGGGACTGGGCGCTGCGGGCATCGGTCAGCCCGCTAGGAGCGGGCGCCCTGGCCGGGTCGACCCTGCCGCTGGACCCGGCGGCCGTCGCCGCCGACCTCGGCTTCGACCGCGCCTTCGCCAACTCGATCGACGCGGTCTCGGACCGCGACTTCGTCGCGGAGTTCCTGTTCGTCGGCGCGCTGATCGGCGTGCACCTGTCCCGGATCGGCGAGGAGTGGGCGCTGTTCGCCTCGACCGAGTTCGGCTGGGCGCAGTTGGACGACGCGTGGTCGACGGGGAGCTCGATCATGCCGCAGAAGAAGAACCCGGACGTGGCCGAGCTCGCCCGCGGCAAGGCGGGGCGCCTGCTCGGCAACCTCACCGGGCTGCTCGCCACGCTGAAGGGCCTGTCGTTCGCGTACAACCGCGACCTGCAGGAGGACAAGGAGCCCACGTTCGACACCGTCGAGCAGCTGCTCCTGCTGTTGCCGGCGGTGACCGGGATGGTGGCGACGACCCGGTTCCGCCCCGAGGTGCTCAGCCCGACCGCCACCCGCGGGTTCGCCCTGGCGACGGACGTCGCGGAGTGGCTGGTCCGGCGCGGCGTGCCGTTCCGCCGGGCCCACGAGGTGTCCGGGGCGATGGTGCGTCGCTGCGAGCAACTGGGCATCGACCTGCCCGAGCTGCCGCCGGCCGAGCTGGCGGCGCTGTCACCGGAGCTCGAGCCGGCACTGCTCGGCGAGTTGACCGTCGAGTCGGCGCTGGCTGCCCGCTCCGCGCCGGGGATGACCGCTCCGGACCGGGTGCGGGAGCAGGTGGCGTCGCTGCGGTCGGCCCAGCAGGGCTGGCGTGCGGCCGGCGCCTGACCCCGCGCTGCCGCCGCTGCTCGACCGGGGGTTGCTGGCCGGCGACCCCGCCGCAGCCGCGGTCGGGTTGCTCGGCGTCCTGGTGGTGGCCGACCCGGTGCTCGCCGGGGACGAACGGGTGGTGCTCCGCCTGACCGAGGTCGAGGCCTACGCGGGGGAGACAGACCCGGCCTCGCACGCCGCCCGCGGCCGTACCGCGCGGACCGCGGTGATGTTCGGCGAGGCCGGGCATGCCTACGTCTACCTGAGCTACGGCATCCACTGGTGCCTGAACGTCTCGTGCGGGCCGCCGGGCCGGGCGTCGGCGGTTCTGCTGCGGGCCGGGGCGGTGGTCAGCGGCCTGGACACCGCGCGCCGCCGGCGCCCCGCCGTCCGGGACGACGCCCGGCTGGCTCGGGGCCCCGGCGTCCTCACGATCGCCGGGGCGATCACCGCCGAGCTCGGCGGGGTGGACCTGCTGGACCCGACCTCCCGGGTGCGGCTGCACCGGCCCGCCGAGCCGGTCGACCCGGCACGCGTGCGGTCCGGCCCCCGCGTCGGGGTGTCCTCGGCGGCCGACGTCGGCTGGCGGTTCTGGTTGGCCGGCGAGCCGTCGGTGTCGGCCTACCGCAGGTCGACCGGCGCCCCGCCGGCCGCGGGGACCTGACGCCGGCCGGCGCGGAACGCGGCGACCCGGCCCGCGCGGTCGGGCAGGCTTGGCCGGAGCCGGGCGGCACGAGCCGCCGGGGTGGAGGAGGGGACGACCGTGGCGGATGCGTTGGCCGAGCTCGAGGCGCGAGGTCTGGTGGCGCAGTCCACCGACCGGGAGGCGCTGGCCTCCGCGTTCGCCGCCGGGCCGGTCACCTACTACTGCGGGTTCGACCCGACGGCGCCCAGCCTGCACATCGGCAACCTCGTGCAGCTGCTGACCCTGCGGCGGCTGCAGGACGCCGGTCACCGGCCGATCGCCCTGGTCGGCGGGTCCACGGGGCTGATCGGGGACCCGAAGCCGAACGCGGAACGCACGCTGAACACCCGTGACACGGTGCGCGCGTGGTCCGACCGCGTCCGCGGGCAGGTCGACCGCTACCTGGACTTCACCGGCGACAACGCCGCACGGGTCGTGAACAACCTGGACTGGACCGCGCCGATGTCGGCGCTGGACTTCCTTCGCGACGTCGGCCAGCACTTCCGGGTGAACCGGATGCTGGCCAAGGAGGCGGTCAGCGCCCGGATGGCCGGCGACACCGGCATCAACTACACCGAGTTCAGCTACCAGCTCCTGCAGGCGCTGGACTACCTGCAGCTCTACCGCGACCACGGCTGCACGCTGCAGATCGGCGGGAGCGACCAGTGGGGGAACATCACCGCCGGCGTGGACCTGCTGCACCGGGTCGAGCGGGTGTCGGTGCACGCGCTGTCCACGCCGCTGGTGACCAAGGCCGACGGCACCAAGTACGGGAAGAGCGAGGGTGGGTCCGTCTGGCTGGACCCGGAGATGACCAGTCCCTACGCCTTCTACCAGTTCTGGCTCAACGTCGAGGACGCCGACGTGGTGAACCTGCTGCGCTTCTTCACCTTCCGGTCGGCCGACGCCATCGAGAGCGTGGCCGAGGAGGTCGCCGCTCGGCCCCGCGAGCGTGCCGCCCAGCGGGCGCTCGCCACCGACGTCACCACGCTGGTGCACGGGAGCTCGGCGACCCGGTCGGTCGAGGAGGCATCCGCCGCGCTGTTCGGGCGTGGGGACGTGCTCGCGGTCGACCCCGCGGTGCTCGGCGCAGCACTCGCGACGGTGCCCTCGACGACCGTGCCCGCCGGGGCGAACCCGTCGGTGGCCGAGCTGCTGGTGGCCACCGGGCTCGCGCCGAGCCTGTCCGCTGCCCGGCGGACGATCGCCGAGGGAGGCGCGTCGGTGAACAACGTCCGCGTCGAGGACCCCGCCGCCGAGCTGGACCGGGGGGTCGCCGTCGGGGGGCGCTGGCTGGTCCTGCGGCGGGGTCGCAAGGCCGTCGGCGGGGTGGAGCTGACGGCAGGGTCCTAGGTCCGGCCCTGAAGCGGATCCCCTGTGCTGGCAGGAGGTTTGACACCGGACCACCCAGCGCCTAACTTCTCTGGTGTCGCAAGGAACGGCCCGGGGACAGCAGTCGCCGGAAGTGCGGGTCCCCTCGGGGGACCGCCCACGAGCAGCTGGACGCCACGCCGGGTCCGCCGCACAGCCCCTTGCAGCACCTCGGACAGCCTCCGGAGCACCTGGTTCGCCAGGCCGCCGAGGGCTACGTACGTTGGTGAAGTTGTCCTCCAGCGGACAGCGGCCCGGTCTCCGGTTTGCCGGAGCCCATCGGCTGGTGTACGTTGGTGAAGTTGCCCCGAGCGGGGCGGGAACGTATCCCGCTCGGTGCGCGCCCGATTCTTGAGAACTCAACAGTGTGCCGAAAGTCAATGCCATAGACCCCGTCTCGGCGGC
>CAXTBU010000031.1:0-33030 GCA_964242885.1 uncultured Actinomycetales bacterium
GTCCCCGCCGCCCTGCGCGCCTGGGCCCGCCCGCCGCTGCGCGCCGCGCAGCGCCCGGCCGCGTTCGCCGCCTCGATGGCGGTGGTCCTGCCCGACGCCGACGCGATCCAGCTGGGCAGCGGCATCGTCGACGTGGTCGCGCTGGAGGCGGCGGCCGCCGGAGCGGTCCCGGTGGTCCGGACCCGGCTCGGCCTGGCCGAGCAGGGGCTGCCCACCGCCGTCGGCGCGGTGAGCACCGGGTCGCTGCGCTCGGCGGTGTCGACCCTGGTCCACGACCACGGCGTGACCCGCTCCGCCGGCGCGGTCCTCGCCGCGGCGATGGCCGCGACCGGCACGGCTGCCGCTTCGGCCGACCGGGTGCGGGAGCTGACCGGCATCCCCGACGCCGTCGCCTCCGCCCGGCTGGGACCGGTCGACCCGGCGCCGGGCCGCCCGACGCTGGGCTTCTTCCCCGACCTGCAGCGGACGAACCCCTACCAGCGGATGCTCTACCGGCGGCTGACCGCCGACGGGGTACGGGTGGCGCCGGTCCGCGACGGGCTGACCCGGGCGGTGCTGCGCGACGACGGCGGCCGCCTGGACGACCAGGTCTTCCACCTGCACTGGACGTCGATCGTCGTCCAGGACGGCACCTCGGTGTTCGACGCCGCGGGCCGGCTCGCCCGGTTCACCGCGCGGGTCGAGGACCTGCTCGCCCGCGGCGCCCGGCTCGTGTGGACGATCCACAACGTCGTGTCGCACGACGTCCGCTACCCGGACCTGGAGGTCCAGCTCTGCCAGTACCTCGCCGACCGGGCGGCGATGGTGCACGTCCTCGGCGACGCGACGGTCGAGGCGGCGGCGCCCTGGTACCGCCTGGACCCGGCCAAGGTCGCCGTGGTGCCCCACGCCAGCTACCTCGGGGAGTACCCGGACTGGGTCCCGCGCTCGGTGGCCCGCACCCGGCTCGGCCTGGACGAGCGTGACGTGGTGCTGCTCGCCGCCGGCGGCATCCGTCCCTACCGGGGCCTGGACCGGCTGCTCGACGTCTTCGACGAGCTCGTGCGGGTGGACCCGCGGCTTCGGCTGGTGGTGACCGGGCGGCCCGGCCGCGAGCCGGTGGTCCAGGGCTGGCTCGACCGCTGCCGCGCACACCCGCGGATCACGCTGCGGGCCGGGCACGTCGGCGACGACGAGCTGCAGGTGTTCCACCGAGCGGCCGACCTCGCCGTCCTGCCGTACCGGGCGATCCTCAACTCCGGCGCCTTCGGGCTGGCCCAGGGGTTCGGCCTGCCCGTCGTCGGCCCGCGGGCCGGGAACCTGCGGGCGGCCGTGGACCGCCCGGGGAGCATCGGCTTCGACCCCGCCGACCTGGGTGACCTGGCCGCCGCCGTCCGGACCGGCATCGACGTCGTCGACGACCCGGTGCGGGGGCCGGCGGCGCGCGCGGCGGCCCGGGCGGCAGCGGCCGCCTACGGCCCGACGCAGATGGCCGACGACTTCGCGGCAGCACTCACCGACCGCGGGATCCTGCCCGCACCCGGCGACACCCCCGGCGACGGGCGCCGCGGGTGACGGCGGGCCGGGGAACCGTTCGCCGGGGAACCGGGCAGACCGTTGCCGTCTTCGCGCACTTCGACCCCGGCGGCCAGGTCGCCGACCACGTCCGGCACTACCTGGCCCAGGTCGCGGAGTGCGCGGACCGGGTGCTCGTGGTGTCCACCGCCGACCCGACCCCGGCGGCCCGCAGGGTGCTGGCCGAGGCCGGCGAGCTGGTCGTGCGGGAGAACGTCGGCTACGACTTCTACAGCTGGAAGACCGGCATCGACCGGCTCGGCGACCTCCGGCAGTACGAGCGGCTGCTGCTGTGCAACGACAGCGTCGTGGGCCCGGTGGTCCCGCTGCGCACGGTCCTGGGCCGCCCGCCGGCCGCCGACCTGTGGTCGATGACGGCCAGCGCGGAGCTGGAGCCCCACCTGCAGAGCTGGTTCGCCGTGTACGAGCACGCCGCCCTGCGGTCGGGGTTCGTCCAGGCCTTCTGGCAGGTGATGACGCCGGAGTCACACCGCTACCAGGTGATCCGCCGGTACGAGATCGGCCTGAGCCGCCTGGTCCGGACGGCGGGCCTGCGGACCGCCAGCTGGTTCGTGCCGGACCGCCGGGAGACGCTGCGCGCGCAGGCCCGGTGGGTGGACTGGCTGGCGACCCGACCGCCGCGCGCCGGGGGACCGGTCGCCCGGCCGGGGACCCGGAAGCGGCTGACCTCGACGCTGGCCGTGCTGCGCGGAACGGCCGGGCTCCAGCCGTGGAACCCGGCCTACCTCTGCTGGGACGCGACGCTGTCCGGCCGGCTGCCGTTCGCCAAGCTCGAGACGCTGCGCGACAGCCCGATGGGACTGGACTCCGAGCACGTCCTGACGCGGCTGGAGCAGGCGTTCCCGGTGCCGTTCGCGGGCGTCCGCGACTACCTGGAGCGGACCCGGGCGGACATGCGGCGGCTGCGGCGGGTCTCCTGACCCACGGATCGGCACGACCCGGTGGGCGGCACGCCCGGCGGACGGCACGGCGGACGAGGAGTGGACGTGGCAGGCACGGGAGGCCCGGCGGCGCTGGTCGGCCGGGTGCGGTCGGCGGTGGCGGCGGCGCCGGCCCGCCAGGCGGTGGCGCACCGGCGGGGGGCGGCCGCGCTCGCCGGGTCCGGCCGGTTCGACCGCGAGTACTACCAGGCACAGGCCGGGCGGACGTTCCCGGACACCGTCGCCGCCGCCCGGCACTACGTGGCGACCGGCCGCTACGCGGACCTCTCGCCGCACCCCCTGTACGACCCGACCTACCACCTCGGCTCGGCCGAGCGCCGGCACGCCGCGAAGCGGTCGCCGTTCGAGTCGTTCCTCGCCGCCGGGGACTCCGTCGCCAGGCGGGCCTCCCACCTGTTCGACGCGGACCGGTGGGCGGAGGCCAACCCCGGCGCGCGCGGCCACCCCGGCGGTGCCTGGGCCCACTTCCTCGACACGGCGGGGACCGAGGCGCCACTGCCGCTGCACGGGACGCCGGCCAGCCGGCCGACGGCGACGCTGGGCGCGCTGCGGGCCGAGCTGCTCGTCGCTGCCCGCCACTTCCGGGAGCAGGACGACATCTCCTCACCGGACCGCCTGCTCGACACGATCGACCCCGCGGCGACCGCGGCCGTCCTCGCGGAGGTGGAGGCGGCCGAGCGGCCGGCCACCGTTGCCGGGACCCCGTTGGTCTCGGTGGTGATGCCGGTGCGCAACCGGCCCGGTCAGGTGCTGGAGGCGATCGCGTCGGTGGTCGCCCAGACCACCCCGGACTGGGAGCTGCTGGTCGTCGACGACGGGTCCACCGACTCGACGGCCGCCGGTGTCGCCGAGGTCGCCGCGCACGATCCGCGGGTCCGGCTCATCCGG
This sequence comes from uncultured Actinomycetales bacterium, assembly GCA_964242885.1. Classification (GTDB taxonomy): domain Bacteria; phylum Actinomycetota; class Actinomycetes; order CAXTBU01; family CAXTBU01; genus CAXTBU01. The sequence continues at coordinate 3,405 of CAXTBU010000031.1, forward strand.
CTGCCGCCGTCCGGGGTGTGCGCGGCCCGCAACGCCGCCGCGGACGCCGCCCGCGGGACCTACATCGCCTGGCTGGACTCCGACACCACCTGGCTGCCGGACCACCTGCGGGCGCTCGCCGGCGTGATGTCCGCGCGGGGGCTGCGGGCCGCGCACGACATCCAGCAGTTCACCGACGCCGACGGGCGGGTCCGCTACCGGGCCTTCGAGACCGACATCCGCCACCTGGAGGTCGGCAACACGGTCGACCTGAACGTGCTGATGGTCACCCGGGAGCTGCTCACCGAGGTCGGTGGCTTCGACGCGACCCTGCGGCGCGCGGTGGACTACGACCTGGTCCTCAAGCTGGCCGCGGTCACCGAGATCCCCCTGGTCCCGGTCGTCGGCTCGGTGTACCGCGACGACGTCACCGACCCGAACCGGATCGGTGTCCGGGAGCTGAAGACCTGGAACTACGTGGTGCGCGAGCGCCGGTTCGTCGACTGGGACCGGTTGGCCCGCGAGGCCGGTGACCGGCCGCACGACCGCACCTCGGTGCTGGTCAGCGGCCGCAACGTCGGCCTCCCGGCCTGGGTCACCGTCGGGTCGGTGCTCGAGGCGACGGGCGCGGACGCCGACGTCGAGGTCCGCGTGGTCGACCTGGCCTCGACCCTGACCGAGTCCCTGCGCACCGCCGCCGTGCGCCTGCTGGACCCGGAACGCGTCACCGTGCAGCGGTCGGTGGTCAACCTCAACCGGGGCGTCGGGCTGAACGTCGCGCTCGCGGCGAGCTCGGGCGCGACCGTCGTCCTGCTCGCCCCGGGCGCGACGGTGTCCCCGGGGTGGCTGGCCGGCCTCCGGTCGGCCCTCCACGGCGGAGCCGAGAGCGACACCGACGGCGGAGCCGGGAGGCACCAGGCCGGCGGGGGGTCGCTCGAGCCGGCCGCGGGTGCGTTCCCCGTCCTGCTGTCCCGTGGCCGCGCGGTGCTCTCCGCCGGAACGGTCTTCGCCCCGACCGGGTCACTGCCGGTGCCGTTGCTCGCCGGGCTGGCGCCGGGCGACGTCGCCCGGCTGGCCGCCGCCCGCGGGGGGGACGTCGTGACGCCCGCCGCCCCAGGCGCGGCGCTGGCCGTGCGGGCCGCCGACCTGATCGACGTGCGCGGCTTCGACCCCCTGTTCGTCGAGGGGCCGGACGACACCGACCTCGCGCTCCGGCTGGCCACGCGGACGGGGCGCCCGTTCCGGCTGGCCCCGGACGTCGAGGTGGTCCTGCCCGCGCTGGAGGTGCAGGGCGCCGGTGAGGTCGCCGAGCAGAACCGGCGGCTCTTCCTCGCCCGCTGGCAGCCCCTGCTGGCGGCCGGCACGGTGCCCGGAACGGCGGCCAGCGGGTCGGCGTGGGCGCAGGCGGGGTTCGACCTGCTCGGCTTCGAGGCGGTCGAGCAGGCCCGGGCGCAGGTGCGGGTGGTGCCGGTGCTGCGGCACCGGCCGGGGGCGGACGGGCTGCGCTGGGTCGTCGACACGACGTCGTTCGACGGTGACCGCGCCCGCCCGGCCCGGTGGCGGGATGACGCCGACGAGCTGGCGGCCGCGCTGCGCGACGCCGGGCAGCAGGCGTGGGTCCGTGCCCCCGGTGACGCGGCGGCGCCGCGCGGGACGGTGGACGTGGTCGTCGCGGCCGCCGGCCACCGCGGGGTCCACCCGGTTCCGGGTGTCCCGACGGTCCTGTGGCTGCCGGCGGACGCCAAGCGGTTCGGCCGCCAGAGCGCCTTCGGCTTCGACCTGGTCCTGGCGGAGGACTCGGCGGAGGCGGCCGTGCTGATCGAGGCGGTCGAGGCCGACCTGCAGCGGTACGTGCCCGCGCCGGCCGCCGTGCCGGGGACGCCGGGTCCCGTCCCGCCGCCCGTGCTCGCCAGCCCCGTCGGCGGGGACACGACGGTGCTCGGCGAGCCGGCCGACGCCCGTCCCCTCGTCGCCGCTGTCGCCGAGCTGATCAGGTCCCGTACGCTCACGCCCGCCGCGACCGACCCGGCCGGGTGACGGGGCGTCGCACATCCGCTGCCCCGCCCGGAACCCGGGGAACCGCCGCGGCGCGGTCGTCCCAGTCGCCCGAGTCCTGTCCTGCCGGCGCCGTCCGGTCGGGCCAACCGAGAGGCCTTGCCATGGAGTTCGACCGGGTCGCGGCCATCGTCGACGGCGTGCCGCACATGACGCTGCGCCAGGGACGCGCCGTCTACGACTTCGTCGTGCGCGAGCGCCCGGCGCAGGTTCTGGAGCTGGGGTTCGCCTCGGGGGTGTCCACCTGCTACCTCGCGGCGGCGCTGGAGGAGGTCGGGGACACCGGCCGCGTCGTCACCGTCGACATCCCCGATGCCCTGACCCGCAGCCCGGACATCCACCAGCTGCTCGAGCAGACCGGGCTGGCGCACCTGGTGGACATCCGGATCGACCCGACGTCCTACACCTGGGAACTCAAGCGGATGCTCGAGCAGCCCGTCCGGCCGTCGTTCGACTTCGTCTTCCTCGACGGGGCGCACACCTGGGACGTGGACGCGCTCGCGTTCCTGCTCGTGGACGGGCTGGTCGCTCCCGGCGGCTGGGTGCTGTTCGACGACCTGGACTGGACGCTGGCCGGCTCCCCGTCGATGGCCGCCGTCGACTGGGTGCAGGCGCTGCCCGTCGAACGACAGAAGGCCCAGCAGGTGCGCGCGGTGGTCGAGCTGCTGGTGCGCAGCGGTGACTACGACGAGGTGATCGAGCGCGACGGCTGGGCGTGGGCGCGCAAGTCCCCGCCCGGGGCGGGCGTCCGCACCTACCGCGAGGCGTCGACCCGGTTGACGGCCGCGGAGGCGGCGATCGCCGACCGCGTGGCCCGCCTCGCCGCAGCGGAGGCGGCCCGGGCGGCGACCACGGTCCAGCTGGTCGAGGTGACCAGGCAGCGGGACGCGGCCCGGGCCGGTCAGGCGGAGTCCGCCCAGGCGGCGCGGCTGTGGCAGCGGCGGTACGAGAAGCTGCGGGGCCGGCTGCCGATCCGGGCGGCCGCGCGTGTCGCCGGACCGATCCGCGCGGCGGTCCGCCACGCCCGCTGAGCGGGGCGACCGCGTGCCGAGCTGAGCCGGGCGGCCGAGTGACAGGTGCCCGCTGAGCCGTCCGGCCGAGCCGGGTCAGCCGCGCCGGCGGACCGGGTGCCCGGCGGCGCGCCACCCGGCCGGGGGTGCGCCCGGCCGACCCGACCGCGCCCAGGCCGAGACCGCCGGCGGCGCCACCGGGATCCGGGCCGCCACCGGTGTGGGTCCGGCCGACACCGCCACGATCGCGGTGACGAGAGCGGCGATCTCGTCGTCGTCGGCTGCGCCGCGCACCACCCTGAGCATCGATGCCTCCGGGACCTCGTCGGACAACGCCTTGTCGTACGGGAGTGCGCTCACCGGGTTCCTTCTGCGTTCGCTGCGCTCACAGGTCCGCCTTCTACGTCGACGTTCGCTGCGCTCACAGGGGGATGTTCCCGTGCTTGCGGGCCGGCAGGTCCGACCGTTTCGTGCGCAGTGCTCGCAGTGACCGGACGACGTGCGAGCGGGTGTCACTGGGCGCGATGACCGCGTCGACGTACCCGCGGTCACTGGCGTTGTAGGGGTTGGCGAACGCGTCCTCGTAGGCGGTGACCAGCCCCGCGCGGGTGGCGTCGACGTCGTCGGCCGCGGCTAGGTCGCGGCGGTGCAGGATGTTGACCGCACCCTGGGCGCCCATCACCGCCAGTTGCGCCGTCGGCCAGGCCAGGTTCACGTCCGCGCCCAGGTGCTTGGACCCCATCACGATGTAGGCGCCCCCGTAGGCCTTGCGGGTGACCACGGTGACCATCGGCACGCTCGCGTCGGCGTAGGCGTACAGCAGCTTCGCGCCACGCCGGATGATCCCGTTCCACTCCTGCTCGGTGCCCGGCAGGAACCCCGGGACGTCGACGAAGGTGAGGATCGGGATGTTGAACGCGTCGCAGGTCCGCACGAACCGGGCGGCCTTCTCGCTGGCGTCGATGTCCAGGACGCCGGCCATCCGCATCGGCTGGTTCGCCACCACCCCGACGCTTCGGCCCTCGACCCGGCCGAACCCGATCACGATGTTCGGCGCGAACAGCTCCTGGACCTCCAGGAACTCCCCGCCGTCCAGGACCGTGGCGATCACCTCGGTCATGTCGTACGGCTGGTTCGGGAAGTCCGGGATCAGCGTGTCCAGCGCCAGGTCGTCCTCGTCCACGTCCTCCTGCGCCTCCCACCCGGGCAGCGGCACCGCCTCGTCGAGGTTGTTCTGCGGCAGGTAGGACAGCAGCGCGCGGGTGTAGGCGATCGCGTCGTCCTCGTCGCTGGCCAGGTGGTGGGCGGCGCCGCTGCGCTCGTTGTGCGTGCGCGCCCCGCCGAGCTCCTCGAAGCCGACCTCCTCACCGGTGACGGCGCGGATGACGTCCGGGCCGGTGATGAACATGTGCGAGGTGCCGTCGACCATGACCGTGAAGTCGGTGATCGCCGGGGAGTAGACGGCCCCGCCGGCGCACGGGCCGAGCACCAGGCTCAGCTGCGGGATGACACCGGAGGCGCGGGTGTTGCGGCGGAAGATGTCGCCGAAGCCGGCCAGCGCCGACACCCCCTCCTGGATGCGGGCGCCGCCGCCGTCGTTGATCCCGACGACCGGGCAGCCGGTCCGCATCGCCAGGTCCATGACCTTGCAGATCTTCTCCCCGAACGCCTCGCCGAGGCTGCCGCCGAGGACGGTGAAGTCCTGCGCGTAGACGCACACCTGGCGGCCGTCGACGGTGCCGTGGCCGACGACGACGCCGTCGCCGTAGGGGTGGGACCGGTCCATGCCGTAGGCGGTCGAGCGGTGCCGGACGAGCGCGTCGAGCTCGGTGAAGGTGCCCGGGTCCATCAGCGACTCGATCCGCTCCCGCGCTGTCTTCTTGCCGCGGTCGTGCTGGCGGTCGATGCCCCGCTGCCCACCGGCGACCAGCGCCTGGGCGTGGCGTGCCCGGAGGTCGGCCAGCTTGGCGGCGGTGGTGTGCGGGTCGGCCGCCGGAACGGCCGCGACGTCACCCCGGTGCCCGTCGAGGACGCCACCGCCGACAGCGGTCAGATCCGCGAGGTCGCCTGTCATCCACCCGACGTTACGGCGCGGTCCACCTCGGGCCGGTGTCCGAGGTGGACAGAACCTCTCCCGTCCGGCTGTCCGGACTGGCGGGTCGCGCCCGGCTGTCCGGACCGGCCGGGTGCGGCCGGACCCGCTAGACCGCCCGCCCGATGTCGAGCGCCGGCGGCGGCCCGGCGACCGTGCGGAAGCGTCCCCGTCGGCGCAGCTGCCGTTCCAGCAGCGTCGCCGCGGCCGCGACCAGCAGGTTCACCGCGATGTAGACCGCGGCGCCCACCAGGAAGGTCTGCAGCAGGTTGAAGTTCTGGGTGCCGATCTCGTTGATCCGCCGCAGCAGCTCCCGGCCGCCGATGACGAAGCCGAGCGCGGAGTCCTTGAGCAGGACGACCACCTGGCTGATCACCGTCGGCAGCATCACCCGGACCGCCTGCGGGATCAGCACGTGCACCATCACCCCGGTCTTGCGCAGCCCGACGGCGTACCCGGCCTCGGCCTGGCCGCGCGGCAGCGACCGGATCCCGGCCCGGAACACCTCCGCCAGCACCGCGCCGTTGTAGAGCGCGAGCCCGACGACGATCGAGGCGAACAGCGACACCCGGCCGTCCCCGGCCAGGAACAGGAAGAAGATCAGCAGCAGGACCGGCAGGCCCCGGAACAGCTCGGTCAGCAGCTGCGCGGGGATCCGCAGCGCCCGGTGGTCCGACAGCCGGCCCGCGGCCAGCACGATGCCCAGCGCCAGCGCGAGCACGGTCCCCACCGCCGCGATCTGCAGCGTGGCCAGCAGGCCCTCGAGCAGCGCGCGCTGGATGACGGTGTAGGTCAGCGGGGTCCACCGCGAGGCCTCCAGCTGTCCGGCCGCCGCGAAGCGCGCCACCACGACGGCGGCCACGGCGACGACGAGCGCCAGACCCACCACGGTGAACAGCCGCTGGCGCCGCCGGCCGACCGGCCCGGCGACGTCGAACAGCACGCTGCCGCTCACCGGACGCTCTCTGTTCCCGCGGCACGCCGGCTGTCGCCGGCCCCCCGGCCGTCGCCGGTCACCCGAGCACCGGGTAGCGCCGTTCGAGCCCGCGGAAGATCCCGGACAGGCCCAGGCTGATCGCCAGGTAGGCCACGGCGGTCGCGGTCAGCAGCGCCACCACCGCGTCGCCGCGGGCCTCGATCAGCCCCCGGAGGGCGGAGAACAGCTCCGGGGAGTTGAACGCCGATGCGATCGAGGTGTTCTTGGCCAGCGCGATGATCACGCTGCCCAGCGGGGGCAGGGCGGCCCGGAACGCCTGCGGCAGCACGACCAGGCGCAGGGTCCCGCCGAAGCCCAGCCCGATCGCCCGGGCCGCCTCCGCCTGGCCGACCGGGACCGTGTTGACCCCGGAGCGCAGCACCTCGCAGACGAACGCGGCCGTGTAGCAGCCCAGCCCGACGATCGCGTACAGCCGGTACCGCATCCCGGACTCGTCGCTGAGCGTCACCCGCAGGATCGGCAGGCCGAACGCGGTGAAGAACAGCACCAGGGTGAGCGGGGTGTTCCGCAGGACCGTCACGTAGGTCGTCGCCGCGGCCCGCAGCGACGGCACCGGGCCGACCCGCATCGCGGCGAGCACCGTGCCCAGGACCAGGGCCAGCAGGCCGGCCCAGAACGTCAGGACCAGCGTCCGCCAGATGCCCAGCGCGAAGACGTCGAGGTTGTCCAGGACCGCGTCCACGGCGGCCGGGTCAGGAGGTCTCGATCGGCGGCGGCGAGACCGTTCCGCCGGCCGAGCCGAACACGAAGTCGAACGCCTTCTGCCAGTCGCCGCTGTCCTGGCGCGCCTTGAGAGCGGTGTTCACCGCCGTGCGCATCGCGGTGTCCGTCCTCGGCAGCCCGATGCCGTACGGCTCCTCGCTGAACGGCTTGCCGACGACCTTGAACCGGCCCTGCTGCTGTGCGGCGAACCCGCGCAGGATGATGTCGTCGGTGGTGACGGCGTCGACCTGGCCGGAGTCCAGCGCGGTCACGCACTTGCTGTAGGCGTCGAAGGTCACCAGCTTGGCCTGCGGGTACTCGGTCTCGATCCGCTCGGCGGGCGTCGAGCCGTCGACGGAGCAGACGTTCTTGCCCGACAGGGTGTCCGGCCCGGTGATGTCGCTGTTGTCCTGCTTGACCAGCAGGTCCTGCCCGGCCTGGTAGTACGGCCCGGCGAAGCTGACGACCTTCTTGCGGGCGTCGTTGATGGTGTAGCTGGCGACCACCATGTCCACCTGGCCGCTGGTCAGGAACGGCTCGCGGTTTGCCGAGACGGTCTCGACGAACTCGATCTTGTCCGGCGTCAGGCCGAGCGAGGCGGTGATCATCTTGGCGATCTCGATGTCGAAGCCGGTGTACTCGCCGCTGGCGGCATCGCGCAGCCCGATGCCGGGCTGGTCGGCCTTGACCCCGATCCGGATCTTCCCGGCCTGGGTGATCTTGGTGAACGTCGGGCTGCCGGACAGCGAGACGCCGCTGGCGGCGCTGTAGCTCGGCGACGGGGCCGCGCTGCCCGACTGCGCGCCGGGCTGGGCGTTCGGTGAGCCCTCCTGCCCGCAGGCGGCGAGGGTGCCGGCGAGCGCGAACGCGGACAGGCCGGCGAGCAGGCGGCGCCGGGTGGTGGCCGGCACTCGGGTGGGACGTCGGGTCATGGGAGGTCCTCGGTGTCTGGGAGGGGCCGTGCGGGGCACGCGGGGCTCGGGACGGCGCGGGGGCGCGGGACGGTCAGTGGACGAGGATCTTCGCGAGGAAGTCCCGTGCGCGGTCGCTGCTCGGGGAGTCGAAGAACGTCGCCGGGTCCGCCTGCTCGACGATGGCGCCGTCGGCCATGAACACGACCCGGTCGGCGGCTCGGCGGGCGAAGCCCATCTCGTGGGTGACGACGACCATCGTCATGCCGCCCCGGGCCAGCGACGTCATGACGTCGAGCACCTCCTGGACCATCTCCGGGTCCAGCGCCGAGGTCGGCTCGTCGAAGAGCATCAGCGCCGGGTCCATGGCCAGGCCCCGGGCGATCGCCACCCGCTGCTGCTGACCGCCGGACAACTGGGCGGGGAACTTGCCGGCCTGTTCGGCGACGCCCACCCGGGTCAGCAGGTCCATCGCCTTGTCCCGGGCTGCCGCCTTGGGCTGCCCGCTGACCTTCACCGGGCCGAGCATCACGTTGTCCAGCACCGTCTTGTGGGCGAAGAGGTTGAACGACTGGAAGACCATGCCCACGCGCGAGCGCAGCGCCGCCAGCTCCTTGCCCTCGGCCGGCAGCGCCCGCCCGTCGAAGGTGATGGTCCCGGAGTCGATGGTCTCCAGGCGGTTGACCGCCCGGCACAGCGTCGACTTGCCCGAGCCCGAGGGCCCGATGACGACGACGACCTCGCCGCGGTCGACGGCCAGGTCGATGTCGCGCAGCACGTGCAGCTCGCCGAAGTGCTTGTTCACCCCGGACAGCACGACCAGCGGCCCCGCGGCTCGAGGTCCGGCCGCCTGAGATCCGCCTGCCTGGGATGCGGCGGCCGGGGAGCCGGCGCCCGACGGGCCGGTGTTCGGAGAGGGAACTCCCGGGGAGGTCGCGGTCGGCACGGTCATGCGGGCCGACGGTAGCTGGGCCGGGCGTCGCCGGGCCACCACCGGACCGGTCCGTGACCCGCTCGTGACGAGTCGGCGGGCCGGACGGCAGGGTGGATCCGCCGCTCCTACGCTGGACGCGCCGTGTACCGCTTCCTGCTCACCCCGCGCTGGCTGGCCTACGCCGCGTCGGCGCTGGTCGCGGCCGTCGTGTTCGTGGCGCTGGGCACCTGGCAGTTCGACCGGGCACGGACGGTCACCGCATCGGTGCAGGCCGCGGACCCGACCGCCACCGCGCGCCCGCTGGACGTGGTCCTGCAGGACCGCCGGGAGGTCGACGGCGCGGTCGCCGGTCAGCTGGTGCAGGTCGCCGGCAGGTGGGACGCCGGCGCCCAGGCGACCGTTCCGGACCGGGACGTCGGCGGACGGGCCGGGTCGTGGGTGGTGACGCCGCTGCGGCCGGCCACCGGGCCGGCTGTGCTGGTCGTCCGCGGGTCCGTTCCCGCGGGCGCGCCGGCCCCGGCGCCCCCGGCCGGCCCGGTCCGGGTCGAGGGCTGGCTGGCCGGGTCCGAGGGCGTGCCGGACGCGCTGCCCCCCGCCGGCGCCGGCCAGGTCGCCGCGGTGTCGGTGCCGGTGTTCGTCAACCGGGTGTCCTACCCGCTGCTCGACGGCTACGTGGGCCTGACCCGCACGGTGCCGGCAGCGTCGGCCGGCGGGCTGCCGCCGGTGCCGCTGCCCGGCGGGGGGCGGGGTTCGGTCAGCTGGTCCTGGCAGAGCCTCGGCTACGCGCTGCAGTGGAACCTGTTCGCGGTCGGGGCCTTCGTCGTCTTCGCGATCGCGGCCCGCCAGCAGGCGCGGGACACCCGCGCCCAGCACGTCGAGCAGGCCGGCGTCGCCGAGGTGACCTTCTAGCTGTACTCGGCGTCGTCGTCCGTGCCGGCCGGTTCCGACAGGTCCCCGATGCCTGGTGGGCGGATAGACGAGCGCGGGGTCCCACGGCGGGTCGGTGCGCGGCCAGACCCGCGGCCAGGTGAAGGCCGACGGTATGAGCAGCAGGCCGCGGCCGGCGAGATCGACGTCGGCCGGGGCCGGTCGCGTGCCACGGCCGCGCGCTGCTGTTCATCCGGTGGGGCACCTCGCCAACCCAGCAACCGCACCCAGAAGCCGCCCACGGGGCGGCGTGGCGGCATGGCCCACTGCGACGGCTGGCCGCCTTGCTCACACGGGTCAGGCGCCGGCGTAGTGGCCAGACCCTCGGAGTACGTCACGCACAGGTCGTCGTCCGCGGATCCCCTGGACTGGAGCGCCGTCCGCCCTGCCGGGTTCGACGGCAGCAACCGTCCGTTGGCCGACGCTCCTTGGAGGCGGCAGGGGGCGCCGGTACCGAGATCAGCGCACGTTCTTGATTCGGAGGGCCCAATGCCGTTCTTCCTGTTCCGCGGCACCCACCGGATCAAAGCTAGATCTAGGGCCAAAGAAGAGCAGGTCTCCGAAGCGCTCAAGCAGGCGCCCGAACCACGTGTCAGCACCAACATCATCGCCGTGGTCAAAGGATGTCGGCCCAGGCGTCGGCGGCAGCAGCGACTCGCGGATCTGGATGTCGCCTACCTCGCGCAGCACACGCAGACACCTCACACTTGACGTCGTCGCTCAACGCCGACCAGGCCGTCCCGGCGGGTGTGGCGTCCGAAGTCACACCCTGAGGCCAAGACTTATCTGTTCGACGAGGCCGTGCTGACAGCCTGCCGCGAGCAGACCGACCCGCACAGGTCGTCCCAGTTGGCGTTCGGCTGCTGGGACGGCTGCCCTCAGTGTCCAGTAACAAGCTCGCAAGGTCCTGTAGGCGGCGTCCGCTGCCGTTGCGTCAACATCAGGGGTGCCTTGCGCGTACTTCCCCGCCGCCCCTCATCGCACTGGGCCACGCCGGTGTCGGGCTCAAGGTCCGGTATTCCACCGCCGCCGAGCTCGTCGAGAACCTCTACCACGGCCTCGCCGACAACAGCGTCGGCCGCCACGTCCAGACCGTCCTACGCAACGACCTCATCATCATCGACGAGGTCGGCTTCGCCTCGCTGGACAGCGCCGGCAACCAACTGCTGTTCCGCCTCGCCGCCGCCGCCTACGAACGCCGCAGCCTCGCCATCGCCAGCCACTGGCCCTTCGAGGACTGGGGCCGCCTCCTACCCGACCACGGCACCGCCGTCAGCCTGCTCGACCGCCTCCTGTACCACAACAACATCGTCGCCACCGACGGCGAGAGCTACCGGATGCGAGAAGCCGCACCCGCCCCGGAGGCCGCCCCTCGAAGCCCTGACCCACACGCGAGGTGGGGACATCAGCTGGCCACCAACGGGGACCCCGGCTTGGCCATTGACACTAGTGCGTCCCTTGGCTTGCCCGCGGAGCGGACAGGGGCACACAGCCCGAAGCGCAGGCCGTACTCTGAATCACTGACGTGCTGCTCCAACGACCGGACGTCCCCGCCGGGACGAGACCGCAGGGTCTCGCAACGCTGCGGGATCAGGTTCGGCGTTTGCTTGAGCGATCTGCTCAGCTCTGCCGCAGAGGACGGACGAAGGAACGGATGTCCTCGGCCATCAGCTGCGGCTCCTCGGCCGCCCCGAAGTGCCCTCCAGAGGGGAACAGAGTCCACTGCCGAAGATCGCTGTGCGCCGCGAAGATCTTGCGGGGCATGTGCATCAGGTCCCTGGGCAGGACGGCGACAGCCGTCGGCACGCTGATCTCGGGCTTGATGTCATTCTCCAGCGCCATCGGCTGCAGGAATTCGGAGGCGCGGCAGAACAGCTCCGACCCGACGAAGCTGTTCGTGAACCAGTAGAGCGAGAAGTGCGTGAGCAGCGTGTCCTTGTCGAACCTTGTCTCCACGTCGCCGTGGCAGTCGCTCCAAGCTCGGCGGCGAAGAAGCATCCACGCGGCTTGTCCCACGGGGCTGTCGTGTATGGCCCAGGCGAGGGTCTGCGGATCGAACGCATTGATCAGGACGTGGAAGAGGGCTCCCGGGCCTCTGTCCGGCTGTCCGTCGAAGACAGCTCGTTCCTCTGGCGTGAAGTCCGCAGGGTCGCCAGCGTCGTGCGGTACCCCCGGCAGAACAGGCAAGCTCAGGTGGACCCCGATGATGGACTGCGGGTGAGCGTGCCCGAGCCTCGCGCTCACGAAGGCACCTGCATCGCCGCCGTGGGTGACGAACCGGCCGTAGCCCAGCTCGTGCATGAGCTTGACCCACAGGTCGGCTGTCTCGACGTAGCCCAAGCCGTTGCGGGGCAGCGGTCCGGAGAAACCGAAGCCGGGCAGCGAAGGGACGATGACGTCGAAGACGTCCGCCGGGTCGACGCCGTGCGCGGCTGGATCGGCCAGCGCCATGATGACGTCCTTGAAGTCCCAGAACGTCCAGGGCCACCCGTGGTTCAGCACGATAGGGATGGGGTTCGGCCCCTTTCCGCGGACATGGATGAAGTGGATCGGCACACCGTCGATTTCCGTCATGAACTGCGGTAGGCGGTTGATCCGCGCTTCCTGGGCGCGCCAGTCGAACCCGTCCTGCCAATAGTTCGCCAGTTCGCGTAGGTAGGCGCCGTTGACTCCGTAGGACCAGTCCTCGTTGTCCAGCTCTGGCGCCCATCGCGTGCGGGCCAGGCGCGTCCGCAGCGCATCGATCTCGTCCTGAGGCACGTCGATGGTGAACGGCTCGATCTTTATCATCCGCACTCCTTTGAGTCACGTGAAGTGGCTGCTGATCGTCCGGTCCTGGTGCGCTGAACTCGACACCCTTGGGCGCCTGGAAGCCACCCGTGACGCTCGGCCACAAAAGCATCAGCTCGTCAGGCGACGCGGACTGCCGGGACCTGAGCACGACGAGTGCCTTGACGGCCCACCCACTTGGGGTGGGGTGCCCTGATGACTGGCGGACTGGGCAATGGCCGGGTGCAGCGCCAGGGCGTCCTGGATGTCACGGGGGTAGATGTTGAAGCCGCCTGACACGGTCGATGTCCTTTCTTGCGGTCCACAATGCGCAGGAAGCCGTCGGCGTCGCGTATCGCCACGTCGCCTGTGTGCAGTCGGACAGGGCACCACGTCCGGACCGTGCATCTGCTCCAGGCGTCGAGCGGCCGCCTCGATCACTGCGTCCTTGGTGGGGGTCGATCGGTTGGTCCACTCATGCAGCTCGGCCAGGCAGGCCTGGTCCCACCGAGGATCGACTGAGCTGCGGGACGTCGTAGGCGACCAGCCCTGAGCCGCATTGGACACCAGCACGACATCATCAGCCAGAACAGGTTCGCTGGCCCCATCTGGACCAGCTCAAGCGCCCACTGGGTCCGGCCGTCGCCGACGTCCCGCAGCTGCAGGACCGTTCGCGGGACGCCCCCGCCAACCCGCTCCGCGATCGCTGCGCACGCGACGGACGAACTGAGCACAACCGTCGTCCCGAGCACCAGCGTGACGACGCGGCTCCCGCTCCGCCAGGGCCGCGTCACCGCCGGACCGTACGCCCGGGTGCGACGACATCCAGCCTGCAGCGGCACGGTGGTCGGCGGTTCGCGCGGGAGTTCGGCGCGACCGACCTGGTCGCCGAGCACCGCGACGACGGCATCACCACGGTCAAGGTGTACACCGAGCCGTGCCCCCGCTGGTCGGTGCGGCCCGCCGGCGGGTCACCGACCGATTCAGGAGGTGGGCTCGGCGACGCGCGGCCCGGCGAGCACCCGCCGCTCGTCGGCGACGACGCGGCGCTCGGCGAAGAACGTCATCACCGGCACCGTGCCGGCCAGCACCACCAGCGCCAGCTTGGCCAGCGACCACCGCCGGGAGTACGCCAGCAGCAGGGTCGTGACGACGTAGGCCATGAACAGCCAGCCGTGCGCGATCCCGACGACGGTCACCACGCCGCCGCGGCCGGCCCCGTACTTCAGCGGCAGGCCGACGAAGGTGAGCACGACCAGGCCGATGCCGGTGACGATCGCGAGCACGCGGTAGACCAGCAGGAGGCGGGAGGGCACCCGTTCACTATCCGCCCGGACCGGTCGGCGCCGGCGGCTGGGTGTCAGGCGTGCGGCTCCATCGGCGGGCACGTCGGGCCGGGGCCGGTGGGGGACAGCTCGAAGTGCCAGTACTCGTTCGCGTAGCGGCGGTACAGCCCGTACCGGCACCCGTTCCGTTCCAGCCACCGGGCCGCCGACCGCGGGCCGACGTCGACGGCCTCCCCGCGGACGTGCGCCGAGTCCGCCGCCGGGAGCACCCACCGGCGGGCCACGCGAGCGGACCCGTAGGTGCGGAGCGCCTCGTCGTACAGCCGCTGCTGCTCGGTGCGGGTGCGGTAGCCGGAGGTGATCCTGATCCGGACGCCGTCGCGGCGGGCGGCCGCCGTCGCCACCGCGAGCGCGTCCCGCAGCTGCCGGGTCAGCCCGGCGTGGGAGCCGGTACCGGTCGGGGCGGTGCCGGACGGTGCCGGCCGCGCGGGCGACGTCGTGCTGCGCGGGGTGCGCGGCGTGCGCGGGGTGCGCGGGGTGCGCGGCAGGGCCGTGGGGGCACCGGGGTTTGCGGTCGCCGCCGCGTCCGCGGGCCGGTCCTCGCGGTCGATCGCGGCGACCGTGGCCCCGCCCGCCGCGAGGACCACCGCGGCGACGGCGACACCCAGCAGCCGCCGCCGGCGCAGGCCGCGGGACAGGATCGGCCCGGTCGGCCGTCGAGGGCCCGACGGCGTCCCGGGGGCGCTGGGCGTCACAGCGCCGACCGCTGCGCCGGGTGGCCGAGCGAGAGTGCGGCCACGGTGAGCTCCGTCGCCCGGTGCACGTCCGCCGACTCGATCGAGCGGACCGGCGAGAGGTTCAGCGGACCCGGTTGCGCGGCGCGGTTCCGGCCGGGTCGATCGCGGCCAGCGTCGCGCGCCCCGCCACCACGGCGGACAGCATCGCGAGGACCGCACCACCCGCCCGGCGCCCCAGGGCACCGGCGCGGTGCGGGGAGCGCGGGGAGAGCGCGGAGGGCGAGACCAGCTGCATCGTTGCCATGCCCAGAACGCTAGGAGCCGCACCCCTCCCGCTGCGTCGTCCGCCGGGACGAACCCCTGTCCTCCTGCAGACCTGCCCGGCCGACGCGGGTCGTACCGTGCCGACCGTGAGCGACTCGCCGGCCACCGCCCCCGCCGCCGACCGCGGTCCTCGCGCCGCGGAGCGGGAGGTGCCTGCCGCGGAGCGGGAGGTGCCTGCCGCGGAGCGGGAGGTGCCCGCGGCGGAGCGGGACGTGCCCGCCGCCGAGCGGGAGGTGCCCGCCGCGGAGCGGGACCGGGCCCGCGACGACCTACCGGCCGAACTGCGGGCCGACGTCCGGCTGCTGGCCGACACGCTCGGCCGGGTGCTGGTCGAGGCCGGCGGGCCTGACCTGCTCGCCGATGTCGAACGCCTGCGCGAGCTGATGATCACCGCCCGACGGGAACCGGCCGGGACCGCTGCCGACGAGGCCCGCGAGCTGGTCGCGTCCTGGCCGCTGGACCGGGCCGAGGAGGTCACCCGGGCGTTCACCGCCTACTTCCACCTGGCCAACCTCGCCGAGGAGCACCACCGCTCGCGGACCCTGCGCCAGCGCGACACCGCCGTGCCCGGGCGCGATCCGGCGCCGCCGGGCTCGATCTCGGCCGCGCTGGCCGACCTGGGCGTCAGCCTCGGCGCCGAGCGCGCGGCCCGGCTGCTGCAGGAGCTGGAGTTCCGGCCGGTGCTCACCGCGCACCCCACCGAGGCGCGCCGCGTCGCGCTCACCAACGTCATCGCCCGGATCGAGGACCTGCTCGCCGACCTCGACGACCCGCGCCCCGGGGCGAGTGAGCGCGCGGAACTGCGGCGCCGGCTGCTGGAGGAGGTTGACGTGCTCTGGCGCAGCGACCAGCTCCGCGCCGCCCGGCCGGGCCCGCTGGACGAGGTGCGTGCGGCGATGGCGGTCTTCGACGACACCCTGTTCCGGACGATCCCGGCCGTCTACCGCGCGCTGGACGACGCGCTGCAGCCGGACACCGCCGGTGCCGCGCCGCCGGTGGCCCCGGCCTTCGTCCGGCTGGGCTCGTGGATCGGCGGTGACCGCGACGGGAACCCGAACGTCACCGCAGCGATCACCCGCGACGCGATGGGCATCCAGTCCGAGCACGCGCTGCTCGCGCTGGAGCGCACCGCGTCCCGGATCGGCCGGACCCTCACGCTGTCGTCGGGCTCGACGCCGCCGTCGGTCCAGCTGGTCGCGCTGCTCGGCCGCGCACGCGCGTCGGACCCCCGGGTGATGGCCGACCTGGACCAGCGCTCGGCCGGTGAGCCCCACCGGATCGCGCTGCTCTACCTGGCGACCCGGATCGGCGGCACCCGGCGCCGCGACGCCGACCTGGCCTACGCCCGGCCCGAACAGCTGCTGGCCGACCTGCGCACCGTGCAGGAGTCGCTGGTCGCCGCGGGCGCGACCCGCCAGGCCCACGGCGAGCTGCAGCAGCTGCTCTGGCAGGTCCAGACGTTCGGCTTCCACCTTGCCGAGCTGGAGGTCCGCCAGCACTCCGCGGTGCACGCCCGGGCCCTGGCCGACCTCGCCGAGCACGGCGGGGAGAGCGGTGCGCTCGCACCGATGACGGTCGAGGTGCTGGACACGATCCGGGTGGTCGCCGCCATCCAGCGCCGGTTCGGGGCGACCGCGTGCCGCCGCTACGTCGTGTCGTTCACCCAGGGGCCCGACGACCTGGCCGCGGTCGGCGAGCTGGCCCGGCACGCCCTCGGCGACGCCGCCGACGAGACCGAGCTCGACGTGGTGCCGCTGTTCGAGACCGGGGCCGACCTGGCCAACAGCGTCGACATCCTCGAGCGGGTCGTCGCCGACCCGCGGGTCGCCGCCCGGCTGGACGCGAACGGCCGGCGTTTCGAGGTGATGCTCGGCTACTCCGACTCCGCCAAGGACGTGGGGCCGACCTCGGCGACGCTGGCGCTGCACGACGCCCAGGCCCGGCTGGTGGAATGGGCCGCCCGCCACGAGATCGTGATGACGATGTTCCACGGCCGGGGCGGTGCTCTCGGCCGCGGCGGGGGGCCGGCGAACCGGGCCATCGTCGCCCAGGCGGCGGGGTCCGTCGCCGGCCGGTTCAAGGTGACCGAGCAGGGCGAGGTCATCTTCGCCCGGTACGGGCAGGAGAGCATCGCTCGCCGCCACATCGAGCAGGTGGCGGCGGCCACGCTGCGGGCGTGGGAGCCCGACGTCGCCGACGCCGCCCGGCAGTCGGCGCGGCGGTTCGCGCCGATGGCCGCCACGATGGACGAGGCGTCGCGCACCGCCTACCACCGGCTGATCCACGCACCGGGGTTCGCCGGCTGGTTCGCCGAGGTGACCCCGCTGGACGAGATCGGCCAGCTGCAGATCGGGTCCCGGCCGGCCAAACGCGGGCTGTCCGGGGTCGAGGCGCGAGCGTCGCTCTCCCTGGACGATCTGCGGGCGATCCCGTGGGTGTTCGCGTGGTCCCAGGCCAGGGTCAACCTGCCCGGCTGGTACGGGCTCGGGTCGGGCCTGGCGGCCGTCGGCGACCTGGACCTGCTCCGGTCGGCACGAGAGCAGTGGCCGCTGTTCACGGTGATGCTGGAGAACGCCGAGATGTCGCTGGCCAAGGCCGACCGGCGCATCGCCGGCGGCTACCTGGCCCTCGGCGACCGGGACGACCTCGCCGAGCTGGTCCTGGCCGAGTACGACACCACCCGGGAGTGGGTGCTGGCGGTCAGCGGGCACACCCGGCTGCTGGAGGACCGCCGCGTCCTGGGCCGCGCCGTCCAGCTGCGGGACCCCTACGTGGACGCGCTGTCGGTGCTGCAGCTGCGCGCGCTCGGCGAGCTGCGGCGGTCCGGGTCCACCGAGGCCGACGCGGACACCCCGCGGCTGCGGCGCCTGCTGCTGCAGACCGTCAACGGTGTCGCCGCCGGCCTGCAGAACACCGGCTGACGCGCGGGTCGAACGACCGGCTCAGGAGCGCCGGGTCGGTCCCGGCAGGGTCTCCAACCAGAAGCTGCCGCCGTGGCCGAGTGCCCACCTCGGCATCGCTGCGGTCACCTCCTCGGCGTGGAAGGCCCGCAGGTAGGAGTTGGACCAGGTCACCTGCAGCGTCGGGTTGTCGGTGAGCAGCGCTCGCAACAGGTAGGCCTCGTTCCAGGCGCGGCCCTCGTAGACCCAGCCCCGCGGGTACTCGAAGGGGTAGAAGACGTCGTGCAGGTGGACGTGCACCCCGGCCGGCAGGGTCGGGAGGACGTCGAGCAGGAGCCGGTTCACGTCGCTGCCGATCCGCGCGACGTGCGTGGAGTCGATGAACAGCACGTCGCCGGGGCCGAGCACGTCGAACACCTCGCCGCCGACCTTCCACAGCGGCTCGCGGATGATCGTGGTGGTGGCGAGGTCCTCCTCGCGCAGCAGGGACTCCAGCCGTTCCGGGTACGGGTCGATGAAGGTCAGCTCGACCGGTTCGGTGCCGAACCGCTGCAGCGTGTCCAGCAGCAGCGCGGAGGACCAGCCGGAGCCGACCTCGAGGATCCGCCGGGGCTGCCACGTCCGCAGCAGGCCGTGGTAGACGAGCCCGTCGGGGTGGGCGAAGAACCGGTTGTGGAACGCGTAGCGGAACTCGGGGGTCGGGTCGTCGGGGAACGGGCAGTCCCGGTAGGCCTCGGCCAACGCGGGGAGCAGGGCGAGCTGGGCGGCCGGCCGGAAGTCGATGCCCGGCACCGACGGGGCGACCTGCCAGAGTTCGTCGTCCCGCGCCCGGACCTCGTGCAGGTCCGGGATCGGGGAGTAGCAGTTGCCCGGCAGCCAGTACCCGACGTCCTTGCGGAGCCGGGCGTAGCGCGTGCTCTCGGCGGCGACCTCGGCCTCCAGTGCCCGCTGCCGCTCCCGGGCGGCTGCCAGCTCTGCCTGCGCGGCCGCTGCCTGGCCGGCCGCGGCCGCCGCCTCGCCGACCGCGGTGTCCAGGCGCTGCTGCAGCGCGGCCCCCTTCGCCCGGCGGCGCATCGCCTCCTGCTGCCAGCGCGCCCGGTCGTCCAGCACCGACGCCAGTCGGGGGACCCGGCGGGCGAGCGACTTCGCGGTCTGGCGGACATCTGCTGGCATGCGGGGCTCCCTCGATCAACGCGCCGTGCCCGGAAGCTACCTGCCCAACCGGGTCGGTCCGGCGACCTCGCGCGACACCTCAGGTGTCGGGCACCATGCCGCTCGTGCCCAGCGACCGCCCGGTCCGGTGGAGCCTGCGACGGGTGGCCGAGACCGGCTCGACCAACGTCGACCTGCTGGCCGACGCCGCCCGCGGGGCGCCGGCGGGCAGCGTCCTGGTGGCCGACTCCCAGACCGCCGGGCTCGGCCGGCTCGGCCGGTCCTGGGTGACGCCGCCGGGCTCGGCGCTGGCCGTGTCGGTGCTGGTCCGGCCGCCGGTCCCGGCCCGCAGCCGGCTCGGTTGGCTGCCGCTGCTCACCGGGCTGGCCGTCCTCGACGCGCTCGACACGCTGGCCCCCGCGGTCCGGGCGTCGGTGAAGTGGCCGAACGACGTGCTGGTGGGAACGCCCGACGGCGAGCGCAAGGTCGCGGGCGTGCTCGCCCAGGCGGTGCCGGGCGTCGACGTGGGGTCCGCGGTCGTCGTCGGGATCGGGATCAACGTCACGACCCCGGCGGCGGCGCTGCCGGCGACGGCGACGTCGTTGCTGGCGGCGGGCGCGCACGTGGACCGTGAGCGCTTGTTGGAGGTCTTCCTCGATCGACTCGGCGCCCGGTACGCGGGCTGGGTCGACGGCGCGGTGCCACGCAGCGATCTGCGGGAGCGGTGCTCCACGATCGGTCGCGACGTGGTCATCCAGCGGCCCGGCGGCCGGCTGGCGGGCCGCGCGGTCGGCATCGACGGGACGGGTCAGCTCGTCATCCGCGGCGCGGACGGGGTGGAGCAGGCGGTCGACGCCGGCGACGTGGTCCACCTGCTTCCACACACCGCCTGACGACGGCAGGACACCGTCGGGGACCCAGAAGGTCAGGAACGCTCGCGCCGCGGCTGTTCCTTGGTCTCCCCATCCTCCTTCTTGGACTTCACGCTCTCCTGAACCAGGCCAGGATCCGGCGGCGGGGGCTGCGGCGACGAAGGCGGTGGGATGGAGGCGGTGGGGACGAGCCCTCGGTCGCCGGCCTCTCCGACCGTTTCGCTGGTCGGCCAGCTCACGGGCCCGCCGGAGGATCTTCCGGTCGCCCTCGGCGTTGTCCATCAGGTCCTCGTCCGAGAACGGCCGGGGCGCACCTGACGGGCCCGGCTGCCGGGAGTCGGGTGTGGGGACGGGGACCGGTCGGTCGTTGCCATGGCTCCTCCTCAGAACACGTTCACGCTGGAGCCGACGCTGCTCACGTCGAGCAGATCGCTGCGCGCTCGGCGCCACTGATTGCTCCGGAGCGTCGTTGACCCGGCGGTAGAGACGGTGCGCCGTCCGGTATCTCTTCATCGACGGCGCACAGAGGTGGGTTCAGGGCTCGAAAACTCCATGGCGCAGCTCGGCACGAGGGTCTTTGCGGTATCCACGGCGGGCGGCCGACGCCGACTCCCCTCCGGCCCGGAGGACCGACTCAGTCGCCCTGTGGGTCCGGGCGCGCGCCGGGCACCAGGCCCGGGAACCGCGCGCACGCCTCGAGCGCGACCGCGTGCACGAAGGCCTGCGGCAGGTTGCCCCGCAGCTGGCGCTCGGTGGTGTCGTACTCCTCGCTGTACAGCCCGGCGGTGCCGGACGAGGCCAACGCGCGCTCGAGTCGCCGGGTCGCGGCCACGTGCTGACCGGCCTGCGCCTCGGCCAGCGCCGTCCAGAAGCCGCACAGCAGGAACGAGCCCTCGGCGGCGCCCAGCGGCCGCTCGTCGGGCCGGTACCGGTAGACGGAGCCGTCGGCGCCGAGCTCGGTCTGCACCGCGGCCAGCGTCGCAGCGGTCCGCGGGTGGTCGACCGGTACCGCGCCGCGCAGCCCGCCGACCAGCAGCGCGGCGTCGACCCGGTCGTCGTCCGGCGCCCGCTGCCACCGGCCCGACGGGTGGGTTCCCCGGCGCTCGGTCTCGGCCAGCACCCGGTCGGCCAGCTGCGACGCCCGGTCCGCGAGGTCCGCGGGGCCGCCGCCGACGGCCGCCCAGCGGTTCAGCCCGGACACCACCGACAGCCGGCTGTGCACCCACCAGCGGTCGTCCAGCTCCCAGATGCCGGCGTCGGGCTCGGCCCAGCGCTGCTCGACCGCCTCGACCGCGCGTGCCGCGGCGGCCAGCCCGTCGGGATCGACGCGGCCGCGCTCGCCCGCGGTCCCCAACAGGTACAGCGACTCCCCGAACACGTCGAGCTGGCGCTGGTCGCGGACCGCGTTGCCGACCACGGCCTGCCCGCCCGGGTAGCCGGGCAGGCCGAGTTCGCTGATGCCCGGGATCGGCTCGCCGCGGACCGTGTACGCCGGGCGGAGGTCCGCGCCGTCGGCGAGCAGCCGCGCACCCACGAAGGCGACCGCGGCGTCGCCGAGGCTGTCCAGGCCGGCGGTGTACGCGGCGTGGCCGGCGTAGGCCTGGTCCCGGATCCAGGCGTAGCGGTAGTCGTAGTTGCGGCCCTGCTCGGCGCGCTCCGGCAGGCCGGCCGTCGCCGACGCGACCATCGCCCCCGACGCGGTGGTCAGCCCGCACAGCACGGCGGCGCTGTGCCGGGCGTCGGCCTCGTCGAGCACGTCCGGCAGCCGCGGCACCCGCTCGGCCCAGGCGTGTTCGGTGGCCGCCCACGCGCGGTCCACGTCGACCGGGCCCGCCGGCGGGCTGGTGGCGATCTCCAGCACCAGGTCGACGGCCTGCCCGGCCGCCACGTCGCACTCGGCGGACAGCACCAGCGGGGCGCCGTTCCCGCCGGACACCGCGATGTCCGTACCGGACTGCCCCACGGCGAGGGCCGGGACGACCGTGAGCCGGGCGTGCAGGGACCCGAGCCGGGCCGTCCAGGCGCCGTCGTCGGAGTGGTGCAGCCCGCTGGCGGCGGTCTCCAGCGGCGCCGCGGGCAGCTCGAGGACCAGCCGCACCCGGCTCGTGCCCTGCCGGGCGGTCAACCGTCGCAGCAGCACCAGCCGCTGCGGGTCGCCGGGGTGCACCAGGGCCTCCCGGCACTCGACCACCAGGTGGCGGTCGGTCACCCAGCGGTTGCGCCAGATGAGCGAGCCCGGCTCGTACCAGCCGCCCCACACGCAGCGCCCGACCGGGGACACCCGGAACCGGCCCGGGCCCCCCAGCAGGCCGGCGAACACCGGCGGGGAGTCCCACGACGGGGCGCACAGCCACGCGATGTCGCCGCGGGGGTCCACGACCGCGCCGCGCTCGCCGTCGGCCAGCAGGGCGTAGTCGCGCAGCGAGAACGCCGACGGGGCTTCGCCGGAACCGGGTGGCCCGGAAGCGGGTGGCGCGGACCCGTCGGGTCCCACCGACGCTGCCGGCGGGGTCGGGGCGGGCGACTCGTCGGGGCGCTCGGTCATCGGGCCACCCTGTCCTGCCGCCGGCGTCCGCGCCCGGCCGCCCGTCGCGCGCCCGATCGCGGCCGGTTCGAGGCATCATCGCGGCATGGGCCTGCCCGCGAAGCTCCTCGTCCCGGGGGAGCGCGAGGTGATGAGCGTCCGCACCCACTGGAAGAGCCTGGTCGCCCCCGTGGTGCTGCTGTTCGCGGTGACCGCGTTCGGGTCCTTCTGCGCCGCGCTGGTCCCCGACGGGCCGTACCGGTACGGCGCGCGGGTGGCCATCGCGATCGCCGGCGGCCTGGTGGTGCTGCGCCTGAGCGTCTGGCCGTTCCTGCAGTGGCTGACGACGACCTACACGCTCACCGACCGCCGGCTGGTCAACCGCAGCGGGGTGCTGCGCCGGACCGGCCGCGACATCCCGCTGCGCCGGATCAGCGACGTCGTGTACGAGCGGACACTGTCCGACCGGCTGTTCGGCTGCGGCACCCTCGTGGTGTCCACCGCCAACGACGCGGGGGAGACGCTGATCGACGACATCCCGCACGTCGGCGAGTTCCACCTGGCGATGACCTCGCTGCTGCTCGGCGAGGCCGAGGAGCAGGACCGGCGGGTCCGCTACTCCGGACGCCGCGACGACGTGCCGCCCCCGCCGCGGGACAACCACTACCGCAGCGGGCGGCCGGTCCAGCCCGCCTGGGGCGAGACCGACGCCGACGCCGCCGACACCTGGGCCGGGGCCGGCACCGACGCCGCCGACACCTGGGCCGGCGACGACAGCTACACCCGGCGCGGCGACCCCTACGGCGCGGACGCCGAGCCGACCCGGATCGACCCGGTCGGCGCCCACCCGGCCGGGCGCGCCCGCCGTCGGCGCCGCTGACGAGACCCGGCTCCGAACGGGGTCGGCACTGACCGGGTCGTCGCCGCATACGCTCCCCGCCATGGTCCCGGTGCTCGTCGACGGCCCGCCGAGCCCCCGGGCGGAGCCCCCCGAACCCGGCCGGCTGCCGCCGCCGGTGCCCCGGGTGGTCGGCATCGTCGGCGGCGGCCAGCTCGCCCGGATGACCCACCAGGCCTCGATCGCGCTCGGCATCCGGACCCGCCTGCTGGCAGCCGCCGGCGACGACCCGGCGGCCCTGGTCGTGCCGGACGTCGTGCCCGGCCGCGCGTCCGACATCGACGCGGTGGTGGCCTTCGGCCGGGGGTGCGACGTCGTCACCTTCGACCACGAGGGCGTCCCCCAGCCGGTGCTGCGGGCGCTGGAGGGCACCGGCGTGACCGTCGCCCCGGGCGCCGACGCACTCGTCGCGGCCCAGGACAAGGCGGTGATGCGGGAGCGGCTCACGGCGCTCGGCGTCCCCTGCCCGCGGTGGTCCGTCGTCGCCGACCCGGCCGCCGCGCTCGCGTTCGCGGAGTCGCTCGGCGTCCCGGTGGTGCTCAAGGTCGCCCGCGGCGGCTACGACGGGCGCGGCGTGTGGCTGCCCGCGCCCGGCTCGCTGGTCCCGGACCTGGCGGGCGGGCCCGGGCCGTTCGGCGCCGGCGTGCCGGTGCTCGCCGAGGAACGCGTCGACTTCGCCCGGGAGCTGTCCGCCCTGGTGGTCCGCTCGGTGTCCGGCCAGGCCGTCGCCTACCCCGTCGTGGAGTCGGTGCAGCGCGACGGCATCTGCGTGGAGACGGTCGCGCCGGCGCCCGGACTGGACGACGAGGCGGCGACCGCGGCCGAGGCGGTCGCGCTGCGGATCGCCGGCGAGCTCGGCGTGGTCGGCGTCCTCGCGGTCGAGCTGTTCCAGGCCCGGGACGGCCGGATCCTGGTCAACGAGCTCGCGATGCGGCCGCACAACACCGGTCACTGGACCATCGAGGGCGCGGTCACCAGCCAGTTCGAGAACCACCTGCGCGCGGTCACCGACCTGCCGCTGGGGGCCCCGACCGCCCGGGACCGGTGGACGGTGATGGTGAACGTGCTCGGCGGGGACGTGCCGGACCTGCGGAGCTGCCTGCTGCACGTCCAGGCCCGCGACCCCGGCCTGCGCGTGCACCTCTACGACAAGCCGGTCCGGCCCGGGCGCAAGGTCGGCCACGTCACCGTGTCCGGCGACGACCCGGACGGGTTGGCCGAGCTGCGCGCCCGCGCCTGGCACGCCGCCGACTACCTGGCGGGCAGGATCGACGGGTGAGCAGCCCCGATGCACCAGGCGGCGCGGTGCGCGTCGGGGTCGTCATGGGTTCCGACTCCGACTGGCCGGTGATGCGGGCCGCCGCGGAGGCGCTGGACGAGTTCGGCGTCGGGTACGAGGTCCGGGTGCTGTCCGCGCACCGGACCCCGCAGCGGATGCTCGACTGGGCCGGCGCCGCCGCCGGGCGCGGGCTTCGGGTCGTCGTCGCCGGCGCCGGCGGCGCGGCCCACCTGCCCGGGATGATCGCGGCCGCGACCGTGCTGCCGGTGATCGGGGTGCCGGTCCCACTCGCGCGGCTGGACGGGCTGGACTCGCTGCTGTCCATCGTGCAGATGCCGGCCGGGGTGCCCGTCGCCACCGTGTCGATCGGCGGCGCCCGCAACGCCGGCCTGCTGGCGGTGCGCGTGCTGGCCGTCGGCGACCCGGCGCTGTCCTCGGCGATGGCCCGGTTCCAGGCGGACCTGGCCGACCTGGTCACGGCGAAGGACGAGGCCCTCGCGGCCCAGCTGGCGTCGGCCGGCGACGCCGGGACCGGCCGGTCGTGACGGACTCCTCGGCGACACCGGGAGCGCGCCCGCACCGCGTGCGGGAGCTGCTGGCGGCCGCCGTCCGCGCCGAGCCGCTGGCGGGCGTGGTGCGCAGGCTGCGCAACAGGGCCACGGCGCGGCCCCGTCCGCGGCCGGCGCCGGGGGTGACCCGATCGGTGGAGGCCTACGCGCCGCGGGCCGGTCGGACCGCCCGGTGCGGCGAGTGGTGGCTGCCGGCCGGCGCCGCCGCCGCCGGCGTCCCGCTGCCCACCGTCGTCCTGGTGCACGGCGGCTTCTGGCGGACCGGGTACGACCGGCACCTGATGGACGCGGTCGCCGCCGATCTGGCCAACCGGGGGGCGCTGGTCTGGAACCTGGACTACCGGCCGTCGACCAGGCCGTGGCCGGCGACCCTGGCCGATGTCGCCGCCGGCTACGACCACCTGACCGTCGGGACGCACGCGGCCCTCGTCGACGCCGGGCAGGTCGCCGTGGTCGGGCACTCGGCCGGCGGGCACCTGGCGCTGTGGCTCGCGTCCCGGCACCGGCTGCCGCCGGGCACGTCGGCCGTGCTCGCCCCGGCCGCCGGCGTCCCCCGGCCGGTGCTGGCGGTCAGCCAGGCGGGCGTGTCCGCTCTCGCCGAGGCGGCCGACCAGCGCCTCGGCCGCGGCGCCGCCGTCGAGCTCGTCGGGGCCGGACCCGACCGGGTACCGGACCGGTACGCCGTCGCGGACCCGATCGCGCTGCTCCCGACGGGCGTCCGGACCGTTCTCGTCCACGGCACCGCCGACGACGTGGTCCCGGTCGGGCAGAGCGAGGACTACGCCGCCGCGGCGCGGGCCGCCGGCGACGACTGCCGGCTGGTCCGGTTCGGAGGTGCGCACATGGAGCACGTGGACCCGGGCTCGGCCGCGGGAGCGCTGCTGCGCGACGCCCTCGCCGGCCTGCTCACGGCGGGGGCCCGGTGAGCCCGGCGGGCCGTCGCCGGTTCCGCACGGCCGGCGCCGTCCAGGCTGAACGGTCGACTCCGCCGACGCCCCAGCCGGGCACCCAGGAGACCGGTCAGCTGAGGACCGCCAAGCACAAGGTCTCCCCGCTGGCGTCCATCGCGATCCGCGTCGGCATCTCCCTGCTGGCCCTGCTCGTCACCGTGGCCGCCGTCAAGCTCGACGCCGAGGGCTACCGGGACAGCGCCGGCGGCAGCATCGGGTGGCTGGACGCGGTCTACTACGCCACGGTCAGCCTCTCCACCACCGGCTACGGCGACATCACCCCGGTGACGCCGCACGCCCGGTTGGTGAACGTCCTGCTGATCACCCCCGCGCGCGTCCTGTTCCTGATCGTCCTGGTCGGGACGACGCTGCAGGTGCTGACGACGCGGTCCCGCGACGAGATCCGCGAGCGCGTCTGGAGAGCGAAGTTGAAGCAGCACACCGTCATCTGCGGCTACGGCACGACCGGGCTGTCCGCCGTCCGGACCCTGATGGCGCAGGGGACACCGGCCGAGCAGCTCGTGGTCGTCGACCTCTCCGCACCGGCGATCGAGGAGGCCAACGCCGCCGGGCTGACCGGGGTGGTGGGCGACGTCACGCGCACGTCGGTGCTCCGGCGCGCCGACATCGGCGACGCCGGGTCGGTGGTGGTCTGCGTCGACCGGGACGACACCGCGGTGCTGACCGTCCTGACGGTCCGGCAGCTGAACGCGCGGGCGCACGTGGTCGCCGCCGCGCGGGAGAGCGAGAACGCGCCGCTGCTGCGGCAGGCCGGGGCGGACGTCGTGCTGACGACCGCGGACTCCGCCGGCCGGCTGCTCGGGCTGGCCACCACCAGCCCGCACGTCGTCGCGGTCGTCAACGACCTGATCTCGACCGGCGACGGCCTGGACCTCATCGAGCGCGCGGTCAGCGCCGAGGAGGTCGGCGCCGGCGCCGGGCAGCTGCGCGACGTCGTCGTCGGGGTGGTCCGCGACGGGACCCCGCTGCCGTCTGCGACGGTCCGCCGGGCAACCCTGCAGGCCGGGGACCGGGTCGTCTGCATCGTCGGCCCCGGCCCCGAGGGCACCCGGGACTGACCGGGCCGGAGGGCACCCGGGACTGACCGGGCCGGAGGGCACCCGGGACTGACCGGAGGACGCGCCGACTACGGCCTGCCGAGACCCCGGTAGGTCCAGCCGGCGGCGCGCCAGGCCCGGGCGTCGAGGATGTTGCGGGCGTCGATCACGACGGGCCGCGCCACGACCGTCTTCAGCTGCGCCGGGTCGATCGCCCGGAACTCCTTCCACTCCGTCAGGTGCATCACGACGTCGGCGTTCAGCGCCGCCTCGTCGATCGAGTTCGCGTAGTGCAGCGTCGGGAAGTAGCGCTTGGCGACATCGTTGGCCTGCGGGTCGTAGACCGACACGTGGGCGCCGTGCAGCTGCAGCTGGCCGGCGACGTTCAGCGCCGGGCTGTCGCGCACGTCGTCGGAGTCGGGCTTGAACGCCGCTCCCAGCACCGCGATCCGGGTGTTGAGGAACGACCCGCCCACCAGCTCGCGGGCCAGGTCGACGGTGTGCGTGCGGCGGCGCATGTTGACCGCGTCGACGTCGCGCAGGAACGCCAGGCTGTCCGCGGCGCCGAGCTCGCCGGCGCGCGCCATGAAGGCGCGGATGTCCTTGGGCAGGCAGCCGCCGCCGAAGCCGAGGCCGGCGTTGAGGAACTTGCGGCCGATGCGGTCGTCGTAGCCGATCGCGTCGGCGAGGCGGGTGACGTCCGCGCCGACCAGCTCGCAGATCTCGGACACCGCGTTGATGAAGCTGATCTTCGTGGCGAGGAAGGCGTTGGCGCTGACCTTGACCAGTTCGGCGGTCGCGTAGTCGCTGACGATGACCGGGGTGCCCGCGGCGATGGTCTCGGCGTACACGTCCCGCAGGACGGTCTCGGCGCGGGCGGCCGCACCGGTCGTACCGGATGCGCCGGCGGCGGTGGCACCCGGCTCGAGCTCGGTGGGGGAGACGTCGAAGCCGAGGACCAGCCGGTCCGGGCGCAGGGTGTCCTGGACGGCGAACCCCTCCCGCAGGAACTCGGGGTTCCAGACCAGGGCGACGTCCTCGCCGGCGGGGGCGAGCTGGCGGAGCCTGACCGACAGCTGTGCGGCGGTGCCGACCGGCACGGTCGACTTGCCGACGACGACGGCCGGCCGCGTCAGGCCCTTGGCCAGGCCCGCGATCGCCGACTCGACCTGCGACAGGTCCGCGCCGAGGCCGTCGGCCCGCTGGGGAGTCC
This sequence comes from uncultured Actinomycetales bacterium, assembly GCA_964242885.1. Taxonomy (GTDB): domain Bacteria; phylum Actinomycetota; class Actinomycetes; order CAXTBU01; family CAXTBU01; genus CAXTBU01. The sequence continues at coordinate 31,543 of CAXTBU010000031.1, forward strand.
CGACGGCCAGGAAGTGGACGTCACCGAACGCGGCGACGTCCGCGTAGTCGGTGGTGAACGTGAGTGCGCCGGAGTCCACGTGCTTCTTCAGCAGCGGCTCGAGGCCGGGTTCGAAGAACGGGACCCGGCCGTCGCGCAGCGCCGCGATCTTGGCGTGGTCGACATCGAACCCGAGGACCTCGTAACCCAGCTCGGCCATGCACGCCGCGTGAGTGGCACCCAGGTACCCGGTGCCCAGAACGGTGATCCGCGGTTTCGTCATGTCGCGCATGATATCGGCGCGGAAACGGACCGGTTCCGGCGGCGGATGGCGGTGGGCGGCCGGCGGCGGGCGGCGGGCCCGCTGCCCTAGTCGCCCGCCTCGAGCACCGCGGCCGGGATCGGGTCGTTCGACCGGATGGCCGCGAACAGCTGGCCGGCCAGCTCCTCGTCCCAGATCACCGAGTCGCCGGCCGAGGTGGTGCGGCTGTCGCCGACCGGCACGGTGATCGAGGCCCCGCCGCCGGAGGTCGCCGCGCGGGCGGCGCGGGCGAGGGTGACCGCCTGCCACCAGTGCATCCCGTCGTCGACGGTCAGCGCGGCGCCGCCGGACGCGGCCAGGTTCCGCACCTTCAGCGGGTTGGCCAGCGTCCCGGCGCCGGTGACCTTGGCGAGCAGGGCGGACACGAACTCGCGCTGCCGGGCGACCCGGCCCAGGTCGCCGCGGGGATCGGAGTACCGCGCCCGGACGTACCCGAGGGCGTCGGCCCCGTCGAGCACCTGGCACCCGGCCGGCAGGTCGATGTGCGCCTTCGGGTCGTCGATCGCCCGCGGCAGGCACATCCGTACCCCGCCCACGTCGTCGACGATCCCGGCGAACCCGCCGAAACCGATCTCCACGTAGCGGTCGATGTGGACGCCGGACGCCTCCTCGACCGTCCGTACCAGCAGCGGCGCACCGCCGAGGGCGAACGCGGCGTTGACCTTGTTGCTGCCGTGGCCCGGGATCGGCAGGAAGCTGTCGCGCGGGATGCTGACCAGGACCGGGTCGCCGCCGCCGGCGGGGGCGTGCAGCAGCAGGATCGTGTCCGTCCGCCGACCGGGTGAGCTGCCGGTGCCCAGGGCCTTCCGCTCGGCCGCGGTCAGCCCCTCCCGGGAGTCCGAGCCGACGAGCAGGTACGTCGTCCCGTCGGTCTCGGCGGGCCGGTCGCCGGAAGGGAACGCGGCGGTGCGGCCGACCTTCGACCAGCCCCAGGCGCCGAGGCCGAGCAGGCCGCCGCCGAGCAGCACGACCAGGACGAGCAACGACACCAGCAGGCCGCGCAGCCGGTGGCGCCGACGGCGCGCCGGCGGCGACGGACGGGCGGACGGGCGCCGGGGAGTCCCGGGACCACCGGGACCACCGGGACCGCCAGGACCCCCCGGCCCCCCGGGGCCCGGCGCCGGCCGGGGCAGCGGGCGCTCGCGGGCGTCCGGCTGTCGGGGCGCTGGCTGCCGGGGGTCCGGCTG
>CAXTBU010000031.1:33130-34452 GCA_964242885.1 uncultured Actinomycetales bacterium
GGCTGTCGGGGCGCTGGCTGGCGGGGGAGCAGCGAGGTCTGGCCCGGGCTGGCGGGGCGCGCCGCGCCCTCGTAGACCCAGTCGAACCCGGAGCCGTCCGCCCGGGGGACCCGGCGGGTGGGGGCGGCGCCACCGGTGCCCGGCCGACGCGGCCCGTCGGCAGACGCCGGTCGGCGCTCGCGGTTCTCGGTCACAGGCTGTTCGACGTCTGCCGGGGGCGTGCGGTTCGGACGGGTCCGGCAGACGGGCGCCGCGCCGACCCGCACGGGGCTCCCGGATCCGTTCCAGCCATGGCCAATGCCTACCACCGCGGGCACGCTGAGCAGCGGACCGCGCCTGCCCGTGTCGGCTGGCGGGGCCGGTGCCGCCGCGACCGGCCGGCACCGACTCCCCTACTGTCCGCGCCGTGGGCAGCAGCGACAGCGCGGCAGCCGGGGCGGTCCCCGCGGCCGAACCGGCTGGCGGCTGGCCGGCGGTCAGCGTGGTGATGCCGGTCCGGGACGAGGGTCGCCACCTGCGCGACGCCGTCGGCCGAGTGCTCGCGCAGGACTACCCGGCCGCGATGGAGGTCGTGCTCGCGGTCGGGCCGTCCGGTGACGACACGGCCGACATCGCCGACGAGCTGGCCGCGGCCGACCCCCGGGTGCGGGTGGTGCCGAACCCGTCCGGGGCCACCCCTGCGGGGCTGAACGCCGCGCTGCGCGCCTCCGCGGGCCCGGTGGTCGTCCGGGTCGACGGCCACGGCCTGCTGTCCGACGGGTACATCCGCCGGGCCGTCGCGGAGCTGGCGAGGACGGGAGCGGCGAACGTCGGCGGGGTCATGCACGCCGTCGGGACCTCCGACTTCGAGCGCGCCGTCGCCCGCGCGATGACGTCCCGGTTCGGCATCGGCGGCGCCGTCTTCCACACCGGCGGCGGCGCCGGGCCGGCCGACAGCGTCTACCTCGGCGTGTTCCGCCGCGACGTGCTGGACGAGCTCGGCGGGTTCGACGAGCACTACCGGCGGGCCCAGGACTGGGAGCTCAACCTGCGGATCCGCCGGGCCGGGCACACCGTCTGGTTCGACCCCGGCCTGTCCGTGACCTACCGGCCGCGGTCCGGGTGGCGGGCCCTGGCCACCCAGTTCGCCGGGTCCGGGCGGTGGCGCCGCGAGCTGGTCCGCCACCACCCCGACACGGCGAGCCTCCGGTACCTCGCGCCGCCCGCGGTGACCGTCGCCGTCGCCGGCGGCCTCGCCGTCGGGGTGGCCGGGCTGGCCGCGGGACGGACCGGCAGCCGGCCGGCGCGGGCGGCGCGGGTCGCCCTGCTCGCCCCGCTCGGCT